>JBKPRX010000014.1:0-23407 GCA_046734795.1 Actinomycetota bacterium
CTTGCGCTTCTCCGGATCGGAAAGCACGTCGTACGCCGTCTGGACTTCCTTGAACTTCTCCTCGGCCGACGCGTCGCCCGGATTTCGATCCGGGTGGTACTCGCGCACGAGCTTGCGGTACGACTTCTTGATGTCGTCCTGCGTGGCGTTCTTCTGGACGCCGAGCGTGTCGTAAAGCGACGGCACGTCAGTCCTCGTCGTCCTCCGGAAGCGGCTCCGGCGCGGCGGCGACAACGACGCGAGCCGGCCGCAACACGCGCGATCCGAGCCGGTAACCCTTTTGCACGACGTCGATCACGTCGCCCTCTTCGCGTTCCGACGGCTGCGAGAGCAGCGCTTCGTGCACGTGCGGATCGAACTTGCCGTCGGCTGCGATCTCCTGGAGACCCTGGCGCTCGAGGAGCTGCGCGAGCGAGCGATAGACGAGCCGCACGCCGTCCTCGAGCACAGCCTCTTCGTGCTCGGCGGCCGCGACGAGCGCACGCTCGAGGTCGTCCAGCACAGGAAGCAGCTCCTTAACGAGACGCTCGTTCGCGTGCGCGACGATCTCCTCACGCTCGCGCGCAGCGCGCTTGCGGTAGTTGTCGAAGTCCGCGGCGACGCGCTTCAGCTGATCCTCGAGTGCGGCGAGGCGTTCGTCTTCCGCTGGCGCCGGGGGAACCTCCCGATTCCCCCGGGGACCGTCCACTGGTCCGCTATCGCGGACAGAAGGCTCCGTCGCCTCGCCGTCCTGGATTTCGCGAGCGTCAGTCACGACTACGCCTTCGCCTCCTCGGCGTCGTCGACGACCTCGTACTCGCCCTCTTCGACGACCTCGTCGTCTGCGGACGCGCCGTCGGAGCCGCCGCTCGACGCCTGTGCCTGCGCGGTGGCCTGCGCGTACACGGCCTCGGCGAGCTTGTGCGAGGCCTCCTGCAGCGCCTCTGTTTTCGCGTTGATCTCCGCGACGTCGTCACCTTCGAGCGCCTGCCGGAGTTCCATGACACGACCCTCGATGGTCGAAGCCTCGGCCTCGTCGATCTTGTCGCGATGCTCCTTGAGCGTGCGCTCGGTCTGGTACGCGAGCGTCTCGGCGTGGTTCCGCGCGTCTGCGACCTCGCGCAGCCGGCGCGCCTCGTCGGCATGCGACTCAGCGTCGCGAATCATCTGCTGAACCTCGTCGTCCTTCAGGCCCGAGCCGCCGGTGATCTGGATCTGCTGCTCGTTGCCCGTGCCGCGATCCTTCGCAGAGACGTTGATGATCCCGTTCGCGTCGATGTCGAACGTGACCTCGATCTGAGGAATGCCGCGCGGCGCCGGCGGGATGTTCGTCAGGTGGAACTTGCCGAGCGTCTTGTTGTAGAGCGCCATCTCCGACTCGCCCTGGAGGACGTGCACCTCGACCGACGGCTGGTTGTCGTCAGCGGTCGTGAACGTCTCGGACTTCTTCGTCGGGATCGTCGTGTTGCGCTCGATCAGCCGGGTGAAGACGCCACCCTTCGTCTCGATGCCGAGCGACAGCGGCGTGACGTCGAGAAGCAGGATGTCCTTGACTTCGCCCTTGAGCACACCGGCCTGCAGCGCAGCGCCTACGGCGACGACCTCGTCAGGGTTGACTCCCTTGTGCGGGTCCTTGCCGATCAGCTCCTTGACCTTCGCCTGCACCGCGGGCGTGCGCGTCATTCCGCCGACGAGCACGACCTGGTCGATCTGCGACGGGTTGAGCCCCGCGTCGGAGAGCGACTGCTTCGTCGGCCCGACCGTGCGCTCGAGCAGATCGGCGGTGATCTCTTCGAGCTTCGCGCGCGTGAGCGTCAAGTCGAGATGCTTCGGCCCTTCCTGCGTCGCGGTGACGAACGGCAGGTTGATCTGCGTCGTCATCGTGGACGAGAGCTCGATCTTGGCCTTCTCCGCAGCCTCGTACAGACGCTGCAGCGCCATGCGATCAGCGGCGAGATCGATGCCCTGGTCCTTCTTGAACTCCGAGACCATCCAGTCGACGATCGCCTTGTCCCAGTTGTCGCCGCCGAGGTGGTTGTCACCTGCGGTCGACTTCACTTCGAAGACGCCGTCCTCGCTGATCTCGAGCACCGACACGTCGAACGTGCCGCCACCGAGGTCGAAAACGAGCACGACCTGGTCGGACTCCTTGTCGAGCCCGTACGCGAGCGACGCGGCCGTCGGCTCGTTGATGATCCGCAGCACGTTGAGGCCGGCGATCTTGCCGGCGTCCTTCGTCGCCTCGCGCTGCGCGTTGTTGAAGTACGCGGGCACCGTGATCACGGCGTCCGTGACGGACTCGCCGAGGTACGCCTCCGCGTCCTGCTTCAGCTTCTGCAGGATCATCGCGCTGATCTCCGGCGGCACGTACTCCTTGCCCTCCGCTTGGACGCGCACGTCGTCGTTCGGGCCCTTCGTCACCTCGTACGGGACGATCTTCATCTCTTCCGAGACCTCGTCGTACTTGCGGCCCATGAAGCGCTTGATCGAGAAGATCGTGTTCTGCGGATTCGTGACCTGCTGCCGCCGCGCCGGGGCGCCGACGAGCCGCTGACCGTCCTTCGCGAACGCGACGACGGACGGAGTCGTTCGTCCGCCCTCCGCATTCGGGATCACGGTCGGCTCGCCGCCCTCCAGCACGGCCATGCACGAGTTGGTCGTGCCCAGGTCGATGCCGATCGTCTTTGCCATAGTTGTTTCAGTCCCCCTTCGCTGCTGAGAAAATCTAAGCCTCGTTATAGCAGATCCTTGGGGCCGTCCGTCACTACGCTGGAAGCTTGCGGATCGCGCTTGCAGCGGCCCTCGTAGCGGCGTTCGCGGCGCCCGCCGCCGGACGAGTGGCTGCCGAGATTCCGGCGTGCCACGGCACCCGGCTCTCCGCGAGCTTCACGGTGATTTCCGGCAGTCGCGGCGCCGGCAACGTGGGCTATGCGCTTCGTGTGCGGAACCGCGGCCGCGCGGCCTGCTTTGTCTCCGGCCTGCCGGCACTGCAGCTCGTTGGCCGTTACGGACGGAAGCTGCCGACGAAGGTGAGCGCGGAGAATCGCGGCGCGCTGACGGCGGCGCGGGTCGTCCTCCGGCCGGGCGGTTTCGCGAGCGCGAGCGCGCGGTTCAGCCCGGACGTTCCCGGTCCCGGCGAGTCAGGGTCGCGGTGCGAGCCGACGGCGTATCGCGTGCGCGTCGCGATTCCGCCGGGCGGAGCGACAGCGGTTGCGCCGGTTCAGCCGCCGACGCCCGTGTGCGAGCACGGCGCCATGAGCGTCTCCGCGCTCGTCGCCGGCCCGAAGCCGCCGCACGCCTGACTCACCGCGGCGCTCGACGGACGAGGCGGGCAAGCGTCGATGCCGCCGCCGGCTCGGCCACGACGATGCCCGCGAAGATCACCGCGCACCCTCCCCAGCCGACAGCGCCGAGCCTGTCGCCGTCGAGCGTGATCCCGAAGAGCGCTGCGAAGACAGGCTCCAGCGCAAACACGAGTGCGGTGCGCATCGCGCTCGTTCGCTGTTGCGCCCAGCTCTGGACGAGAAAGGCGAGCGCGCTCGCGAAGATGCCGGTGACGAGCAGCGCACTCCACACCGTCCACCCATGCGGCGCGGTGTCGAGCTCGCCGCGTGCACCGGCGACGATCGCAAGACCGGCGAGCGCGGCAAGCATCTCCACGAGCGTGAGCGCCAGCGGATCGCGCAGCGGCGCGTAGCGCTCCATCAGAACGATCTGCAGCGCGTAGACAGCGGCGGCGCCGAGGACGAGCAGATCGCCGGCGGGCGAGTCCGCGTGCACGCCGGAGAGCAGCGCCAGCCCGATCGTCGCGAGGACGACGCCGAACCAGGCGGCCCGAGAGGCGCGCGTTCGAAACAGGAGCAACGCGAGGAGCGGCGTCAGCACGACGTACATACCGGTGACGAAGCCAGCACCCGAAGCCGTCGTCCGCTCGAGCCCCGCGGTTTGCAACGCGTAACCGGCCGCGAGCAAGAGGCCGAGCAGCGCCGCCTCAGCCGTGCCGCGGGCGCCCAGCGACCCGAGGCGGCGCAGACCGGGACCCGCAAGCGTCAGCGACGCGATCGCGAACCGCCACGTGAGGAACGCAAAGAGCGGATAGATCGCGACCGCGTCTTTCACCTGCACGAAGGTGAGGCCCCACACGGCGGTCACGGCGACGAGCGCAAGCAGCGGCACGCCGCGGGACGCTATTAGTTCCGGAATGGCAAGCGGCATGGTTCCCGGCGACCTCGTGCAACAGCTCGCCGAAGACGCGGCCGCACGCTTCATGCGCTACGTGCAGGTCGACACTCAATCCGCCGAGGACGCCGAGACCTACCCGAGCACGGAGAAGCAACTCGACCTCCTGCGTATGCTCGCCGACGAGCTGCGCGAGCTCGGCGCCGAGGACGTCGAGCTCGACGAGTACGGCTACGTGATGGCGACCGTGCCCGCGACGGTCGACCACGACGTGCCGACGATCGGCTTCCTCGCGCACGTCGACACGAGCCCGAGCGTGACCGGCGCGAACGTGAAGCCGCAGCGCACGCGCTACGAAGGCGGCCGACTCACGCTGCCGGCTGATCCGTCGCAGGTGCTCGATCCCGCGGAGATGCCCGAGCTCGAGCACCACGTCGGCCACGACTTGATCACGACCGACGGCACGACGCTCCTCGGCGCGGACGACAAGGCGGGCATCGCCGAGATCATGGCCGCGGCGTCATATCTGATCGGGCATCCGGAGGTGCCGCACGGGCGACTGCGTCTCGCGTTCAACCCGGACGAAGAGGTGGGCACCGGCACGCAGTACTTCGATCTCGAACGATTCGGCGCGACCGCCGCGTACACGCTCGACGGCTCCACGGCCGGTGAGCTCCAGCACGAGACCTTTTCCGCAGCCGGCGTCCGAATGCGAATCAAAGGCCGCAGCATCCATCCGGGCTGGGCAAAGGACCGGATGGTGAACGCGGTCAAGCTCGCCGCCGAGATCCTCACACGGCTGCCGAAGGACACACTCTCGCCCGAGACGACCGAGGGTCGCGAGGGCTACGTCCACCCGAACATGATCAGCGGCGAGGACGGCGAGGTCGAGCTTCGTTTCATCGTCCGCGACTTCGAGGACGACGTGCTCGAGCAACACGTTCAGCTTCTTCGCGACATCGCCTCCGAAGTCGCGGCGTTGGACTCGCGCGCCACGGTCGACGTCGAGTCGTCGATCACCTACCGCAACCCGCGCGCGGTCTTGCGCGAGCGTCCGGAGATCCTCGGTGCGGCGGAAGAAGCCGTTCGCCGCGTCGGTCTCGAGGTGCTCGAGACGCCGATCCGCGGCGGCACGGACGGCTCGCAGCTGACGCTGCGCGGACTTCCGACGCCGAACGTCTTCACCGGCGGCCAGCAGGCGCACAGCCAGCGCGAATGGATCTGCGTCGAGGACATGGGCCTCGCCGCCGCGACGGTCATCGAGATCGCGAAGGTGTGGGCCGAGCGAGGCGGACCGCCGTGATCGAGCAGATCGCGCCCACGATCCACCATCTGCCCGAGATTCTCGGCGGGCCGACGCTGATCGTCGAGGACGAAGTGACGGTCGTGGACACCGGCATACCCGGTGCCGACGAAGAGATTCTCGCGGCGCTCGGCTCGCTCGGCCGCGCACACGGAGAGCTCACGAGGATCCTGATCACCCACGCAGATCCGGATCACGTGGGCGGCCTCGCCGCTCTCGTCGAGGCGACCGGCGCGCGCGTCTACGCGAGCGAGCACGAAGCGAACGTGATCGAAGGCGCCGCGCCGAGCCGCCGCGGCGAGACTCGCATTTGGGGTCGGGTCGACGAACGCGTACAGCCCACCGAGACCCTGCCCTTCCACGGCGGCATCGAAGTCCTCGACACCGCCGGCCACACGCTCGGCCACGTCGCGTATTACCTCCGGCGCGACGGCGTGCTGATCGCGGGCGACTGCGTCAACAACCGCGAAGGTCTCGCCGGCTCGCCGCCCGAGCTCACAGCCGACGCCGAGCAGGCCCGGGCGGCCGTCCACACGATCGCAGGCCTCGAGCCGCAGACGATCTGCTTCGGGCACGGGCCCTCGCTCGTCGGCAACGCGGGCGATGCGCTCGGCGAGCTCGCCGCGGGGTTGTAGACCGCAACTCTGCGGATACCCTCTCTACGTGGAGCCGCTCGTCGACAATTGGGGCCGCCGGATCGAAAGCGTCCGCGTCTCCGTCACCGACAAGTGCAACTTCCGCTGCACGTACTGCATGCCGGCGGAAGGGCTCACATGGCTGCCGCGCGCCGAGGTGCTCACGTTCGAGGAGATCGCGCGCCTCGTTCGCGTCCTCGCCGCGATGGGTGTGCACGAGGTGCGGCTCACCGGCGGCGAGCCGCTGATCCGCCGCGACCTGCCGCAGCTCGTCGAGCTGCTCGCGGCCACACCGGGCGTCGACGACCTTTCGCTGACGACGAACGGGGTGCTCCTCGACCGCCTCGCAAAACCGCTCGTCGACGCGGGCCTGCAGCGCCTCAACGTCTCGCTCGACTCGCTCAACCACACCCGCTTCGCCGAGCTGGCGCGACGCGACGCGCTCGATCAGGTGCTCGCCGGTCTCGCCGAGGCCGAGCGCTACCCGGAGCTCCGACCGATCAAGATCAACTGCGTCGCGATCAAGGGCTTCACGGAAGATGAGGTTCCGGCACTCGCCGAGCTGGCGCGCCGAAAGCCGTACGTCGTCCGCTTTATCGAGTTCATGCCGCTCGACGCAGACGAGGTCTGGCGCGACGACCAGGTGCTGACCGGCGGCGAGATCCGCGCTCTGATCGAAGCCGAGCACGGGCCGCTCGTGGAGCTGCCTGCGAAGGCGTCCTCCACCGCGCGCCGCTTCGGGTTCGCGGACGGCGCCGGCGAGCTCGGGTTCGTCAACCCCGTCTCCGAGCCCTTCTGCTCCTCGTGCGACCGGATCCGGGTGACCGCGGACGGTCAGCTCCGGACCTGCCTCTTCTCGCGCCGGGAGTGGGATCTGAAGACGCCGCTGCGCGATGGTTCGACCGATGACGAGCTCGCGGCCGCGATCCGCCACGCGGTCGCCCACAAGGAGCTGAAGCACCGGATCAACGAGCCCGGGTTCGTCCGCGCGACGCGCTCGATGTCGCAAATCGGCGGGTAAATTCACCCTTCCGTAGCCGCCGTCAGGGCCTCTAGAATCCGATCGATGTCAGCGGCGATCGCAGCCGGCCGACGTTTCTTACCTCGCGGCTACGCAGACCTGTTTCGCCAGTGCGTGATCTGGTGCGGGTTCTATTTCGCGTACCAGCTCGTGCGCGGATTCGTCGACCAGAACCCGACGAAGGCGTTCCAGAACGGCCTCCGCGTTATCGACTTCGAGCAAGGCCTGACGAACAGCCTCTTCGAGCAGACGGCGCAGCGGGTCGCCGATTCCTCCGACCTGCTCCTGAAGCTCGCTGCCTACACATACTGGAACTCAGAGTTCACGGTGCTCTGCGTCACGCTGCTCTGGGTCTACCTCCGACGGCACGAGTCGTTCGCGCGCTTCCGTAACACGATCCTGCTCGCGAACATGCTCGGGCTCGTCGGCTACGCGGCAGTTCCGACGGCGCCCCCGTGGATGTTCACCGACTACGGCTTCGTCGACGGCGTGAACCACACGAGCGGTGCCCTGGCGGCGCTCGCGAACCCGTACGCGGCGATGCCGAGCCTCCACGCGGCCGACGCGCTGATCGTCGGGATCATCCTCTCGAGCGTCGTCAAGAACCGCATCGGCAAGGTGTTGTGGCTGCTCTGGCCGGTATGGGTCTGGTTCTGCGTGATGGCGACGGCGAACCACTTCTGGCTCGACATCGTCGGCGGCGCGCTTGTCGGCGCGTTTGCGCTCGTCGCGGTTCCGCGACTCGAGCGAGCGTTCAGCCGGCGCCCGACGGAAGCTCCTGCCTGATCGCAAACCTGCTATCCTGCAGGCATAGCAAGTGTGCGATCCTCAGACGTAGGCGGTAATCCGCTCAGGCGGATTCAGCACGGGTACACGACGGGCGCTCGCTCGCTCGCCTCGCGTTCCGTCCTCGGTCTCGCGCGGACACGACTCACGCCCAATGCGCTCACCGCGGCCGGCGTCAGCCTCTGCCTCGCAGCCGCGGTGCTCGTCTTCTTCGAGTACCGCAACGAGATCCTCTTCTACTGGCTCGGCGCGATCGTGTTTCTCGTCGGCTCGATCGCCGACGTCCTCGACGGTGCACTCGCCCGTGCCGGTGGCAAGTCGACGCCCTTCGGTGCATTTCTCGACTCGAGCCTCGACCGCGTCGGTGAAGGCGCGATGATCGCCGCGATCGGCCTCGTGTTCGCGCGGCAGGGGAACACGATCGCGCTCGCATTCGCGATGGCGGCAATCGCGGGCTCGTTCCTCGTCTCGTACACGCGTGCGAAGGCCGAGCTACTCGGTTTCCGCGGCGACGTCGGCATCGGGGGCCGTGCGGAACGCGTCGTAGCGATCTCGACGGGCCTCGTCTTCGCGCCCTGGGGCGCGCTCCAATGGTTCATCTACCTGCTCGCGGCCGCCGCGTGGATCACGGTCGCCCAGCGCATCCTTCATGTCCGAAAACAACTTCAGCTCCGCGGAGGGAACGATGGCATCGACGAACGGCAATAGCCGGAACGGAACGCACGGAAGCGACGAGAAGGTCCGCGTCGCGCTCATCGGCGTCGGCAACTGCGCCAACTCGTTGCTGCAAGGCTGCGAGTACTACAAGGACGCGCCGGACGATCAGTTCGTCCCGGGTCTGATGCACGTGAACCTCGGCGGCTACCACATCAGCGACATCGAGTTCACGGCCGCGTTCGACGTGACGACCGACAAGGTCGGCAAGGATCTCGCCGACGCGATCTGGGCGCATCCGAACGACACGATCAAGTTCTCCGACGTGCCGCAGACCGGCGTCACCGTCTCGCGCGGAATGACGCACGACGGGCTCGGGAAGTACATCTCGCAGGTCGTCGAGAAGGCGCCCGGCGAAACTGCGGACGTCGTCGGAATCCTCCGGGACACGAAGACCGACGTCGTCGTCAACTACCTGCCGGTGGGCTCCGAGGAAGCGACGAAGTGGTACACGGAGCAGATCCTCTCGGCCGGCTGCGCGATGGTGAACTGCATGCCGGTCTTCATCGCTCGTGAGGCGTACTGGCAGAAGCGCTTCGAGGAGAAGGGCCTGCCGATCATCGGCGACGACATCAAGTCGCAGGTCGGCGCGACGATCACGCATCGCGTGCTCACGTCGCTCTTCCGTGAGCGCGGCGTCCACCTCGACCGGACGATGCAGCTGAACGTCGGCGGCAACTCGGACTTCCTCAACATGCTCGAGCGTGAGCGGCTCGAGTCGAAGAAGATCTCGAAGACGAACGCGGTCACGTCGATGCTCGACTACGACCTCGGCGCGAAGAACGTGCACGTCGGTCCGTCCGACTACGTGCCGTGGCTCACCGACCGCAAGTGGGCGTACATCCGCATGGAGGGCTCATCCTTCGGCGACGTGCCGCTGAACGTCGAGCTGAAGCTCGAGGTCTGGGACTCGCCGAACTCGGCCGGAATCGTGATCGACGCGGTTCGGCTCGCGAAGCTCGCGCTCAACAATGGCGTTGCGGGGTCGCTGATCGGGCCCAGCTCGTACCTGATGAAATCGCCGGCGCAGCAGATCGTCGACGACGAGGCCTACGAGCTCACGGAGCAGTTCATCCGCGAGAACGCACGCGAGCACGCGAAGGCGCCGACGCAGGGGTAACCGTGTCGCTACGCCGGCTCTTCCTCCTCGGAACGCTGGCGGTCGCTGCCCTCGCCGCGCTGCTTGCAATCGCGGCCGTGCTCGGCGGTGGGGGCTTCGACGATGGAGAGTGGCGGATCTTCGCCACGATCTTCGCGACCTACGTCGCCGGCTCGTGCGTCATCGCGGGACTCGCGCTCCGCGATCGGGAGACCTTGCTCGTCCTCGCCTACGCGCTGATCGCGACGGCGGCGGTTGCGTGGACCCTGTGGGTGGAGCAGATCTGGAACGACCACTCGAGCGACGAGTGGTGGCGGGCCCTTGGGCTCGTGCTCATCTGGACGCTCGCGCTTCTTCTCGTCGCGCTCGCACGCCTGATGACGCTGTCGGAGTACGTCGCGCGGACGCTCTTTCGCGCGACGGCTGCGGGCGCGCTCGCGTCGGCCGTGACGCTCAGCGTGATGGTGCTGCGTGACGACGGCGGCGGCTGGCGACTCTTCGCGGTGTTGTTGATCCTGACCGCGTTCGGCGAGACGGCAATTCCGATCGTCGAGCGCTACCGGCGCGCGTCGACCTCCGAACTGCGGCCGGAACGTGTCCTCGCTGCGTTCGACGGCGTGGTCAGCGTCGCCGCGAACGGGCGCGGCAAGGCGCGGGTCGTCGAGGTCGACGGAAGCGAGTACGGACTGCGCGACGGCGAGTTCGTCGTGGTGCGCCGCTCGGATGTACCGGCGTAGCTCAGGCGCGCCAGTCCGGCAGCGCGAGGAACTTCGCCGGCGTCGGCTGGAACTTGCACTCGACGGAGAAGCGGATCTCGAGCGGCCCCTTCTCCTGACCGTGCGAGCAAAGGAGCGGGTCATGACCGTCGTTCTCGAGGACGAGGGCCACGTGGTGACCCGGGCGCTTGCCCCAGACGACGAGGTCGCCCGGCTGTGCCGCCGCTAGCGGGACCGGGATCATGTGGTCGAGCATCGTGCCGGTGTAGCCCTGGCCGTTGAAGTCGAGGCCGTTTGGGTCCGGTGCCCCCGCCCACGCGTAACAGAGCGTCGAGAACGCGGAGCAGTCCACGCGCAGCGGTAGATCTTTTGCGCTCGCGATGCCCTCCATCGGGCGCGACTGGAGATAGTGAATCTGCGTCTCGTGCGCGATCCCCCAGCGCGCATTCGCAACAATCTGCTCGCGCACGGTGAGCTCCTTCGCGGCGTCGTGGCTTCTCGCCTTTTGCCGCGCCTGGTAATCCGGCGGCACCGGCTCGCCCTGGAGGTACGCAACGAGCTTCGGGCCCGCGCTGCCGTCGCACTGTGCCGGCGGATAGCCGAGCGCAAGCTTCGCGCGCTTGACGGCCGCGGCGGTGAACGAGCCGTACTCGCCGTCGACGTCGCCCGGATGGTAGGGCGCGAGCAGCCGCTGCAGCTCCTCGATATCCGGCCCCTTCATCAGCGGATTCGTCAGATGGAGCGTGCGGGCCGCTGTCGTTTCCGATCCTCGTGCAGGCTGCGTATGCGTGGTCGCCACGATTTCGTCCTCCTCGTTTCCTTGCCGCAGCCTCGTCTTGACGGTACTCCGTTCCAAAAGGCGATTTCAAGGGCCGACTAGACTCGACTGGAGATGACGTTGCGCGTCTGCCTCGTCACTCCCTTCGCCTGGTCGCGACCCCACGACGTGAACGAGCACGTTGCAGGCGTCGCGGCTGGCCTGCGCGAGCTCGGGCACGACGTAACGGTGCTCGCGCCCTCGACGCGCGCACGCGACATCGCCGCCGGCAGGCGCGCGCTCGCGGACGGTGTGCGCGGAGACGTGGTCGCAATTGCGCCGGCGCTACCCGTATCGCGACGGAGCCGCGTCGGAATTCCCGTGGGCGTGCGCGCGAACCTTGCACTCGCACTCGCGAACGGACGCTTCGACGTCGTGCACGGATTCGAACCGGGCCTGCCGAGCTTGCCGTATCTCGCGCTCCGCGACGCCGACGCGCTCACGGTCGCGACGTTCTCGTCAGCCGACCGGCTCGGGTACCCGCCGGGACGCGCGCAGCGTGAGCGGCTGCTCGGGCGCCTCGACGCGCTGCTCGCGACAAGCCCCGCTGTTGCCGACGCTGCGGGCCTCCGCTTTCCCGGTCACTACAAGCTCGTGTCTCCGGGCGTCGATCCCAAGCTCTTCGAGCCGAAGCAGAAACGGCGCGTCGTCGTGCTCGAGTGGAGCGCGCAAGAGCGCCGGCTCTACCGCGCAGTCGTCGACGAGCTCGCGCAGGAGGACGATTGGGAGCTCGTCGTCCTGCGGACGAAGCCGCTGAGCGGCCGGCCGACGCCGCCGTCTCGCCTCGGCGAACGGTTCGAGATCCGATCGGCCTTCGACGGCGCCGCGCGCGCGGCCGTGCTCCGCGACGCCGCGATCTTCGTGCCCGCCGTCACCGGGATCCAGCGCGTCGCGCTCGAAGCCGCCGCGGCGGGCTGCGCGATCGCCGCGCCGGCCGGAGTCCTCGAACAACCGGAGCTCGCGGCCGCCGAGGCGGCACGGCTCACGGAGGACGAGAAATTCCGCGAGCGGCGCGCGAAGGAAGCACGAGCCGGCGCGAACGCGGCGACGTTCGCCGACGTCGCGCGCGAGCTCGACGAGCTCTATCGCTCGTTGGCGACGCGCCGGCGCGACAAGATCCGTGACGAGCCCGCGACGAACGGAGCGCTCCGCGACCGCGACTGGATCATCGCCGACCTCCACATGCACACGAGCTGGTCGCACGACTGCGGTACCGACGTGCGCGACCTGCTCGACCACGCAGAGGCGCAAGGGCTCGGCGCGATCGCAATCACAGACCACAACAAGCTCGGCGGCGCACTCGAAGCAGTCGAGCTCGCGCGCAACCGGAAGCTCGTCGTCATTCCGGGCGAAGAGGTCAAGACCGCCGAGCAGGGAGAGGTGATCGGTCTCTTCCTCCACGAAGAGATTCCGCGCGGCCTGACGTTCACGGAGACCGTCGCGGCGATCAAGTCGCAAGGCGGAATCGTCTACGTGCCGCATCCGTTCGACCGGCTCCATTCGATTCCGGACCCCGCGACGCTGCATCAACACCTGCCGGAGATCGACGTGCTCGAGGTCTACAACGCGCGGCTCCTCTTCGAGGCGTACAACGAAGAGGCGCTGCGGTTCGCCCGCAAGTACCGGCTGCGAATGGCCGCAGGCTCTGATGCCCACGTGCTGCCGGGCGTCGGCACCGGGGCCGTACGGATGCGGAGCTTCGACGGGCCTGAAGAGTTCCTGGCGTCGCTCGATTCGGCGGAGGTGCTGCGGCGACCGAAGTCGCTCGTCTACCTCCAAGGACTGAAATGGGTGGCGCAAGCCAAGGAACGCGTCCGCTGAGGGAGAAAACCGAAGAGCCGCCGTGACCGCCGTGCCAACCGACGAGATCTACGAGAAGTACCTGCAAAAGGCGATCACGGAGATCAATGCGCTCGGGCACGAGATCGCCGAGGCCGCCCAGGGCCGGACGCCCGTCGTCGGCTCGGGGCATCCACTTGCCGACGTCTTCCTGCTGAAGCACGAGCCGCGGGCCGCGGAGGTTCAAGAGGGCGTCGCCTTCTACGGGCGAAGCGGCGAGGCGATCAAGAAGTCGCTCGCGCGGCTGCACGTCGACGCGATGGCGGTCTACGGAACGAACTGCCTCAAGTTCGCGGCGAGCGACGAGGAGGAATCGCGGCCGTGGCTTCTGCGCGAGCTCCACATCGTGCAGCCGAAGCTTGTCGTCGTGATGGGCGAGTCTGCACTTGCGTTTGTGACCTCGATCGAGTTCCCGCTCTCGCGCGCGCTCGAGCCGACAGTCGGTCAGCTTCAGCAGTTCACGCCGACGACCGACGCACTGTATGTCCCCGACATCGACGACTCGCTCGACGAGCAGCCGCGGAAGACGGCGTTTTGGAACGCGTTCAAGCCGCTCGGTCAGTGGTGGGCCGAGCTGCCCCCATACTGAGCCGCGCGCGGATCGCGACCTTCGTCGCGCTCCTCGCCGTCGTCGTCACGTACGACCTGGTGCGCCGCAGCCTGCCCGATCTCTCGCACGACGCGGACGTTGCGCTCCTCTGCGTCGTCGTCATCCCGACGACGCTTGCGCTCTTGATGCCGATCCTGCCGCTCTGGCAGGCGCGCAGCTCGATCCTGCTCGGGGCGACTGTGGCGCTCGGCATCGCAGCGATCGTGTGCGAGGTCGCCGACTTCGAGATCGTCGCGAACCTGACGAAGCTTTTTTGCTACGCGTTCTTCGGCTGGTGGGCACTGGGGTACTTCGAGGAGCTCTGGTGGCTCGTGCTCGTCGCGCTCGTGATCCCGCTCGCCGACTCGGCGTCGGTCTTCAGCCAGCACGGACCGACGAACAAGATCACCGAACATCACATCGAGTGGTACGTCCACGTGGCGGTCCGCTTCGTCGTGCCGGATCACGGGGCGTCGTTCGTCGGCCCGCCGGACATCATCTTCTTCGCACTCTTCCTCGGCGCAGCCGCGCGCTTCCGACTGCGAGTGTGGGCGACGTTCGTCGCGATGCTCGTCGGGTACGCAGCGACCCTCGTTACGGCCGAGGCAGCAGGCGTGGACGGGCTACCGGCGTTGATCGGCGTCTCGCTCGCGTTCCTCGTTCCGAACGCGGATCTGATCTGGCGAAACGTGCGCGAGACCGCTCGAGGCGCGTCAGTCGACGCAACTGAGTAGCGAAATCGACTCGACGTGCGGCGTGTGCGGGAACATGTCGACGGGCGTCGTCCGCTCGAGTGCGTAGCCGTACTCGTCCCGCAGCACCTTGGCGTCGGAAGCAAGCGTCGTCGGATTGCACGAGACATAGACGAGCCGGCGCGCGCCGAGTCGACCGACTTGCTTCAGCGCCTTGCCTGCGAGGCCCGCGCGCGGCGGGTCGACGACGACGACGTCCGGCTCACCCGCGCGTTCGCGTAGCTCCTCGAGCGTCTGGCCCACGTTGCCGGCGAAGAACGCAGCGTTCGTGATCCCGTTCAGCTGCGCGTTCTCGAGCGCGCACGCGACGGACTCCTCCGAGACTTCGAGACCCCACACGGTCAATGCGCGCGCCGCGAGCGTGAGCCCGATCGTGCCGATGCCGCAGTAGAGGTCGTAGACGGTCTCCTCGCCGGTGAGCGCGGCGGCCTCGGCGGCGAGCGCATACAGCCGCTCCGCCATCCAGGTGTTCGTCTGCAGGAATGCGTTCGGCCGCACGCGGAAGCGCAGGCCGCAGAGCTCTTCTTCGATCGCCTCCTCGCCCCAGAGGAGCTGCGTCGGCAGGTTCGTCACCTCGGCGGGCGTGTCGTTGATCGCCCAGTGCACCGATCGCATCTCGGGAAAACGGCGCACGACTTCCACGAAGTAGCCTCGCTCGAACTTCTCGCCCGGAGCCGTCACGAGCTGGACGAGCACCTGGCCGGTATTCCGCCCTTCGCGTACGACGAGGTGACGTAGGTACCCGGTGCCGTCGGCTTGGTCATAGGCCTCGAGTCCTTCCTCGCGCGCCCAGTCGCGGACGGCGTCACGGATCCCGTTACCGAGACCCGTCGTCAGCCAGCAACGTTCGATCTCGAGCACTTCGTCCCAGCGGCCGGCCCGGTGGAAGCCGAGCGCAGGCCCGGACTCCGTGCGCGTGAACGAGTACTCGACCTTGTTGCGGTAGTGGAAGATCTCCGGCTCGCACGGAACGATCGGCTCGAGCGGCGGTTCCGCGATGCCGCCGAGGCGGCGGAGCGCCTCCTCCACCTGCGCGTGCTTCTGCGCGAGCTGTGCGTCGTACGCCAGATCCTGGAAGCGGCAGCCGCCGCACGCGGGGTAGTGCACGCACGGCGCATCGACCCGCTGCGGCCCCGGTGCGAGCACCTCCGTCGCGAGTGCCTCCGCGTGATTGCGCTTCACCTTCGTGACCCGCGCGCGAACTGTGTCGCCCGGCAGCCCGCGCCGCACGAAGACGACGAAGCCGTCGGCGCGCGCCACGCCGTTGCCGCCGTACGCGAGCGACTCGACCTGAAGCTCGAGCTCCTGTCCTTTCGCTACCGGCGCGGCCATCGCGCCAGCCTAGCTAGCAAGGTCGCACCCGAGCGTGCGGGCGCGAGCGCCGCTAGCCGGGGCGAGCGCGCGTCAGTCGAGCCAAGGTGTGTGCCGTGCGACGATCGCCGGCGCATCGACAGCCGCCGGGAGCGTCCCGTACTCACGGCCGCGCTCGTCGCCGAGGCGCGAAGCGCAGAACGCGTCCGCCACGTACGCGGGCGCGTGACGGACGAGTAACGATGCCTGCAATGCGAGCGCCGCATCTTCAACAAGCCGGCGCGCACGCGGCTCGAAGTCTTCGTCGGCGGCGATCTCGCGCGTCAGCGCTTCGACGTGCGCGTCGAGCTGCGCGTTCGCGCCGGTCGCCAGCTTGACCTCGGCGAGAACCGCGTCGAGCGTCTCCGGCGTGCGCGCGATCGCGCGCAGCACGTCGAGGGCGACGACGTTGCCCGAGCCCTCCCAGATCGAGTTGAGCGGCATCTCGCGGTAGATCCGACCGAGCGGCCCCTCCTCCACGTAGCCGTTGCCGCCGAGACACTCCATCGCCTCGAACGCAACGCGCGGGCCGCGCTTGCAGATCCAGTACTTGCCGATTGCGGTCGCGATGCGGCGAAATGCTTCGTCGCGCTCGTCGTACGCGCGAGCGATGCGCATCGTCAGCGCCGTCGCCGCTTCGGACTCGAGGCAGAGATCCGCGAGGACGTTCTGCATCAGCGGCTGCTCGGCGAGCCTTCGGCCGAACGCGTGTCGATGCGCCGCGTGCCAGGTCGCGTTCGCGACCGCCCAGCGCATCTGTGCGCTCGTTCCGATGCAGCAGTCGAGCCTCGTGTGCGCGACCATCTCGATGATCGTCGGCACGCCGCGGCCGGGCTCGCCGACCGGCTGCGCCCACGCCTCGTGGAACTCGATCTCCGACGACGCGTTCGAGCGGTTGCCGACCTTGTCCTTGAGCCGCTGGATCTCGACGCGGTTGCGCGTCCCGTCGGGAAGGAGGCGTGGCAGCGCGAAGCACGTCAAGCCTTCGTCCGTTTGCGCGAGCACGAGGAAGAGATCGCAGAACGGCGCGGAGCAGAACCATTTGTGTCCGACGAGCGCGTACTCGCCGTCGCCGATGGGCGTCGCAGTCGTCGTGTTCGTGCGCACGTCGGAGCCGCCCTGCTTCTCCGTCATCGCCATTCCGCACCAGGCGCCGTCGAGTTCCGGCGTGGTCAGGCGCGGCTCCCACGCGGCCGCAAGCTCCGGCTCCGCGCGCAACGCGGGGACGGCGGCAAACGTCATCGTCACGGGACAGCCGAATCCCGCCTCGATCTCGGTTGCGGTGAGGTAGAGCGCAGCCCGCGCGACGTGCGCGCCCGGCCGCGGATCGCGCCACGGCAGCGAATGGAGCTCGTGCGTGCGGCCGAGGTGCATCAGCTTCCACCACGACGGATGGAACTCGATCTCGTCCACGCGGTTGCCAAAGCGATCGTGCGTGCGCAGCCGCGGCGGGTTCTCGTTCGCGTCGTAGCCCCAGCGAATCGGCTCGGCTCCCCACGCGCGGCCGGCCTCGCTCGCGCGTTCGCGCGCCCACGCAGCGCCTTCGCGTTCGAGCGCTTCGACGAGCGGCACGTTCGTCTCGAAGAGATCGAGCCCCTCGAGGGGCGGCGGTTGATTCGTGACCTCGTGAGTCGCGAACCGCGAGGACGAGATGAGGTCGCTCACGATCTCATCGAAGCACGCGGAGGCTCAGGCGTCGAGCCACTCGACGAGAGAGCCCGTCGTCTCGGCCGCCCGTTCCTCTGTCACGAGATGGCCGCACGCGGCGAGCCGCACGAGCCGGGCGCTGGCAATCGCGCCTGCGAGCTCCTCGCCGTTCTCGAGCGGAATCACGGCATCGTCCTCGCCGTGGAGGACGAGCGTCGGGCACTCGATTGTGTCGAGGAGCGGACGCGAGTCCGCGCGAGCGATGATCGCGCGCTGCTGGCGCACGAACACGTCGGCCCCGACGTCGTCCGCCATCTGGCGCATGAGCCGGTCGAGCGCTTCGTCGCCGCGCCGGCTTTCGTGCACGAGCAGCGGGAAGAGCAGCTCCGGCACCTCGTCGAAGCGACCGCTTTCGGCGAGCGCGACGAGCCGCTCGCGGCGCTCCGTCTGCTCGGGGGTGTCCGGCCGCGCCGAGGTGCTGAGGAGCGCGAGCCTCTCGACGCGCTCCGGCGCCTGCCGCACGACCTCGAGCGAGACGTAACCGCCCATCGAGTGACCGGCGAGCGCGAAGCGCGGCGGCGCGTCCGCGAGGATCCGCGCTGCCATCGACGCGATCGTGTCCTCCTGCGTCGGATTCGCAACCGTGACCGGGCCGAGCCGCCAGAGGGTCGGTAGCTGGTTGCGATAGATCCGGGCCGAGCTCAGCAGACCCGGCACGAGGATGATCGGAACCATCCGCTCTTTCTAGCGACGCCGCTTCTCAGGAGTTGGGTAAGGCGGCAGGACGAGCGGCTGGCGGGGCTTTTGCGCGAAGTCGAAGTCGTCTGCGAGGTCGCCGAGGATCGAGGCGTCCTCGCGCACGGTGGGCCGCGGATCAGGGCGCCCGTCGGTCAGCGGGTTGAGTCGCGCTCTTCCGAGGAATCGATCCTCGATGAACTTCACGTACGCGTCGAAGCTCAGGATCTGGTGGTCGATGAATCCCTTGCGTGCGTACGGCGAGATGACGAGAGCCGGGACGCGCAGCCCGTAGCCGTTCTGGTCGACGTTCGGCGGCACGACGTGGTCGTAGAACCCGCCCCAGTCGTCCCATGTCAAGAAGATCGCGGTCGAGCTCCAGTTCGGACTACGCATGATCGCGTTTACAAGACCGGTGACGTACGCCTGCCCCGCGCTCACGAGCGCGGGCGGGTGCTCGCTCACCTTGTCCGTCGGGATGATCCACGAGACAGCGGGGAGCATTCCGCGTTTCGCAGCGACGAAGAAGTTCTTCAGCGACGTGATGTTCTTCAGCTGGCCGTTCTCCCGCACCGTGTCGAAGTACGGCAGCGGATTCCAGATCCCGGGTGTCTTCGCGTTCTGTGGCACGGAAGGGCAGACCATCGCTCCGTCGTCTTCACAGTCGGGCTCGGTGCCGTTGAACACGTAGTAGCGCCACGACACCTTGTGCTTGTGCAGGAGATACGTGAGGTCTGTCCACGCGTAGTGGGGTGCGACGCCCGTCGTGTTCGACACCCAGTCCGGCGGCGCACCCGGCGCTTGCAGCGCGTTGACGCAGCTCAGTGGATCGCCGGCGCGTGTGCAGCGGGCAGACCATTCGCTGACGAGAAAAAGGTGCGCGGGCAGGCTCCACGACGCGTTCGACTCGAACATGTGGTCCTGCAGGACGAAGTTCTGTGCGTACTTCCAGTAGTTCGCGATCTCGCGCTGGTCGTGATAGCCCATCACGTCGGGCTTGCGTGTCGTTTGAGTGCATGTGGGATCATTGAGGTCCCGGCACGCGCCGCGCTGCGCGCGCACGGCCTGGTCGATGAAGCCGTCCATCTTGCCGCCGTTGATGTCGACCGCTGCGGCAAGCGCGCTGTGCGGACCGCCGGCATTGCGATCGTGCGGGTCGTGGTACGGCCGCTCGCAGCCGCCTGTCGCCGGATTCGGAACGCACACGTTCGGCGGGATGCCGTCGGCGCCGGGGTACGTGCCGAAGTACTCGTCGAAGGAGCGGTTCTCCTGGATGATCATCACGATGTGCTTGATCTTCTGGATCCCCGCGTCGCGACTCTTCGGAGCGGCGCTGAACGCGGTCGTGGCGACGACACCGCCGACGAGACCGGCAACGAGGAGTGCGAGGACGAGTCGTCGTCGGATCACGCGCAGACGCTAACCCGGTTTTGTGTAGCCGGCATTAATTGAACGTTCCGTCTACGTGAGCGTCGTGACGTAGACCTTGCGCTCACGCGGCCCGTCGAACTCGCAGAAGAAGATCCCCTGCCAGCGTCCGAGCCCAAGCGCGCCGTCGCGTAGCGGCACGAGCACCTGAGGGCCGATCAACGAACCGCGAACGTGTGACGGCGCGTTCGGCCCGTCGGGATCCTCGACGTGCTTCCACTCCCAGTCGTCGTGCACGACCTGCTCGAGTGCGTTCTCAAGGTCGCGGGCAACGAGCGGATCTGCGCCTTCGTTGATCGTCACCCCTGCCGTCGTGTGCGGCACGTAGACGAGGACGGCGCTCGCGCCGTTCGCGTTGGAGGCGGCATCCCGCACCTGCTCGGTGATGTCCAGGAGCTGCGTGCGCTGATCGGTCTTGAGCGTGATCTCTTCCATGACCGGCTCGGTATCGTACGCCACCGTGGCGAGCGCTCCGCCGACTGAACGCGAGCTCGACGCGTATCGAGACCAGGCCGACAGGTTCATCGCCGAGTTGGACGAGGAGACGTACCTTCACTTCGCCGGCCTGAAGGACTCGTACGACGTGGTCTCGATCTATGAGCGCCACGCAAATCTCACGGGCCTCGAGCAAACGCAGACGATTGGTCTCGCCGTCAACGGCGGCAGCCGCGTTCGCGAGCTCTGGCGGTTCGCCTGCGAGCTGTACTTCGGAAATCTCACGCGGGAAGCGACCGAGCGCGCGGCCGGTCTCGAAGCGACGCTGAAGGCGACGATCGACGGAGAAGAGATCCCGTTCCGAATGCTCCGGCCGGCGACGGCGAACACCGACGACCGCGACAAGCGGCGTCGGCTCGAGGAGGCGCGGAACGCGCTTACCGACGAGCACTTGAACCCACTGAACCTCGACACGTGGCGCGTCTGTCACGCAGAAGCGCAAACGGTGGGAGCAGCGAGCTATACCGAGCTTTACGGCAAGTTCGGTTATCGCCTCGACGAGCTCGCCGAGCAGGCGCGCGCTTTTCTCGCCGACACGGAGAAGCTGTACGAGCGAGAAGGCGACAAGCTCTTCCGCTCACGCGTCGGTCTCGGCCTCGGCGAAGCGCAGCGCTGGGACGTGCCGCGGCTCTTCCGCGGCGTCGTCTGGGATGACTTCTTCACCGCGGATCGCATGGTGCCGGCGCTCGAGGCGACGCTCGAGGATCTCGGCATCGACCTCGAGGGGCAGACGAATGTCGAGCTCGACCTCGAGGACCGGCCGAACAAGAGCCCGCGCGCATTCTGCGTGCCGATCGAGGTTCCCGGGCGGGTCGTCTTGGTCATCAAGCCGCAAGGCGGTCCGGACGACTGGCGTGCGCTCTTCCACGAGGCCGGACACACCGAGCACTTCGCCCACACCGCTTCCACCCTGTCGGTCGAAGAGCGACGACTCGGCGACAACGCAGTCACCGAAGGCTGGGCGATCCTGATGGAGCACCTGACATCGGATCCGGTGTGGCTGTCGCGGCGGCTCGATTTCGGGCGGCCTGCGGAGTTCGCCGCCGAGAGTGCCGTCCAGCTCCTCTGGCTCTTGCGTCGATACAGCGCGAAGCTGTTGTACGAGATCGAGTTTCATCAGATCCCCGATCCCGCACCCATGCGACAGCGCTACGCGGAGCTGCTGACGGGCGCGATGAAGGTGCAGTACACCGACACGGATTACGTCACCGACCTCGACTCGGGCTTCTACGTGTCGGAGTACTTACGCGCGTGGGCCTTCGAGGCGCAGCTCCGGAACTACCTTCGGCGCACGTTCGGGAACGCGTGGTTCACGCGCCGCGAGGCAGGCTCACTCCTTCGCGAGCTGTGGGCGGAGGGCCAGAAGCACACCGCCGACGAGCTGCTGAAGGAAGTCGCGGGCGAAAAGATCGAGCTCGCCGCCGTCGCCGAACGCATCCGCGAAGCGCTCGGCTCCGCGGGCTAAACCCCTCAGGCGGGGGACGCCCGGATCCCCAGTCCTCCGTACGTTGCGCACGGCGTCTTTGCGGTTTTCCTTGTGAGCGTTCTCGACGAGATCATCCCTGCTGCGTCGACGACCCCTGAGGCGGGGTCGTCTCGGTGGCACCTCCGTGCAGACGAGCGGTCGGCGCTGAAGGCGCTGCGCTGCTACTGCCTGCGCCTTGGCGCGACGATCCGGGTCAATAGCGACGGCTCGCTCGAGGTTTCGCTTCCCGACGACGATGTTGAGGATCTGGCGCCGTACTTCTCGAGCTGGGCGTCGATGAACGCCGTCCACGTCGAGGTGCACGCGCGAAACGGCACGGCCGTGGCCGCGCCGGTGCCGACCAGCGCGCCCCTGCCGGCCGTGGAGCCCGTGGAGGCCGTGAAGCCCGTGCAAGCCGTGGAGCCCATGACAGCTGTTGAGCCCGTGCAATCGGTTGAGTCCGTGCCGCAAGCCGAACCAGCCGCGGCGGCTGCGCCTCCGACCGCGCCGGATCGCTCCGTCGTCCCATTGCCTGCGAAAACCTCCGACCGCCCGCGACTCGGCGACATCCTCGTGATGAGAGGGCTCCTCCAGCGCGACCAGCTCGTGCAGGCGCTCGTCGAGAGCCGGACGACCGGCACGATGCTCGGCCGCGTCCTGCTCGAGAAGCAGTGGATCTTCGAGGAAGAGCTCGCGCGAACCCTCTCGACTCAGTGGGACATCCCGTACGTGAGCCTGATGCGTCTCGGAGTGGACCAGGGCATCGCACGACTGTTGCCGCGCGACGTGGGCATCGCCGCCGCCGCGATCCCCGTGCGGCGGAACTCAGAAGGCGCCGTTCTCGTCGCGTTCGCCGACCCGACGGACGAGGATTCGCTCGCGGCGGTGCGGCCATACATCGCGCACTTCACGCCCGTCATTGCCGAACTGACGGACATCATGATGGCGCTCCGCGCGCTGCCGGGCTAGAGCCTGGAAAGCAAACGGCCGAGCGAGAACTGGTCTCGCCCGGCCGAAGTTGCTTCGCCGAAGGTCGAGCTACGCGGTCTCGGTCGCCGTTCCTTCGATCGCCGCGTCCTTGTTCAAGCCGATCTCGATCTTCCGCGGCTTCGGCTGCTCGGGCTTACGCACGTGCAGCTCGAGAACGCCGTTTTCGTACGAGGCGCTGACGTCACCTTCGTTCGTTCCCTCCGGCACGCCGACCGTGCGCGTGAAGGTGCCGAAGCGGCGCTCGTAGCGATAGAACGAGTCGCGCTTGACCTCGTCGCTCCGCTCGCGCTGCGCGGTGACCGTCAGCACGCCCTCCTCGAGCTCCACAGAGATCTTGTCCTCCGCGATCCCCGGCAGGTCGAACGCGTAGACGATCTCCTCGTCCGTCTCCCAGGCATCGAGCGTCGGCACCCAGGCCTGAGTCGTGCCGCCGTTGCCCTCGAAGAGGCCGTTCATGAAGCGGCTCATCTCGTTCTGGAGCCCTGCGAGCTCGCGAAACGGCTCCCAGCGAACCAGTGTTGCCATCGAATCTTCCTCCTTGAATCTCAGGTGAACCTGCATTTGGTGACAGGATAAAACCTGAGTCTTAGACTGTCAAGTCAGCTCAGCGGTAGGATCGCGGGCCCATGGTGAAGATTCCGAGCGGCATGGAAGGCCGCCACCTGACGCGGATCGGCGACTGGTCCGCGGACGAGCTCCGAACGGCGCTCGACCTCGCGGACGAGCTCAAAGTCGCCCAGCACAACTGGCAGAGCCATCGCCTCCTCCTCGACCGGACGCTCGTGATGATCTTCGACAAGCCGTCGATGCGGACGCGCGTGAGCTTCGGCGCCGGAATGGTGCAGCTCGGCGGCCTGACGGTTCAGCT
>JBKPRX010000015.1:0-7699 GCA_046734795.1 Actinomycetota bacterium
GCTGCGGACCGCACGCGCCTGATCAACGCGGAGAAGCGCTACTTCGGCGCGGGCGCGCTCGACTGGTCCGGGCTCGCACACACGAGAGCGCTCAAGCGGTACGCGGACTTCAAGAGGAGCTACACCGCGCTCGGCGATCGCCTCCTCGCTCGCGGAGACGAGCTCGTCCAGGAGGAGCTGCGGCTGACACCGCGCGTTTGACGCGTCGCGCAGCTTGAGTTGACCTGCCGACTTGGTACGTTCAATCGCACCCCCTCTCGAAAGGCAGGCACGTGCGATTCATACTTCCCCTCCTGTTGATCGTCGTGGCCGTGGCCGCGGCCGGCTGCGGCTCGAGCGACAAGAGCTCCACGCCTGCGGCCGAGACCTCATCTGCCGACACCACCGCGGTGAACAAGTCGGCGTCGAGCGGCAGCTCCTCCAGCGGCAGCCTCAAGGGCAGCAAGGACGACTGCGTGCACCTCGCGGCGCTCGGCCAGAAGTTCCAGAAGGCGGTCGCCTCGGCGAACCCGAGCGGCTCCGGAGATGTGAAGGCGCAGATCAATGCAACCGCGAAGGCATTCGAACAGTTCGCCGACGAGGCACCCGATGCGGTAAAGGACGACTTCAAGACGTTCGCCACCGCGTTCGGCTCGTACGCGAATGCCCTTGGAGACATCGACTTGAGCTCCGGCCAGGCGCCGAGCGCCGCCGACATTCAGAAGCTCCAAGCGGCCTCGCAGAAGTTGAACTCTGCGGATCTGCGCAAGGCGACCGCGCATCTGACTGCGTGGGCGCAAAAGAACTGCGGCACCGCGTTCGGAACGAAATAGCCGCAACGTGATACGCGCGCGCGCCGGCCGGCCAACGCCCGGCGCGCGTCAGCGCTCGACGCGCGAGCCGCCGACAATCGCGTCGCGGCCGTCGGCAAAGCGCACCCACGCCTTGCCGTTGCCGTCGTAGTCGGGCGACCAGACGACGAGCGTCGCATCCGCACCTGCGACGCGCACCTGCTCTGTCCCCTCCGGCTCGATCCCGCGCCACACGCGCACGAACGGGTTTTCCTCCCACTCGCGCCCGATCGTCGTTTCGTCCGTATGGCCCGGCAGGACGCGGCGCTCGTGCGACATCGCCATGTAGACGTCCATCACCGCGGACCGGATCGCCGCGAAGTCGCCGCCGCCGACGGCGTCCTTGAACAGCGTGTCGCCCGAGAAGACGAGATCGCCGATCACGAAGCAGACCATGTCATCCGAGTGACCCGGCGTCGGGATCGCTTCGATCTCGAGGTCGCCGACCTTCGTCGACTCGACAACGACCGGTAGCCCGAGCTCGGCTTCGTGCTCGACGTGGTCTGCGTGTGCGTGCGTGCGCAGAACGCAGCGCGGCGTCACCTGCCAGCGTTCGGCGGCCTCGCGAAGCGGCTCGACCGGCGCACCGCTGTCGACGAAGACCGCGTCGCCGCCCTCGCGGTCGGCAACGAGATACGCGTTCGAGAGCCAGCGCGAATCCATGCTTCGTTCGACGAGCATCCGCTTGTACGCTACCGGCACCCGAGGAGGAGGACGAATGGCTGGTTTGATGGCGCGCGCGTCGTTGGTGGTGAAGTCGAAGATCTCGAAGCTGCTGAACCGCGCCGAGAACCCGACGGAGACGCTCGACTACTCGTACGAGCAGATGCTCGACCAGCTGCAGAACGTGAAGCGCGGTGTTGCCGACGTCGTGACTTCGAAGAAGCGTCTGGAGCTCCAGACGACGAAGCTCGAACAGAACGTCGTCAAGCTCGAGACGCAGGCTCGCGAGGCGCTAGCGGCAAACCGCGAGGACCTCGCGCGTCAAGCGCTGGAGAAGAAGGCCGCGACCCAGCAGCAGCTGCAGGGTCTCGACACCCAGGTCCAGCAGCTGGCGGCGCAACAGGAGAAGCTCGTCCAGTCGCAGCAGCAGCTCGAGACGCGGATCGAGTCGTTCCGCTCGCAGAAGGAAGTGTTGAAGGCGCAGTACTCGGCGGCTGAAGCGCAAGTGCGGATCGGCGAGGCTGCGACGGGAATCGGCACCAACATGGCCGACACGGGCGCCGCAATCGAGCGCGCGAAGGAGAAGACCGAGGAGATGCAGGCCCGGGCTTCTGCGATCGACGAGCTGACGGCGAGCGGCGCACTCGAAGACTTCACCTCCGGCGACACCCAGCTCGACCGTGAGCTCGCGCAGATCGCATCCTCGGGCCAAGTCGATCGCGACCTCGAACGGCTGAAGTCCGAGGTCGGAACCGGGACGCCACCCAAGGAGCTCGACTCAGGCGACGGCGCCGAGCACGCGCCGTAATGCGCGGCTACGTCATCGCGCGCATCACGGTCACGGATGCGGACACCTACGCCGAGTACCGCGACGGCGTCCTCGCGACCGTCGAGCCGCACGGCGGCAAATATCTCGTTCGCGGCGGCGCCTTCGATTGCCTCGAGGGAGAGTGGCCGGACGAGCGAGTGGTGGTGATCGAGTTTCCGTCAGTCGAGGATGCTCGCGCCTGGTACGAGTCCGACGACTACCAAGCTCTTGCGCGAATTCGGCAAAGCGCATCGGATGCGGACATCATTCTCGTGGCCGGCGCCGGATCGTAGTCCGTTAAACCGGCGGCATCGGTCCGGCCGTACGCCGGACACGCGGCACAACGCGCCGTGCAATCGAGTCCGCTCGTCTTCAGGAGGGGGAAATGACCGTAAGGCTTGTAGCGCTACTGGCGCTCGTCGCCAGCCTTGCAGTGCCCGCGGCAGCAACAGCACGTACGCATGCAGACCCGACGACGCTGTGCGTTTTGAGGACGCATCTGTTCGCGTCGAACGAGAATCCGCCCACAACCTCGCAGGCAGCCGGCGGCGTGCAGCTGACTGTCCGCAGCGACAACTCGATCGCTTTCATGACGTTCATCCTCAATCCCGCGAACGAGACTTTCGTCGCCGGCCACATCCACGTCGGAGCGGTCGGCGTGAACGGCCCAGTCGTCGTTCCGCTGCCGATCACGCAGACACATCAGACCGTGATCCAGCTCTCGGGCGTCGTCTCGAACGTCGACCCGCATCTCATCGCGAACCTCTGCGCGACTCCGCAGAACTACTACGTCAACTACCACACGACGCAGTTCCCGAACGGCGCTATCCGCGGCCAGCTGCAATTCGGCTGAGCCGTGGACAGGAGGGGGCTGGCGCCGGCGCGGCCGGCCCCCTCCTTTGTCGCGTCAGATCGGGGCCTCGAAGAGCGCGAACCAGCGCGAAAGATCTTGCTCGATCGGTAGCTCGGGCCCGAGCTTCGCCTTCAGCTCGAGCTCTTCGGCGTTGTCGCGCTCCTGATCTTCACCGGTCGGGACGAAGGGCCAGAACGCGCCGCGCTTGAACCCGTAGATCCAGTAGACGGGATGCTTTCCACCGTCGAAGCGAAAGACGGCCGCGAGGAGCTGCTCGCCGAACCCGCGCGCAACGAGCTCCGACGCGACCGCATGAACGGCGGTTACCTGGTCCGCAAGCTCGTTGTCGCGAACCACGATCCACTCGAAGCCGAACGTGTCCTCCTTGCGCTCGAGGCGAGTCCCGGAATCGGCGGCGACTGCGTCGAGCAGCTGCTGAATCTCGTTCTCGGCCCGCACGAAGTCGCTCGACGACATCGACTTGAAGACGACGGCAGCGACGCCGGCGGTTCGCAGTCCAATTTCGACCTGCATCGTCACCGCCGCCGTCGGCAACGCGAACAGCTGGTCGCGCGCAGCCGCCTTGAGCTTCTTCCGCCCGAAGAGAACGTCGCCGAGGCCCACGCGCTACGCGACCGGGCGGCCCATGTCGCGCGCGATGCGCTCCAGGGCTGCGAGCCGCTTCTCGAGCGGCGGGTGGCTCATGAAGAGCTCACCGACGTTCTGACGCCAGTTCGTCGGCACGATGAAGAACGCGTTCATTCCCGAGACCTCGCGCAGGTCGCGCTGTGGAATGCGGAGCATGTCACTCGCGATCTTCTGGAGCGCGCTCATCAAGTGCTCTGGCGACCCCGTGATCAGGGCCGAACCGCGGTCGGCCGCGTATTCACGATAGCGCGAGATCAGCTGGATGAGGACGAAGCTGATCGCGTACGTGACGAGCGAGACGACGAAGATGACGAGCCAGACCGGAACCTGGTTGTTGTTGTCGCGATTCGAGCCGCCGAACCCGCCGAACATGCCGCTGTAGAGGCCGATTCGTGTGAGCATGGCCGCGAGCATCGCGAAGAAGCTCGCCACGGTCATGACGAGCACGTCGCGGTTTGCGATGTGCGAGAGCTCGTGCGCGAGCACACCCTCGACCTCGCGCGGCTCGAGCCGCTCCCACAACCCGCGCGTCACGGCGACGGCCGCGTGCTTCGGGCTGCGTCCGGTGGCGAACGCGTTCGGTACGTCCGTGTCGATGACTGCGACGCGCGGCTTTGGCAGGTCTGCCATCGCGCACAGCCGGTCGACCATCGCGTGCAGCTCGGGCGCTTCGTCGGCGGCGACGACGCGCGCACCCGAGGCCTTGAGCGCGAGCTTGTCGGAGGTCCAGTACTGGAAGGCCGCGAGCCCGAGCACGATCACGAGCATCGGCGCGATGCCGACGTTCAGCACCTGCAGGAGGACCACCCCGAAGACGACGTAGAGAGCGCCGAGGAGCCCGCCCGTGAGCAGCATCCGCAGCGAGAGCCCGAAATCGCGTCCGTACGAGCGTCGCTTCATGCCCTCAATCGTAGCTTCGCTCGATGTTTAGCCGCGGTTAACTCTTGCCCTCACGAAAACTCGCTCGCGAGGCCGACGGCGTCCAAGGCCGCGTGGACGTGTGGATAGTCCTGGATCCGGACGACGCGGCCGTTGCGGATCGTGATCACGCCCGCGTAGCGGCCGATCGTGTACGAGCGGCGTGTCTGCAGCACGCGGTCGTCGTCGGGATCGGCGATCGTCTCGGACGCGCGGAAGTAGACGACAACTTGATCGCCGACGCCGACGCAGCGCTCGAGCACGACTCGCGGCAGCTCCTGCATCCGGTCGGCCAAGACGTCGAGAACCGAGTCGCGTTGCGACGCGTCGAGCCCGTCCGCGTCGGCGCCGACCCACTCGACGTCTTCATCGAGCAGCTCGGCGATCTCCTCGAAGTCGCCGCGCAGGAAAGCCTGGTAGCCGGCGAGCACGAGATCGATGTTCTCCTGGCTCACGGTTCGGAACCCTACTCTGAGGAAGCCCCAGGTAGACTCGCGCACCGTGCGCCGCGCCATCGTCTGCCTCGCCGCACTGGCCGCCCTCTCCGCGCTCGCCGGCTGCGGCTCGGAGGGAACGACGAAGGCCCTACCGGAGACGGTCATCGGAACCGTCCCGAAGTCGGCCACGACCGAGCAGACCTCGCCTGCGACGAAGCTGAAAGGCGATCCGGCGAAGGGCAAGGCCGTCTTCGCGAGCGCGGGCTGCGGCGGTTGTCACACACTTCAAGCCGCCGGAAGCAACGGCAACGTGGGTCCGAATCTCGACCAAGCGCAGCCGACGGAAGAGCTCGTCAAGGCGCGCGTGTGGTTCGGCAAGGGCGTCATGCCGGGATTCGGCAAGCAGGGGCAGCTGACCCCGCAGCAGGTGGCGGACGTCGCCGCCTACGTGCACCAGTCCACCGGCGGAGCGCCGGGACAGACTGGCGCGTAAGCTCGACGTAATCGCGCTGCCGCCGGGCTTTCCGCGCGACGTACGCGCGCTCGCGTGCGACTTCGACCGCACGCTCGTCGGCGAGGACGCCACGTGGCATCCGCGTACGCTCGCGGCACTTGCGGCTGCGCGCGAAGCCGGCCTCCACGTGATCGTCGTCACGGGGCGGATGTTTCGATCCGTTCGCCCGTACCTCGAGCAGGCCGGCCTGCCGGACCCCGTCGTCTGCTACCAGGGCGCCGTCGTCGCCGACCCCGTGAGCGGCGACTTTCTCCGTCACGTGCCAATCGCCCGCCAGATCGCACTGGAAGCGATCGACGCCGTCGAAGCGGCGGGTTTCCATCTCAACTGCTACGTCGACGATCTGCTCTACGTCGCGCAGGTGACGCCCGAGGCGCGCGCCTATGCCGACTTTCAGCACCTCGAGATCCATGCGGTCGGAAACCTGCGCGAGTGGCTTCACGCAGATCCCACCAAGCTCGTCGCCGTCGGCGACCCGCACGCGCTCGACGAGCTCGAGGCGGAGCTCAGGCCGCGGTTCGAACGCCGCTTGTACATCTCGAAGTCGCTGCCGTTCTTCCTCGAGTTCGCGAGTCCGGACGTGAGCAAGGGCTCGGGCCTCGAGTTCGTCGCTCAACGAGTGGGCTTCTCGAGCACGGAGACGGTCGGCTTCGGCGACGGCGAGAACGACGTCGAGCTCCTCGAATGGTGCAGCTACGGAGTCGCCGTCGCGAATGCGCACGAGCGTGTGCTCGCAATCGCGGACTTCGTCGCGCCGTCCTGCAACGACGAAGGCGTAGCGCAAGTCATCGAAGCCTTCCTAGACTCCCGCGAGTGATCGACGCGCGCGCCGCCCGTAACGACCCCTACGCCTGGCGCGCCGCACTCGCGCGAAAGGACGCCGCAGAAGCATTCGACGCCTGGCTCGCCGCGGACGAGCGCTGGCGCGAGCTCGTGCCGCGCGTCGACGAGCTGCGTGCGCGCACGAAGCTGAAGGGCAAGCCGAGGCCCGAGCAGCTCGAGGAGCTCCGCGGCGTCAAGGACGAGCTTCAACGTCTCGAGGATGAGCTCGCCGCCGCGGAAGCCGCACGCGACGAGGCGCTGGCGCAGGTTCCGAACCCGCCGGACCCGGATGCGCCGGACGGCGACACCGACGAAGACGCCGTCGAGCTCCGGCGTTGGGGTAAGCCCCCGCAGCTCGCCGAGGCGAAGGAGCACACGGAGATCGGCCGCTTCGACATGGAGCGCGCAGCACGCGTATCGGGCTCGCGGTTCGGCTACCTCGTCGGCGACACGGCGCTCCTCGCGCTCGCGGTGTATCGCTACGCGCTCGACGTCGCTGGCCGCGAGGGCTTCGTGCCGGTGATTCCGCCGGTGCTCGTGCGCGACGAGGCGATGTACGGCACCGGGTTCTTCCCCACCGAGCGCTCGAACATCTACGCGATCGAGTCCGACGACCTCTACCTCACCGGCACCTCGGAGGTCGCGCTCGCCGGTCTGCACATGAGCGAGGTGCTCGACGAGCTGCCGCTTCGTTACGCCGGCATCTCGACGAACTTCCGCCGCGAGGCGGGCGCGGCCGGCAAGGACACGCGCGGGATGTTCCGCGTCCATCAGTTCAACAAGGTCGAGATGTTCGTCTTCTGCGAGCCCGATGCATCACGCGACGAGCATCAGCGCTTGCTCGCGCTCGAAGAGCGAATCCTGCAAGGGCTCGATATTCCATATCGCGTCGTCGACGTTGCCGCCGGCGATCTCGGCGCGTCCGCGACGCGGAAGTTCGACTGCGAAGGCTGGTTCCCGAGCCAGGAGCGCTACCGCGAGCTGACCTCGACATCGAATACGACGGACTTCCAGGCGCGGCGCCTTGGCATTCGTCATCGCGTTGGCAAGAACCTCGAGCCCGTCCACACGCTCAACGGCACCGCGATCACGGACCGCGCGGTGCTCGCACTCCTCGAGAACTTCCAGGGCGATGTGCCCGAGGTCTTGCACGCCTACGGCGCGCCTGTCCGGATCGAGCGCTAGTCGTCTACTGTCCGAAGCGTG
>JBKPRX010000016.1:0-12021 GCA_046734795.1 Actinomycetota bacterium
AGAAGCCCCGAACTTCAACCTCGAAGTGATCCTGCGACCACCCACTGAGGGAAGCACCGGATTCGGACACGTCAAGTTCCGCCAGCCGAACGACGGGGACAAGATCGTCTACCTCGACACCTGGGTGCGGGACCTTGCGCCGCAACACAGCTATCTGCTTCAGCGCGCAGTCGACGCTCCGAACGCCACCGATGGCAGCTGCACCAGCGGCGCATGGTTGGACCTCGGAGCGATCACCACCGATGATCGAGGCGCCGGCTCCGCGGCCCTCTTCCGAAACCTCCCCGCGTCCGTCGGCACGAGTTTCGACATCCACTTCCGTGTCGTCGACGCGGCCACGCTGACGCCCGCGCTGGAGAGCGGCTGCTACCAGTTCACGGTCAGCCTCTGAGAGGCCATCCGTAGCGTCCACGGGCTGACGGAGTGTCGAGTGCCGGCGGTGTGCCGGCCGAAGTCCGGCAGCGTGTCCCCAGGTCGGCCGGACGAGAGTCACCTGCACCGCCGCCGAAGGCAGGGGCATACGCCACCGCGCGCTCCAAGCCTGTACGGCGCTAAGCGAGACCGCAACTGGTCACGTTTTGGTCAAGCAGCCGCGACGAAACAGGGCTACCGGTCGCGAAGGCGCCGAGCCTGGAACCGCCTGCGCGGCGCACGTGGCGAAGTACGGCAAACGGTGGCGACAGCTTGCAACCAAATCGCACCCAGGAGGTCGCCGGTTCGAGTCCGGCTAGCTCCACTCCACAGCGCCGCGAGACCGATCGAGCGTGAGCCGCTCGCCGCCGCCGAGCACCCGGTAGGGCTGCTGGAGGCTCGCGCACGCCTCCTCGAACTCGTCCGGGGACGCCGTGTTGAACTCGAACATCTCGAAGTGGCAGGGAACGGCAAGGGCGGCTCGCGCCTCCTTCGCAAGCCGTGCCGCGTCGCGGCCGTCCATGTTTCCGAGCATGCCGTTGATCGGCAGGATGGCGATGTCGGGCGCGAACGGCCGCAGCCGCTCTGCGAGGCCGGGGTAGGCCGTGGTGTCGCCGGCGTGGTAGAGCGTCCAGGGGCCGCAGCGGACGACGAAGCCGACGGCGCCGCCGGGGACCTCGTGCTCGGCCGGCACGGCCGTGAGCTCGAAGCCTGCGATCGTGATCGTCTCGTCGATGTCCACTGTGCGCGGGACGAGGCCGGCGCGCTCGAATGCGAGCGCGCGGAGCTCGGGCGGACAGACGAGCACGCGCGGCCGAAGGGTGCGCAGCGTCACCGGATCGAGGTGGTCGGTGTGGCCGTGGCTGGCCGTCACCACGTCCACGAACGAGAGCCGCGCTGGGTCGACCACGCGTCGCGTCATCCGCACGTGCGGGGTTGCCGTCCCGGCGTACTTCTCGGTCAGCGAGTCCGAGAGGTAGGGGTCGAGCAGTAGGTACCGATCGTCGAGCTTCACCAGGAAGCCGCTCTGGCCGAGCCACCAGAGATGCAGGGCGCCGACGGCCGCCGCCTCGACGTCGCGCAAGAATGCGTCGTCTGCCAGCGCGGGCTCGATCAGAGGCCGAGCTCCTCGCGCACGATCTCGACGCCTCGGACGAGGTTCGCGAGCTTCTGCCGCGCGGCCCAGCGGGCCGTCTGGCTGAGGCCGCAGTCCGGGGCGAAGGACAGGCGTTCGGGCGGCGCGAGCTGGAGGAAGTGCCGCACCCGGCGCGCGAGCTCGTCTGGCGGCTCGATCCAGTAGCTCTTGACGTCGACGATGCCGACCGCGACGTCTCGGCGTTCGGCGATCGTCGCGACGATCTCGCTTTCGGCGAACTCGCGGCTCGCCATCTCCACGTGGATCTCGTCGATGGCGAGCTCCAGGAAGGCAGGGAACATCGCCGCGTAGCGGCGCGGGCCGATGGCGCGTCCCTTGTAGTTTCCGAAGCAGAGGTGGGTCGACAACCGCGCGCGCCCCTGCACGCGCTCGACGGTCCCGTTGAAGAGGTCGACGAGGCGCGAGGTGTCCTCCCGGTGCGCGTAGCAGCTCATCGAGGGCTCGTCGACGGTGATCTCGCTGCAGCCCGCGTCGGCCAGCGCTTCGAGCTCGGCCGCGACGACCGGCCGGAGCGCCTCGGCGACGGCGTAGCGATCCGGGTAGCGCTCGTTGGGGACGAGGCGCCCGCTGAGCGTGTACGGACCGGGCACGCTCACCTTGAGTGCCGGGCCCGGGGGTGCGAGCCGGCGCAGTCGCTCCCATTCGACGAGGACTCCAAGGCCGCCGGGAGCCGCCAGCTCACCGACGATCTGATGGCGCCCGCGCTGGTCGTGCGCCGGCGGGCCGAATCTCCGCGGGGCCTCGAGTTCGCGCTCGATCCCCTCCAGGTGGCCGTAGAAGGAGAGATTGAAGTCGAGGCGTGTCTGCTCGCCGTCGGTGATCACGTCGAGGCCGGCCTGAACCTGGTCGTGGATCGCGCAGACGACCGCGTCGTCGACGAGCTCAGCCAGGTCGTCGGGGCCGAAGTCGTCGAGGTGCGCCCTGGCGTGCTCGAGCCAGCCCGGGAGCGGATAGCTGCCGACCATGGTCGTCCGGAGCGCGCGTTCCTTCATGGGGCTATCCTCGCGCCGTGGCGAACCCGACGGTGGCAAGCCTCACGTACGAGCAGGTCGCGAAGACCATCGACCATTCGCTCCTGCGGCCGGAGCTCGACCTCGAGTTCGTCCGCACTGGGGTCGAGCTCGCGCGCCGCTACGGCGTCGCCTCCGCGACCGTCCGGCCTGCAGATGTCGCGCTCGGGGTCGAGCTCCTGGACGGCTCCGACGTGTTCGTGTCCACGGTGGTCGGGTTTCCGCACGGGAGCTCGGCGACGGAGACGAAGGCCTTCGAGGCCGCGCGCGCGGTCGAGCTCGGCGCCCGCGAGATCGACATGGTGCTGAACATCGGCCGGCTTCGCTCGGGCCGGGCGGACGAGGTTCGCGAGGAGATCGCCGCCGTCGTGGCCGTGGCGCAGGCGCGTGGGGCGATCGTCAAGGTGATCTTCGAGAACGCGTATCTCGACGACGCGCAGAAGGAGCTCGCCTGTCGGCTCTCGGAGGAGGCCGGCGCCGCGTTCGTCAAGACCTCGACCGGGTTCGCGCCTGGCGGCGCGACGATCGACGACTTGAAGCTGATGCGCCGCCGCGTCGGCCCGCAGGTGCAGGTGAAGGCGGCGGGCGGCGTGCGCACGCTGGACGCGCTGCTCGAGGTGATGGCGGTCGGAGTCACGCGGATCGGAGCGACGGCGACGGAGACGATCCTCGAGGACTTCAAGGCGCGCAAGGCGGCGCTCGAACCCGCCGCCGTGGGCTAGGCGCACTCGGCCGCCCACAGCGCAGCTCCGATTGCTCCGGCACCGGCGCCGAGCTCCGCCGGCACGACGTCGATTTGCTCGACCGGCGCGACGCGCACCCGCTCGCGCAGCTCGTCGCGGATCGGGTCGAGCAGCAGGTCACCGGCTCCTGCGACGCCGCCGCCGACGACGATCCGCTCGGGCGCGAGCAGGAGCACGGCGTTGGCGAGCGCGATCCCAAGAGCGCGCCCGGCCTGCTCCAACGCGCCGCGTGCCCGCTCGTCGCCGGATTGCCCGGCTTCGACCGCTTCCTCCACGGTGGCGCGTCCGGCGGAGGCGGCGATCGCCCCGGCGCACGCAATCGCCTCCACGCAGCCCTGATTCCCGCACCCGCAGACGGGGCCGGCCGGATCGACCGTCTGGTGACCGAACTCGCCTGCGGTACCGATCCCGAGGTGCAGCCGCCCGTCGACGACCACGCCACCGCCCACTCCGGTGCCGACGGTGACGAAGAGCGCCGTCCGGCACCTGCGTGCGGCGCCGAGCCTCGACTCGCCGACGGCGAAGGCGCGCGCGTCGTTGACGAGCACCGCGGGAGCGCCGAGAGCGGCCGTGACCGGTGCGCATACCGGCGTGCCCGCCCAGTCTCCGGGGAGGTTGGGGAGGAAGGTCGCCGTGCCGGCGGGGCCGTCGAAGACGCCCGGGAGCCCCACCCCGACCGAGGCCACGCGGCGGCCGTCGAGCGCGGCGGCTCCGATCTCGGCGAGGCGCTGGACGACCCGCCCCGGACCCTCGCGCGCCAGGGTGGGCGCCGAGCCCAGCGCGGCGACTCCGTCCCCCTCGACGACCGCCCACTTGATGTTCGTCCCGCCGAGGTCGAGGCCGAGGTGCAGCGTCACCGAGCCGTCCAGCCGCCGTCGACGGTCAGCACGGCGCCCGTGACGAAGGGGGCGCTCGCGAGGTACACCGCCGCGCCGGCGACGTCCTCGGCGCGCCCGGGCTCCCCCGTGAGGGGTTGCAGCTCGCGTAGCCGAGCCATCGTCTCGGCGTCGCTCCTGGCGCGCTCGCTCATCGGCGTGTCGATCAGGCTCGGGCAGATCACGTTCACGCGAATCCCGTCGCGGGCGTACGCGGCCGCCATCGCACGTGTGAGCGCGACGATCGCGCCCTTGCTCGCCGCGTACGCGTGGGTGTCGAAGAGCTCGGAGCCGACGAGGCCGAGCACGGAGCTCAGGTTGACGATCGCGCCGCCGCCCGCGCGGCGAAGCGCCGGAATCGCGAACTTGGAGCACAGGAACACGCTCTTCAGGTTTGCGTCGAGCACTGCGTCCCAGGCCTCCTCCGTGCACGTCTCCACCGGCCCGTCGCCGAGCCGGCGCCCGCTGATCCCGGCGCCGTTGAAGACGACGTCGAGCCGCCCGAGCCGCTCCTCCGCCGCAGCCACGGCATGCTCGGCCTCGCTGGCGCGGGAGAGGTCGTAGACGAGATCGGCGTCGACGCGATCGGCGCCGACGACGCTCGCACCAGCGTCCGCAAGGGCGCGCGCGACCGCGCTGCCGATCCCGCCCGCCGCACCCGTGACGAGCGCAGCCTTGCCCTCGAGCACGGGCCCCATCGCCGTAGAGTCTCGCACGGTGACCGCGGCGATCGAGGCGATCCGGAGCCGGCGCATCGTCGCGATCCTGCGGCGCGTCGCGGAGCCGGCGCGCGTCGTGCAGGCGTTGCGGGAAGGCGGGATTGGCGTCGTCGAGATCACCCTCGACTCGCCGGACGCGCTCGAGACGATCCGGCGTCTCCGCGACGATCCCGGCCTCGTCGTGCTCGCCGGTACGGTGCGGACCGCTGACGAGGCGCGTGCCGCCGCCGAGGCCGGCGCGCAGGCGTGTGTCGGCCCGGCGCTCGTGCCCGAGGTGCTCGAGACGTGCCGCGAAGCCGGGCTGCCGGCCGTTCCCGGCGCGATGACCCCGACCGAGGTCGAGACGGCGTGGCAGCTCGGGGCGGCGATGGTGAAGCTCTTCCCGGCCGCGCGGCTCGGCCCTGAGTACGTCCGCGACCTTCGCGAGCCGCTGGCGGACGTTCCCCTGCTCGTCACGGGCGGCGTCGACGGGGCGAATGCAGCGGCCTTCCTCCGCGCGGGTGCGGCCGCGGTGGGCGTGGGCTCGGCGCTCACCGGCGCACCCGACGTCGCCGCGGCGGCGCGGCAGCTCGTACGATCGGCGCGCGATGCCTGACCCGACGGATCTGCGCGCCTCCGTCGTCGGCACCGGCTTCATCGGCGTCGTCCACGTGGACGCGCTTCGGCGCCTCGGCGTCGAGGTGCTCGGCGTCGTCGGCTCCTCTCCGGAGCGGGCGCGCGAGAAGGCGCTGACGTTTCCGCTCCCGAAGCCGTACGAAAGCTTCGCAGCGATGCTCGCCGACGACCGCGTCGACGTCGTGCACCTGACGACGCCGAACCACCTGCACTACCCGCAAGTACGGGCGGCGCTCGAGGCGGGCAAGCACGTCGTCTGCGAGAAGCCGCTCGCGCTCGACTCGAAGCAGTCGGCGGAGCTCGTCGAGCTCGCGGAGCGGAGCGGGCTCGTACACTGCACGAACTTCAACATCCGCTTCTACCCTCAGTGCCAGGAGGCCCGCGCGCTGGTCGCCGGCGGCCGCCTCGGCGACGTCTGGAACGTGCACGGCGGCTATCTCCAGGACTGGCTCCTCCTGCCGACCGACTGGAATTGGCGGCTCGAGCCCGAGAAGGGCGGCGCCCTCCGCGCCGTGGCCGACATCGGGTCGCACTGGCTCGACCTCGTCCAGTTCGTCACGGGACGGAGGGTGGTGGAGCTCTTCGCCGACCTCGCGACGACGATCCCGGTGCGCCGCCGCCCGACCGGGCCGGTCGAGACCTTCGCCGCCGCCGCCGATGTCGAGCGCGAAGATGCGCCAATGGCGACCGAGGACCTGGCGCACCTGCTCGTCCGCTTCGAGGGCGATGCGCGCGGATCGGCCGTCGTCTCGCAGGTCAGCGCGGGCCGCCGCAACTCGCTTCGGTTCGAGGTGGACGGCTCCGACGGCTCGCTCTACTGGGAGGCGGAGCGGCACGAGGAGCTGTGGCTCGGGCACCGCGGCCGGCCGAACGAGACGCTGACGCGCGACCCGGCGCTCCTCGAGCCCGAGGCAGCGGGGCGCACGAGCCTTCCGGCCGGGCACGCGGAGGGCTTCGCCGACACGTTCAAAGAGCTCTACCGCGCCGTCTACACCGCCGTCGGCGCCGGCGAGATGCCGGACGAGCCGGACTTCCCGAGCTTCGTGGACGGCCACCGCGCAAACGTGCTCGGCGACGCCGTCTCGGCGAGCGCGCGCGAGCAGCGCTGGGTCGAGGTGCCGGCGTGAAGCTGGGCTTCCTGACCGCGGCCTTTCCGGACCTGTCGCTCGAGGAGGTCGCCACGTGGGCGGCCTCGGAAGGCTTCGAGTCGCTCGAGATCGCCTGCTGGCCGTCAGCGGGAGGCGAGCGGCGGCGCTACGCAGGCGTCTCGCATATCGACGTCGAGTCGTTCGACGCGGACGCGGTGCTCGACCTCCTCGGGCGCCACGGGCTCGAGATCTCCTCGCTCGCGTACTACCCGAACAACCTGCACCCCGACGACGAGCAGCGGGAGGCGGCGAACGCGCACCTGCTGAAGGTCGTCGACGCGGCCGCACGCCTGGGCGTCGCGACCGTCGGCACCTTCGTCGGCAACGACAAGGACCGCCCGTACCCGGAGAACCTCGCGCGCTTCCGGGAGATCTGGCCGCCGCTCGTCGCCCACGCGGAGGGGCGCGGCGTCCGCATCGCGATCGAGAACTGCCCGATGATCTTCAGCTGGGACGAGTGGCCCGGCGGGAACAACCTCGCCGCGACGCCTGCGGCCTGGGACGACATGTTCGAGGCGATCCCGAGCGCGAGCTTCGGTCTCAACCTCGACCCCTCGCACCTCGTGTGGCAGATGATCGACTACGAGCGGGCCGTCTACGACTACGCGGACCGGATTTTCCACGTGCACGCGAAGGACATGGAGGTCCGGCGCGAGGGCCTGTACCGCCGCGGCGTGACGTCGCTCGGGATGGGCTGGCAGGTCCCGCGGCTACCGGGCCTCGGCGAAGTGCGCTGGGACCGGTTCGTCGCCGCGCTGTACGCGGTCGGCTACGACTCGTACGTCTCGATCGAGCACGAAGACAGCGCGTTCGAGGGAGACGTCGAGCTCGTGAAGCGCGGGTTCCTGATCGCGCGGAACGCGCTGCGCCCCTACATCGTCTGATCAGGCGACCACGTCGAGGAACTCGCCGCTCGCCTCGTCCTTCAAGATCAGCTTGCGGCGCCCGTCGGGCATCGTCTCCTCCTTGATCACCGTCTTGCCGTCGTGCTCGCGGCGGCTGCGCGCGATTCGCGGCACTCCCGCGCCGCGCCAGTCGTCCAGGCGCACCGGCTCCCATGCCCGGGTCTCCGCCGAGCGGTAGCAGGCGTCGACGATCGCGTTCACCACGTAGCCGTCGTAGAAGGTCTCCATCGGCTGCCGGCCCTCGTCCATCGCTTCGAACATGTCCCTGAACATGTCGACGTAGCCGAGCTCCGAGACCTCGTCGCCGACGGGGAAGAGCCAGCCGCTCGCCGTCTCCGCCTTCTCGGCCACGTAGTCGCCGCCCGCACCCGAGGTGAAGGCTTCGAAGCCGGTGCGCAGGAAGTGGTTGAGCCAGAGCGTGCCCTCCGTCCCGGCCACCTCGTCCCGAAGGTCCATGCCGCCGCGGAAGGTCCAGCTGACCTCGAACTGGCCGATTGCGCCGCTCTCGAACCTGATCAGCGCGATCCCGTTGTCCTCGGCCTCGATCGGGTGGACGAGCGTGTCCGTCCAGCACATGACCTCGAGCGGCCGGTTGTCCTTGCCGACGAAGTTCCGGACGATCTCGATGCAGTGGCAGCCGAGGTCGACGATGGCGCCCCCGCCCGCCTGGGTGCCGTCCCAGAACCACGCGCTGTGCGGCCCGGGATGCGTCTCGCGCGACCGCGCCCACGTGACGTCGCCGAGCTGGCCCGCCTGCACCATCCGGAGCGCCTTGAGCGTCTTCGGCGTGTAGCAGAGGTCCTCGAGGTAGCCCCCGAAGACGCGCGCGCGCTCGACGGTGTCGAGCATCCGCTTCGCCTCGTCGGCGTTTCGCGCGAGCGGCTTCGTGCACAGGATCGCCTTGCCGTGGCGCGCCGCCAGCTCGACCGCCTCCTCGTGGAGCTGGTTCGGCAGCCCGATCACGACCGTGTCGGTCTCCGGATGCGCGATCGCTTCCTCGAGGTCGGTCGAGCGGTGCGGGATGCCGTGCTCGGCGGCGAAGGCGTCGGCGCGCTCTTGCGTCCGCGAGTAGACAACCGCGACGCGGTCGCGGCCTCGCTGCCCGTGCAGGGTTACGGTGTAGAAGAGCCCGATCAGCCCCGTTCCGAGCATCGTCACTCGATGGTCGGGCACGGGTGCGAGACTACTCGGAGTGGAGGGGACGGCCAAAGGCGGCTTCCTCGCGGCGGCCCGCGGGCTCCTCGAGCGGATCGCGGCGACGCAGGACGAGGCGCTCGAGGCCGCCAGTCGGATCTGCGTCGACGCGATCGGCTCAGGCGGGCTCGTCCACGCCTTCGGCACCGGCCACTCGCGGATCCCGGTCGAGGAGCTCTTCCCGCGCTACGGCTCGTTCCCGGGGTTCAACCCGATCGTCGAGCTGTCGATGACGTTCCACACGCAGGTCGTGGGCGCGAACGGCCAGCGGCAGGCGATGTTCATCGAGCGCGTGGAGGGCCTCGCCGAGCAGATCCTCGCGAACTACGACCTCGGGCGTCCGGACGCCATGCTCGTCTTCAGCGCGGGCGGCCTCACCGCCGTTCCGATCGAGATGGCGATGGGGGCGCGCGAGCGGGGGCTGCCCGTGATCGCCGTCACCTCCGTCGCGAACGCGGCGGCCGGAAGGCCCTCCCACTCGTCGGGGACGCGGCTTGTCGACCACGCGGACGTGGTGGTCGATCTGTGCACGCCGCCGGGCGACGCCCTCGTCCAGCTGGGCGCCGTCGACACGCCGGTCTCGCCGGGCTCGACCCTGGCCGCGGTGGCGATCGCGAACGAGATCAAGGCGCGCACCGCCGGGGCTCTCGCCGAGCGCGGACTGCTCCCGCCCGTCCTCACCAGCCCGGCGCTCGTCGACGCCGAGCGATCGGCCCGGCTCTTCGACGCCGCGTATGCCGAGCACGCGCGGCGAGCCTGCCGCGCGCTCCGCCGCGAGTAGCACATTTGTTGGTCTAGGAGAACTGCGGCGGGTCGCTTACGCTTGAGCCGCAAGGCCTGGCAGTTCACTGCACACCATCAGGAGGGGAAGCGAATGAAGCTCCGTTCAAGCGGCGCACGATGGGTCGGCGTGCTCCTGGCCCTCGTCGCCATCTCCGTCGCCGCCGCGGTGACGGCCTCGGCGAAGTCGGGGAAGACGCAGGCGAAGTACGTCCTCGGCGTCTCCAACACGCTCGTCGGCAACGGCTGGCGCGAGGAGATGATCTGCTCCGTCAAGGCGCAGGCCCGCGCGAGCGGCAAGGTCAGCTCGGTGAAGATCGCGAACCGGAACGGAGGCCCGGCCGAGCAGAACGCGGATCTCCGGAACCTCATCTCGGCCGGCGCAAACGCAATCGTCGTCAACCCGTCGAGCCCGAGCGCCCTGAACGGGGTGATCGCACAGGCCGCCGCCCGCGGCGTCAAGGTCGTGTCGGTCGACCAGCGCGTTACCGCGTCGCAGGCCTATAACGCGACGAACGACCAGGTCGCGTACGGCCGCCTGGGCGCGCTGTGGCTATTCAAGGCGCTCGGCGGCAAGGGCAACGTCGTCGAGATGCGCGGAATCCCCGGCGTCCCGGCGGACACCGACCGTCACACGGGCTTCAAGCAGGCGCTCAAGCGCTACCCCGGAATCAAGGTCGTGAAGCAGACATTCACGAACTGGCAGTTCGCAAGCGGCGGCAAGCAGATCCTCGACATCCTCAACTCCGGCGTGAAGGTGGACGGCGTCTGGACGTCCGGGATCGACTACACGATCGTGAATGCCTTCCGGACGGCGCACAAGAAACTCGTCCCGGTCGTGGGCGCCGACAACAACCAGTTCCTGAAGCAGCTGATGACGATCAAGGGCTTCCGCGGCGCGGCCGTGACGAACCCGGCCACGATCGGCGGCGTGGGCGCCTCGATGGCGATCAAGCTGCTGGACGGGAAGTCGGTTCCGAAGTGGGTCAAGCTGAAGCCGCAGGTGTGGGACAACAAGACGGCGTTCGGGAAGAGGCAGATCAAGGCGAACTACTCCCCGAGCCGTCCGCCCACGTACAGTGCACGGCTCCAGGTGAAGCCGTGGACGACCTACACCACGAAGCAGCTCTTCAGCTGCAAGGGGCCGTAGGCCGGAAGAGCGATTGGAAGGGGCGCCCTCGCGGCGCCCCTTCCCACCGTCCCGGGCGTGCGGCGTGAGCCTGCTCGAGGCACGCGAGGTCGGAAAGCGGTACGGGCCCGTGGTGGCGCTCGAATCCGCGGACCTCTCCGTGGACGCCGGCGAGGTGCACGCGCTCCTCGGCGCGAACGGCGCCGGCAAGAGCACGTTCGTGAAGATCCTGACCGGCGTCATCCAGCGCGACGGCGGCACTGTCGAGCTGCGGGGCAAGGCTGTCCGCGTCTCCTCGCCCTCGCAGGCGGCGCGCATCGGGCTCGCGCCAGTGTTCCAGGACCCCGCTCTCGTCCCCGACCTTACCGTCGCGCAGAACGTCCGCCTCACGGGCGTGGCCGTCGAGGCTGTTCGAGAGCGGCTGCGCGCGATGGACATCGACGTCGACTTCAGCGAGCAGGCGGGCGACCTGCCGCTGCCGGTTCTGCGGATGATCGACCTCGCCCGCGCCATGGCGCACGACCCGCAGCTCCTGCTCCTCGACGAGATCACCGCGGCCTTGCCGTCCGATCTCGCGGAGCGCGTGTTCGCGGTGATAGAGGAGTGGCGCCGCCTGGGCCGGTCGGTTCTCTTCATCACGCACCGGCTGGCCGAGGTGATCGCGGTGTGCGATCGGGCGACCGTGTTGCGGGACGGCCGTGACGTCGGCACCCTCGTCCCCCGTGAGGGCGGCGAGCGGCAGATCGTCGAGCACATGCTCGGTCCGGAGGCGGCGAAGGCCGAGGCGCGGGCGATCGAGGTCGACGAGACGGCGGGCATCGCCGAACCTGCGACGGCTGACACCGGCGCCACGACCCTCGAGGTCTCCGATCTGCGGATCGGCGGCCTGGGGGGCGTGTCGTTCGCGCTTCGCGCGGGCGAGATCCTCGGGGTCGCGGCGCTCGAAGGCCAGGGACAAGACGACCTCTTCGCAGCGCTCGCAGGCGAGCGGCGGGCCGAGGGCGGAGAGATGAGCGTGGCCGGGAAGAGCCTGCGGCCTCGGCACCCCTACGACGCGATCCGCGCCGGCCTCGTGCTCGTCCCCGCAGACCGGCTGCTCGCGCTGCTCCCGCAGCGCTCCATCCGCGAGAACATCGCGGCCCCGCGCTACAACCGGCTCGGCCGCTGGGGACCGATCAACCCGCGCGAGGAAAGTCGGCGCGTCGGCCGGGCGATCGACGCGCTCCAGATCGACACCCGCGCGCGGCAGCAGGTGCGCCGGCTCTCGGGCGGCAACCAGCAGAAGGTAACGATCGCGCGCTGGCTCGCCTCCGGCTTCCGCACGCTTCTCTGCTTC
>JBKPRX010000017.1:0-19061 GCA_046734795.1 Actinomycetota bacterium
CGCACGGAGGCAGGCAGTCGCAGCCGCTCGACGGTCCCGATCTGCGGCACGAACGTCCGCGGGTCCTCCGCGTACAGCCGCACTTCGACGGCATGCCCGCGCAAGCGCGCGTCGCGAACGCCCGGCGACAGTGGCTCGCCACGCGCGATCGCGAGCTGCTCCGCGACGAGATCGAGACCCGTGACGAGCTCGGTCACCGGATGCTCTACCTGGATGCGTGCGTTCAGCTCGAGGAAGTACAGCTCGTCGCCGTCGAGCACGAACTCCGCGGTGCCGGCGTTGACGTAGCCGATCGCGCGAGCGAAGGCCGTCGCGGCATCCTCCAGTCGCGCACGCAGAGACGCATCGACCGCCGGTGAGGGCGACTCCTCCAAGAGCTTCTGGTGTCGACGCTGGATCGAGCACTCGCGCTCGCCGAGCGCGACCACGGTCCCGTGCGCATCCGCGAGAAGCTGAACCTCGACGTGCCGCGGCCGCTCGAGGTAGCGCTCGCAGAACACGCGGTCGTCGCCGAACGCATTTCCGGCCTCGCGGCGCGCGGCGTCGAGCGCCGCCGCGAGCTCGTCGCGCTGGCGGACGACCCGCATGCCGCGCCCGCCGCCGCCTGCCGCGGCCTTGACGAGCAGCGGAAACCCAAGCTCGTCCGGTTCGCCGGTCGAAAGCACCGGAACTCCCGCCGCGCGTGCAAGCTCTTTCGCCGCGACCTTGTCGCCGCCGCGCTCGAGCGCAGCCGGCGGCGGACCCACCCACACGAGCCCGGCGTCGAGCACGGCCGTCGCGAGCGTTGCGCTCTCCGCGAGGAAGCCATAGCCGGGATGGACGGCGTCGGCGCCCCCTTCGCGAGCCGCGCGCACGTGCTCGGCGGCATCGAGGTACGAGGCGATCTCGACTGTTCGGTCGGCACTGCGGGCGTGAAGCGAGCTGCGATCGTCTGGCGCGACGACGGCGACCGTCGCGATCCCGAGCTCTCGGCACGTTCGGAAGATCCGGAGAGCGATCTCGCCGCGGTTCGCGACGAGGAGCCGCCCTAGTTGAGCGTTCGACACCGCCGTATGATGCTGTTCGTGATCGAGTTCCACCTCGACCAGCGCTCCGGCGTCGCGCCGTACCTCCAGATCGTCCAGCAGGTGCGCGAGGCGCTGCGGCTGGGGGTGCTCGACGTCGGCGACCAGCTGCCGACGGTGCGACAAGTCGTCGCCCACCTGGCGATCAACCCGAACACGGTCGCGAAGGCCTACCGCGAGCTCGAGCGAGATGGGCTCGTCGCTGCACGGCAGGGCCGGGGAACCTTCGTCACGAGCACGCTCGCCGCTCCGTCGATCGAGCATCACGAGCGCCTGCGCGAGGAGCTCGAACGGTGGCTCGCGGCTGCCGTGCGCGACGGGCTCGGCGAGGAAGACATCCGCGCGCTCGTCTCGAGGACGCTGCGGGAGGTGCTCGGCCGGCGCGCGGCATGACCGCGCCGCTCGAGACGCGCGGGCTCGGCAAACGCTTTCGGCGCCGGTGGGCCTTGCGCGATTGCACGCTCGCAGTTCCTGACGGTGCCGTCGTCGGTCTCGCCGGGCCGAACGGCGCCGGGAAGTCGACGCTCCTCGAGCTTGCCGTCGGGCTCCTCCAGCCGTCGACCGGAGACATCCGCGTGCTCGGCCGCGAGCCGTGGAACGACCCGTCGACGCTGGCGGACGTCGGCTATGTCGCGCAAGACGCGCCGCTCTACCGGTACTTCACGGTCGGCGACACGCTCGACTTCGCCCGCTCGACGAACCGGCGCTGGGACGCCTCGGTCGCCGGCGCGTTCCTCGCGGGCTTGCGTCTCGATACACGCGTCGGCTCGCTGACCGTCGGCGAGCGCGCACGGCTCGCGCTCGCAGTGGCGCTCGGCAAGCGACCCTCGCTCCTTCTCCTCGACGAGCCGTTCGCGCATCTCGACCCGCTCGCGGGGCGCGAGTTCCTCCAGCTCTTGATGGACGGCGTCACCGAGACGGAAGCGACAGCAGTGATCGCCTCGCACGTCGTCGCAGACATCGAGCGTGTCTGCGACCACATCGTCCTCATGAGCGGCGGCGCAGTGCTGTTGCAGGGCGATGTCGAAGCGCTTCTGGAGTCGCACCGGCTGCTGACGGGGCCGCGGCGTCCGCTCGGACGAGTCCGCGGCGTCGCGGACGTCGTGCGTGAGAGCTACAGCGGCAGGCAGCTGACCCTGCTTGCGCGGCTCGATGGACCGATCGTCGATCCGTCGTGGTCGGTCGAGCCGATCGGGCTCGAGGAGCTGCTGCTCGCGTACATGGCGCCCGACCGCTTGCCGCAGCGGCCGCCGCCGGCAGAGGAGAGGCGGCTGCGATGGCATGGGTGACGTGGCGGCAGCATCGGCTTCAGTTGCTCGTCTGGAGCACGGCGCTCGTCGCGCTCGCCGTCGCGGCGGCGGTGACGGCGGTACCGATCCGCGATGCGTACAACCGCGACGCGCTCGCTGCCTGCCTGCCGCCGACGACGCGGTCCGGCTGCGATCTGATCGTTCGCCATCTGCAGACGCAGTTCGGCGACCTCACGCGGCTCGTTAGCTACCTCGTTCTCGTGCCCGCGCTCGTCGGCGCATTCGTCGGCGCGCCGCTCGTCGCCCGCGAGTACGAGCTCGGGACGTTCCGCTTCGCGTGGACGCAAGGCGTCAGCTCGCGGCGGTGGCTGCTCGCGAAGACGGCCGCGCTCGCGATCGCAACCGTCGCCGTCGCGGCGATCTTGAGCGCGATCGTCGTCTGGTGGCGGCAACCGTTCGACTCCTTCGGCGGCCGCCTGCACCCGAGCGTCTTCGACGTCGAGGGGATCGTCGTGCCGGCGTACGCACTGTTTGCGCTGTCGCTCGGCATCCTCGCCGGTGTCGTGCTCAGGCGGACGGTGACCGCGATGACGGTGACTGTCGGCCTCTTCATCGCGGCGCGGTTCGCCGTCGCGAGCATCAGGCCGCATTTCCTCTCGCCGCACCACCAGCGCGTCGCCGAGCTCGATCCGACGACGCACGCGCGCGACTGGATCCTCGACAACTCGCTCGTCGATGCCGTCGGCAGGCGCATCACCGCCGGCCGCGAGGAGTTCGCGATCCAGCACGCGCAGCGCGCGCGGATCGATCCGCACGACTACCTGGCGTCGATCGGCTGGCGGCGCGAGCTGACGTTCCAGCCGGCTGGGCGCTTCTGGACGTTCCAGCTTTTCGAGGCCGGGATCTTTCTTGCCCTCGCGATCCTGCTGACGATCGCAACCGTCGCCTCGCTGCGACGACGACAGGCATGACGGACGAAACGAGCGGGTTCGACCGCGCCCGCATGCTGCGTGCGCTCGCGGCCGCGGGCGCGACGGCGGCAATCGCGCCGTCCGACCTCCTCGCCGCCGGCGACGGCTTTCCGCAACCGCATCCACGCTGGCGGTTCGTGTTCGTGAACCACGCGACGACGAATCCGTTCTTCGTCCCGACGCTGTATGGCATCGGAGACGCCGGCACGCTCACCGCGACGACATACGAATGGACCGGCTCGAAACGAAGTGACGTGGGTGAGATGGTCGCCGCGATGCGACGCGCGATTCGTGACCGCGTCGACGGGATCAGCGTGTCACTGATCGACCGAACGGCATTCGATGCGCCGACTGCGGAAGCGTTGCGCCAGGGAATCCCGGTCGTTGCCTACAACGCCGACGGCGGCCGTGCAAATCGCAGGCTCTCCTACATCGGACAAGACCTGTACCAGTCCGGCCTCGAGGTCGGCGCGCGGATCGCACAGCTCGTCGGTCACGGCGAGGTTGCGCTCTTCATCGCGACGCCGGGCCAGCTGAACATCCAGCCGCGCGTCGACGGCGCGGTCGCAGCGATCCGCGACTCCGGAAAGCCGATCCGCGTCCGCGTGGTCGCGACGGGGACCGACGTGCGCGAGGAGTTCGCGCGGATCGAGCGGACGTATCTCCGCAACAAGCAGCTGCGCGGGCTCTTCGCCGTCGACGGCGGCTCGACCGCAGCCGTCGCGGCCGTCGTCGAGCGCTACGGCCTCCACCGGAAGGGCATCCACGCAGGCGGCTACGACCTGCTCGCGGGCACCCTGCGTGGGATCGCGGCCGGCCGGCTCGACTTCACGATCGACCAGCAGCCCTATCTCCAGGGATTCCTGCCCGTCCTGCAGCTCTTCCTCGCCCGGTACTCCGGCGGGCTCGTCTCACCCGCGGACACGAACACGGGCCACGTCTTCGTCACGGCCCGCAACGTGAAGCCGTACGTGACAACTCGCTCTCGGTTCGAGGGCAGCTCCGCCGTTCGGCGCTACCCGCCGACGAAGAACGGTTGACCTAAACCACTAGGGGAGTAGTATTTTGACGCCGCGGTTCTGCGGCGTGACCCGTTGGGATTGAGGAGGAGGGTTTGATGAAGGTGTTTTCTCGCCGGAAGCGTGTGCTCGCAGTCGTGCTCGCTGTGGCAGCCGCCGTCACCGTTGCGGCGACGGCAGGTGCGAAGGTGCAGCGCTCGTCGGCGGCCGTGCAGGCGTGCGTTCTCTTGCCTGACACGAAGTCGTCTGCTCGCTACGAGCTCTTCGACCGCCCGTACCTTGCGGCCGCATTCAAGGCCGCCGGTGTGGCGGCGAGCATCAACAACGCGCAGGGCGACGCGCAGAAGATGCGTTCACAGGCGGACGACTGCGTCACGAACGGCGCGAAGGTCGTTCTGCTCGACGCTCTCGATCCGGGCTCGGGCGCGGCGATCACGAACGCCGTCGTCGCGGGCGGTGCAAAGGTGATCGACTACGACCGGCTCGTTCCCGGCAGCAAGGCGTCCTACTACGTGTCGTTCGACAACGTCGGCGTCGGAAAGCTGATGGGCCGTGGGCTCGTCGCCGCGCTCCGGCACAACGGGAAGTACTCCCAGCATCCGACCGTCGTCGAGTTGAACGGCGGCATCGCGGACAACAACGCGAAGCTGTTCAAGCAGGGCTACGACTCGATCCTCAACCCTCTCTACAAGAAGGGGACCTTGAAGAAGGGCTCCGCGGGCGACCAGTGGACGGACTGGGATCCGAACAAGGGTCTGACGATCTTCGAGCAGATGCTCGCGCGGAACAGCAACAAGATCGACGCGGCGATCGCCGCGAACGACGGCCTCGCCGGCTCGGTCATCTCGGCCCTCAAAAACCACGGGCTGAAGCCGATTCCGGTCACGGGTCAGGACGCGACGCCGACCGGCGTGCAGTACATCCTCGCCGGCTGGCAGACGGGGACCGTCTACAAGTCGATCAAGGTCGAGGCCGGTGCTGCTTCGAAGGCCGCGATCGCGCTCGTCAAGGGCGGCTCGGTCCGCGTCAACGGCCACGTCAGCGGCACGCCGTCCGTGCTCTTGACGCCCGTGTGGGTGACGAAGTCGAACTACAAGATCCTGTTCCGGGACGGCTTCGTGAAGAAGACCCAGGTCTGCGTCGGCCAATACAAGAAGTTCTGCTAGCGGCGACGTGTCGACCACGCGAATGCGTAGGCGGGGCCTATACGGCCCCGCCTCCGTCGTGATAGGACCGCCGCAATGAGCGACCGGCCCACGCTCGAGCTCCGCGGCATCGTCAAGTCGTTCGGATCCGTGCAGGCGTTGCGCGAGGTCGACTTCGAGGTGCGCTTGGGCGAGGTCATGGCGCTCGTCGGCGACAACGGCGCCGGCAAGTCGACGCTGATCAAGTGTGTCGCCGGGATCTACTCGATCGACAGCGGCCAGATCTTCTTCGAGGGCGAGCCCGTCACGATTCATGGGCCGAAAGACTCGGCCAAGCTCGGGATCGAGATCGTGTATCAGGATCTCGCGCTCTGCGACAACCTCGACGTCGTCGCGAACATGTATCTCGGGCGCGAGTCGCACGACGGCGCGTACCGACTCAAGGAGTCGGAGATGGAGCAGCGGACGATCCAGACGCTCCAGAGCCTTGCGGTGACGACGCTGAGCTCGCCCCGTCAGACCGTGGCGACACTTTCGGGCGGCCAGCGGCAATCCGTCGCCGTCGCGCGAGCCGTGATGTGGAACTCGCGCGTCGTCTTTCTCGACGAGCCGACGGCGGCACTTGGCGTCGCGCAGACGCGTCAGGTCCTGAACCTCGTGAAGCGGCTCGCGGACCAAGGCCTCGGCGTCGTGATCGTCTCACACAACCTCGAGAACGTGTTCGAGGTCTCGGATCGAATCACCGTGCTGCGCCTCGGCCGCAACATCGGCGTGTTCGAGCGCGGGCGCACGTCGACGCAGGAGATCGTCTCGGCGATCACCGGCGGCACGATGACCTCGACGGGGCCAGATCCCGAGCCGGAAGAACAGCCGGCGTGAGCACTGCCGCGCCGCAGGAGATCCAAGCGACCGCAGAAGGCGGCGACGGCGTCCGCGATGCTGCGCGCGCCTATGTCGAGCGGCTGAAGGCGGGTGACGTCGGCAGCCTCCCGGTGATCGTCGGGATGGTGATCCTGATCATCCTGTTCACGCTCAAGGTCGACGTCTTCTTCACGGCGACGAACTTCAACAACCTGATCACGCAGCTCGCGGGAACGGTGTTGATCGCGATCGGAGTCGTGTTCGTGCTGCTGATCGGCGAGATCGATCTCTCGATCGGATTCGTCAGCGGCGTCTGTGCGGTGTGCGCGGTGTGGCTGCAACAAGCTGGATCGAGCCACGATGTGAACGGTCTCGTCGCGATTGCAGCCGGGCTCGGCCTCGGTGCGCTGATCGGCGCGGTGCAGGGCTCGTTCGTCGCGCTGATCGGCGTGCCCTCGTTCGTCGTCACGCTCGCCGGCCTGCTCATCTTCCAAGGCGTCGTGATCCGCTGGCTCGGCTCGCAGGCGGCGATCGGTATCGACGACCACTTCCTGAACGACACCGCCAACTACTTCCTCTCCGACACCGCCGGCTGGATCGTCGCGGGCATCGTGACGCTTGGCTTCTTGCTGACCGCGGTCGCGCGTGTTCTGTCGCGTCGTCGTGCGGGACTGCCCGCGGGGAACCCGACGCTGATCGCACTGCGCGTCATCTTCATCGGCGTGATCGCCTTCGGTGCGACGGCGATCGCGAATCGCGACCGCGGCGTTCCGTTCGCGGGCCTGCTCGTCGTCTTCATGGTCGCGCTCGGAACCTACGTCGCGACGCGAACGCCGTACGGACGCCACATCTACGCGGTCGGCGGGAACGCGGAAGCCGCCCGGCGGGCGGGCATCAACGTTCCGTTCATCCGCATCACCGTCTTCATGATCTCCGGCGTGATGGCCGCGCTCGGTGGGATCGTCTTCGCCGCGCGGATCAGCTCGGTCGCGCCTGACGCAGGCGGCGGCTCACGACTCCTCGACGCGATCGCCGCGGCGGTGATCGGCGGTACGAGCCTCTTCGGCGGCCGCGGCCGCGTCGTCGCCGCGTTGCTCGGCGGCCTCGTGATCGCGACGATCGCGAACGGCCTCTCGCTCATCGGCTCGAGCGCGTCGACGCAGCTGATCATCACCGGCCTCATCCTCCTCGCAGCCGTCACGCTCGACACGCTCACGCGTCGGCGCCTCGAGCGCGCGGGCCGCTGAGCGGCGTGTGACGGGTCCGGTCCGCGTCGGCGTCCTCTCGACTGCGGGCATCAACCGTGCGGTGCTTCCGGCGCTCGAGGCTTCGTCGCTGACGAAGGTCGTCGCGGTCGCAAGCCGCTCGCACGAGCGCGCGAGCGCATACGCGCGCGAGCACCGGATCGCACGCGCGTACGGCACGTACGACGAGCTGCTCGCGGATCCTGACGTCGACGCCGTGTACATCCCGCTGCCGAATGGGCTGCACGTCGAGTGGTCGGTGCGCGCTCTTGAGACCGGCAAGCACGTGCTCTGCGAGAAGTCGCTCGACTGGCGGCCCGACGAGGTCGCGCGCGCCTTCGACGTCGCCGAGGCGCGCGGCCTCGTGCTGATGGAGGCGTTCATGTATCGCCACCATCCGCAGACGAAGCAGATCGCCGAGCTCGTGAAAGGCGGGGCGATCGGCGAGCTGCGCGTCATCCGCGTGTCCTTCGGCTTCACGCTCGACGAGCCGACGAACGTCCGGCTTGTCCCCGAGCTCGGCGGCGGCTCACTGCTCGACGTCGGCTGCTACTGCGTCAGCCTCGCGCGACTCGTTGCGGGCGAGCCCACGCTCGTGACTGGACACGAAGTCCTCGGGCCCACCGGAATCGACATGCGCTTTACCGGAACGCTCCGGTTCGACGGAGACGTGCTCGCGCACTTCGACTCCGCGTTCGACATTCCGCAACGCGACGCGGCCGAGATAGTCGGCTCCGAAGGAGTGCTTGAGATCGCGAGCCCGTTCATGATCGTCCGCGAATCCTTGCGGCTGCTGCGCGGCGAGAAGGCGGAAGAGATCGCCGTCGAGCACGGCGACCGGTATCGGCTCCAAGCCGACAACTTCGCCGCCGCGATTCGTGGGACCGCCGAGCCGCTGCTCGGACGTGCCGACGCGGTCGGCCAGGTGCGCACGCTGGACGCGCTCAGGCGTTCCGCCGCGTCCGGAGGTGCGCCGACCGGCGTGAGCTAGGCTGACCCGCCGTGACGCGGCTCCGAGTCATCGTCGCGGCCGGCCTGCTCGCTCTTCTCGCCGCGACCACAGCCCAAGCGTCGGACCGGTACGTGATCGAAGGCCGCGGTTGGGGTCACGGAATCGGGATGAGCCAGTGGGGCGCCTACGGCTTCGCCCGACACGGCTGGACGTACCAGCGCATCCTCGCGCACTACTACCCGGGCACGCGGCTCGTTCGGGCGACGCCGATCGATGTGCGCGTGCTTCTTGCACAAGGCCGCGGCGGCGTGCGCATCGGTTGCGCGACGAGGATCGTCGTCAGCGACCGAACCGGACGCCGGCACGCCCTCGCGCCGCGCACGTACCGGCTCGGGCCGCGCCTGCGACTACGCATCGGACGCCGGCCTGTCGCGATGCGGGCGCCGCTCGTCTTCGACTGTCCGGCCGCGCCGCTTGTCCTCGACGGCCGCGCCTACCACGGACGGCTCGTCGTGCGTCGGCCAGTACGCCGCTTGTACGTCGTCAACACGGTCTCGCTCGAGCAGTACCTGCGCGGTGTCGTCGGCGGCGAGATGCCGGATCGCTGGCGAATTGCCGCGCTCGCAGCGCAAGCGGTCGCCGCACGTACGTACGCGCTCGCGACGCTGAAGTCGAACCGCCCGTGGGACCTGTACGCCGACACGCGGAGCCAGGTCTACGGTGGAATCGACTATGAGAGCGCCAGCGTCGATCGAGCGATTGCGCGAACGAGTGGCGAGGCGCTCTACTGGAACGGCGCGCCCGCGTCGACGTTCTTCTTCTCGACCTCGGGCGGGAAGACAGCGGCAATCGAGGACGTCTGGCCGCGTGCTCGGCGCGTGCCGTATCTCCGCTCGGTCGCCGATCCGTACGAGCGTCCTTCGCCGCATCGTCGCTGGGGGCCGGTGACGATCACGCCCCGCGCACTCGCGCGAGCGCTGCACGTTCGGCGCGCGAACTCGTTGAAGCTCGAGCGCGGTCGCTCCGGTCGAGTCGTCGCGGTCTGGGTCTCGGGTCGAAGAGTCGAAGGCTGGCGGTTCAGGTCGGCGCTGCACCTGCCCTCGACGTGGTTCGAGATCGAGAGCGTGAAGGCAACGGCGCGTCCGGTTTCGGGATTCCGCAAGTGAAGCGTCATCCGGCGCTCGTGCCGCTTTCGCACGACCACCATCATGCGCTCGTCCATGCACGCCGCCTCCAGGAGGAGGGCACACCTGCGGCGCGCGACTTTCTCCGCTTCTTCGCGAGCGAGACGACGCGTCACTTTCGCGAGGAGGAAGAGCTCGTGTTCCCGCTCCTCTACGCAGACGAACCCGAGTCGCTTCGCGTCGTGCTGCTGCAGCACCAGCAGCTCCGCGCGCTCGCGAAGCGTCTGCGATCCGGCGAGGACGTCGCGGCCGAGCTCGGCGCCCTGCTCGAGGCGCACATCCGCATCGAGGAGCGCGATCTCTTCGAACTGATCCAGCGTGTCGTGCCCGAGGACGAGCTCGCGGCGATCGGACTCGCGCCCCGCGAGCCCGACCCGCCGGTGGTCGATCTCGCCGCCGGGAGCGGGCGCGGACCACTCTGGGGCACTGGCGTCGACGACCTGAACGCGACGCTCCTGGCCTGGGACGCGGGCGAAGGACCGGAGCCGCACGTGAACGACCATCGGGACGTGCTGTACGTCGTCGTCGGCGGCGCCGGCGAGCTCGACCTCGACGGACGCGTCACCAGGGTCCGCGCTCCCGCCGCCTTCGTCGTCGAGAAAGGCGTGCGCCGCCGACTCCTCGCGGGAGCGGACGGCATTCGCTACCTGACGGCGCACATCAAGCGTCCGGGCCTCGAGATCCGGCCATTAGGGTGACGCCGATGACGATCGACCTCGACAACGTCGTAGCGATCGACGTGCACGTGCATGCCGAGATCTCGCGCGACGGGATCGACCCGATGCCCGCCCACTTCCGCGAGGCGGCTGCGCGCTACTTCGGCTCGAAGGGCGAGCTGCCGACGGCCGACGACGTCGCCGCGTACTACCGCGAGCGCCGCATCGCGGCCGTCGTCTTCACCGTCGACATGGAGCTGACGACCGGGCTGCCGCCGGTGCCGAACGAGGAGATCGCGACGGTCGCCGCGGAAAACAGCGACGTGCTCATCCCGTTTGCGAGCGTGGACCCGCGCCGTCCGGACGCGGTCGAGCGCGTGCGCACGCTGATCGACGAGCACGGCGTGCGCGGCTTCAAGTTCCACCCGAACCTGCAGGAGTTCTTCCCGAACGACCGCGACGTGTATCCGCTGTACGAGGCGATCGAGGCCGCGCGGCTGCCGGCGCTCTTCCATACCGGCCACAGCGGCATCGGCACCGGCGTACCGGGCGGCGGCGGCTTGCGGCTCAAGTACTCGAACCCGATGTGCCTCGACGACGTCGCCGCGGACTTCCCGAACCTGCCGATCGTGCTCGCGCATCCGTCGTTCCCGTGGCAGGACGAGGCGATCTCGATCTGCCTGCACAAGGAAAACGTCTGGATCGATCTCTCCGGTTGGTCACCGAAGTACTTCCCGCCGCAGCTCGTGCAGTATGCGAACACGCAACTGCGGCACAAGGTTCTCTTCGGCTCGGACTATCCGCTGATCACGCCGGACCGCTGGCTCGCCGACTTCGAGGACGCGAAGTTCCGCGACGAGGTGCGGCCGTTGATCCTGAAGGAGAACGCGATCGAGCTGCTCGGCCTACGGGCGAGGGCCGGCTAGGCCCGGTAACCGGCGCGGCGCGAGATCTCCGACGCCGCTCGACGCAGCGCCGGGCTGAGCTGGGCGACGAGCTCGTTCATCGTCACCATCGACGTATGCACCGCGAGGTTGATCGCCGCAGCGCCCTCACGGTTGCGCGAGTGGATCGGCGCCGCGATCGAGCGGAGTCCGTAGGCGAGCTCTTCGTTCGAGACCGCGAAGCCGTCCGCCCGGACGCGCTGCAGCTCCGCGCGGAGCCCGGTTCTCGACGTGATCGTGTTCGGGCCCCGGCGAACGAGCTCCGTTCGGCCGATCGCAACGTCTTGCTCGGCCTCGGGCAGATACGCGAGCAGCACCTTCCCGAGCGACGTGCAGTACGCGGGCAGCCGGGAGCCGACGTGCAGGTTGAGATCGATCTCCCGCTGCGCGACGCGCGAGCTGCGGCAGCGCTCGACGTACACGACGTCCGCGCCGGCGAGGATCGCCATGTTGACCGTGTAGCCGAGCTCGTCGCTCAACTGCTGCAGGCACGGCGCCGCGACCTCGCGGAGCTCCATCGAGTTGATCGCCGAGAAGCCGAGGTCGAGCACGCGCGTGCCGAGGCGGTACTTCCGCGTCAGCGGGTCCTGCTGCAAGTAGCCGAGCTGCGCGAGCGTCGAGACATAGCGGTGCGTTGTGCTCCGGCTGAGCCCGATCTGCCGCGCGAGCTCGCTCACCCCGAGGAGCGGTCGCCCCGAGTTGAACGCCGACAGGATCGCGAGGCCGCGCTCGAGCGACTGCGAATACGCACCCGAGGTCGGGAGGGCGAGCGGTCGCGGTAGAAGTGGGCGGGCGTCGGTGGCCAAGGTGTCCCGGCTATTTGAACATCATCTCGGCTGCCAGACAACCGTGGCAGGATGGGTCCTCGAGCTGCGACGAGGAGGAAACGGTGGCGACTGAGACGACGACGGAGAGGCCCGCGGCGCGACGCGCGAGGCCTCCATTCCGGGCCGACCACGTGGGAAGCCTGCTGCGCCCGCCTGAGCTCTTGCGTGCGCGCGAGCAGCATGCGGCCGGCGAGATCGACGCGGACGCGCTGCGCGCGGTCGAGGACGAGGCGATCCGAGCCGTCGTGCGGATGCAGGAAGACGTCGGTCTGCACGCGGCCACGGACGGCGAGTTTCGCCGCACGTCGTGGCACATGGACTTCATCTACCAGCTCGGCGGCATCGGCCAGGCCGACGAGACGCTGCACGTCACGTTCCACAACGCGCAGGGTGACATCGACTTCGAGAGCGCGGCGCTTCGCGTTGCAAGCCCGATCGCGTTGAACGAGACGATCTTCGGCGATGCGTTCACGTTTCTCCGCGAAACGGTCACGACCGCCGTGCCGAAGCTGACGATTCCCTCGCCGAGCATGGTCCACTACCGCGGCGGTCGCGCCTTCATCGATCCGGAGGTCTACGGCGACGTCAACGAGTTCTGGCATGACCTCGCTGCCGCGTATGCAGACGAAGTGCGCAGGTTGCACGAACTCGGCTGCCGCTACCTCCAGTTCGACGACACGAGCCTCGCGTACCTGAACGACCCGGCGCAGCGCGCCGAGATGGCGGCGCGTGGTGAGGACGCCGAGCACCTTCATGAGCGCTACATCTCGAACATCAACAAGGCGCTCGCGTCGAAGCCTGCCGACATGACGATCACGACGCACATGTGTCGCGGGAACTTCCGCTCGTCTTGGGTCGCCGAAGGCAGCTACGACTTCGTCGCCGAGGCGCTCTTCAACGAGCTGAACGTCGACGGGTACTTCATGGAGTGGGACGACGAGCGCTCAGGCGGCTTCGAGCCGTTGCGGTTCGTTCCGAAGGGCGACAAGCAGATCGTCCTCGGACTCGTGACGACGAAGCGCGGCGAGCTCGAGTCGAAAGACGACCTCAAGCGCCGTCTCGAGGAGGCGTCGAAGTTCGTGTCGATCGACCAGCTGTGCATCTCGCCGCAGTGCGGCTTCTCGTCCACGGTCGAGGGCAACGCGCTCACCTACGACGAGCAGGTCGCGAAGCTCAGCCTTCTCGTCGAGGTCGCAGACGACGTCTGGGGCTGAACCGCCGCGAGCAGGCCGACCGGGACCTGTCGCTACGGCGGCTCGGCGGAGCCGTTCGCGGCGGAGCGTGTCGTCAGGAGTCGGGGCAGCGTCGAGGGGACGTCGAAGACGGTCATCTGACGGAACTCCTCGAATCGCGCCGCGATCTCGTCTTCGGTCAACCCTTGGAGCCGCTCGTTGCCGAACTCCTCGACGATGAACGACGCCATCACGGAGCCCGCGACGCATGCCGTCCGCAGATCCGATTCGGTCGGCTCGTCGGAGGCGGCGAGGTCGAGATAGCCGAAAAAACCGCCCGCGAACGCGTCGCCGGCGCCCGTCGGATCGAAGACGGTCTCGAGCGGATAGGCGGGGACTGAGAAGAACCCGTCGTTTGTGTACATGCACGCGCCGTAGGCGCCCTGCTTGACGAGCACGACGCTCGGGCCCATTGACATCAACTCTCGCGCAGCGCGCGCCACGTTCGGCTCGTTCGTGAGCATCCGCACCTCGGCGTCGTTCAGGACGACGCAATCGACCTCGGCGATCGCCTGTCCGAGCGACTCGCGCGCCGATTCGATCCAGAAGTTCATCGAGTCGAGCCCCGCGAACGCGGCGTCGCGGCACTGGGCGCGAACTTGCCGCTGAAGATCCGGCTGGATGTTCGCGAGGAAGAGGATGCGCGCGGACCGGGCCTCCGGCGAGAGCTTCGGATCGAAGTCGGCGAAGACGTTCAGGTCGGTCTGGAGCGTGTGCGCGACCGCCATGTCCTCCTCGTAGCGGCCCGACCAGTGGAACGAGCGGCCGCCGGTCACGCGCTCGACGTCCGACGTGTCGATCCCACGAGCCTGGAAGACGGCGAACTCGTCCTCGCCGAAGTCGTCGCCGACGACGCCCACGACGCGCACGTCGGTGAAGAAGCTCGCGGAGACGGAGAAGTGCGTCGCGGCACCACCGAGGATCCGGTCGCGCTGACCGAACGGAGTCTCGAGCGAGTCGAAAGCGACGGATCCGACGACGGTGACGCTCATTCGGCGCGAAGCCTACGCGCGTCGCCGGCAAGGGCGGGTGGGTACCGCTGTCCGAGTAGCCGGAACACAGTCTTGACAGGTGCATCAAGACCGTCGTAGCGTCAAACGGTCTGGTCCAGACCTACCTCCAGAGTCACATCGGCGGCAGTTGGTACTTCGTGCTGCTCGGCGGGATCGCGATCGGGTTCGCGCTGCTCCTACCGCGCTGCATTTGGGGCTCGATTCTCGGCCGCGTCGGAGTCCGGCTCCTGCCGGTCGGTTACCACCTGAGCGTCCCTGCGAAAATCTCCGTCGCCTCGCAGCCCGAGCCGGCGGGTCAGAGCTAAGGAGAGGAGCTCTCGATGTCCGCGACAGCAGAGTCCATCCGGGAGTGCCGGCACTTCATCGGCGGCGAGTGGGTCGACGCCGCAGGAGGCGGCAGCTTCGACGACCTCGATCCGTATACCGGCAAGGCGGTCGCGCGTGTCGCGGCCGGCGGTCGCGACGACGCGCGCAGTGCGATCGAGGCCGCCTCCGGCGCGTTCGAGGGCTGGATGCAGACGCCGCCGGCCGAGCGCCAGCGCGTCTTTCTCGCCGCCGCCGACGTGCTCGCGGGCCGAAGCGAGGATGTCGCGAAATGGCTGATCGAGGAGACCGGCTCTGCGTTCGGCTTCGCGATGTTCCAGCTGCACTTCGTGCAGGGCCTGCTGCGCCAAGTCGCCGCGCTTCCGTACGCGCCGATGGGCGAGGTGATTCCATCGGACCTCGGCCAGTTCGCGATGGGTCTGCGCCGGCCGGTCGGCGTCGTCGGCGCAATCGCACCGTGGAACGCTGCCCTGATCCTCTCGGCCCGCTCGATCGCGGCGCCGCTCGCGCTCGGAAACACGGTCGTCTTGAAGCCGTCGGAGCTCTCGCCGTACGTCGGCGGTCTCCTGTGGGGCGAGATCTTCGGCGAGGCAGGCCTCCCTGCCGGCGTGCTGAACGTCGTCACGCACGCGCCGGGCGAGGCGGCGCCGATCGGCGACGAGCTGGTCGAGAACCCGGCCGTCCGCCGCATCAACTTCACCGGCTCGACGGAGACAGGCCGTCGCCTCGCGGAGGCTGCGGGCCGTCAGCTGAAGCGCGTCGTCCTCGAGCTCGGCGGCTACAACCCGCTGATCGTGCTCGCGGATGCAGACGTCGACTACGCCGTCGACGCGACCGCGTTCGGCGCGTTCATGCATCAAGGTCAGATCTGCATGTCGACGCGGCGCATCCTCGTCGAGCGGCCGATCGCCGACGAGTTCGTCGAGAAGCTCGCGGCGAAGACGAAGACGCTGAAGGTCGGCGACCCGCACGAGCACGACACGGTGATCGGTCCGCTGATCAACGAGAGCGCGCTCAACATGGTCTCGTCACGCGTCCACGAAGCGGTGCAAAAGGGCGCGAAGGTCCTCGCGGGTGGGGAGGCCGAAGGCGCCGCGTATCGGGCGACGCTCCTCACGGACGTGCCTGCCGATTCCGACTTCGCCAAGCACGAGACCTTCGGTCCCGTCGCGGCGATCGAGATCGTCGACAGCGCGGACGAGGCGGTCGAGCGCGCGAACGCGACGAGCTACGGGCTCTCGTCCGGGCTCATCACCGGCAATGCGGACCGCGGCTTCCAGCTGGCGCAACGCATCGACGCCGGCATCGTCCACGTCAACGACCAGACCGTCTCCGACGAGCCGCAGATGCCGTTCGGCGGAGTGAAGGAGAGCGGCTTCGGGCGCTTCGGCGGCACCGCGGTGATCGACGAGTTCACCGAGCTTCGCTGGATCACCGTCACTCCCGGGTCGCATCCATTCCCGTTCTGATGGCAGAGGTCGTCCAGCTCAACGAAGCGATCGCCGAGCTCGTCCACGACGGCGACACCGTCGCGCTCGAAGGCTTCACGCATCTGATCCCGCACGCGGCCGGGCACGAGGTCTTGCGCCAGGGCAAGACGGATCTGACGCTCGTTCGGATGACGCCGGACCTGATCTACGACCAGCTGATCGGGATGGGCTGTGCGCGCAAGCTCGTCTTCTCCTGGGGCGGCAACCCGGGTGTCGGCTCGCTGCACCGGCTGCGTGACGCGGTCGAGCGCGACTGGCCGGCGCCGCTCGAGCTCGAGGAGCACTCGCACGCGGGGATGGCCGCGGCGTACGCGGCGGGCGCGTCCGATCTGCCCTTCGGCACGCTTCGCGGCTACGCAGGAACCGACCTCGTCGGGCGCACGAGGCTCGCGTGGATCGAGTGCCCGTTCACCGGCGAAAAGCTCGCGGCTGTGCCTGCGATCCGTCCGGACGTGGGAATCGTGCACGCGCAGCAGGCTGACGAGCGCGGCAACGTCCAGCTCTGGGGCATCGCCGGCGTGCAGAAGGAAGCCGTGCTCGCGGCGAAGCGCTCGCTCGTGACGGTCGAGGAAGTGGTGCCGGAGCTCGAGCCGCGCCCCGGCGGCATCGTCCTGCCGTCGTGGACGATCACCGCCGTTTCGCTCGCACCCGGTGGTGCGCATCCGTCGTACGCGCTCGGCTACTACGACCGCGACAACGCGTTCTACGAGCGCTGGGATCCGATCAGCCGCGACCGCGACACGTTCCGCGAGTGGATGCAGCGACACGTGCTCGACACTGCCGACGTGGACGAGTACCACGAGAGCCTGCGCGCGGCCGGAGTGGGAGCGGCGTGAACGCGAACGGCTACACGGCAGACGAGATGATGGCCGTCGCCGCAGCGCGCCGGGTCGAGGACGGCACGGTCTGCTTCGTCGGCATCGGCCTACCGAGCAAGGCGTGCAATCTCGCACGCGCGACGCACGCGCCGAACGTCGTGCTCGTATACGAGAGCGGCACGATCGGAGCGAAGCCGACGTACTTGCCGCTCTCGATCGGCGACGGCGAGCTTGCCGAGACCGCGGACGCCGTCGTCGGCGTGCCGGAGATCTTCGGCTACTGGCTTCAGGCCGGCCGCATCGACATCGGGTTCCTCGGCGCGGCGCAGATCGACCGCCACGGCAACTTGAACAGCACCGTCGTCGGCGACTACGAGCATCCGTCGGTGCGGTTGCCGGGCGCGGGCGGCGCGCCGGAGATTGCCGCCCACTGCGGCGAGGTGTTCGTGATGCTGCGCCAGAGCCCGCGCACGTTCGTCGAGCGGCTCGACTTCCGCACGACGATGGGCCAGGGCGACGGTGCCGGCTCGCGGGCGGAGCTCGGCTACGCGGGTCGCGGCACGACGGCCGTCGTCACGGATCTCGGCGTGCTCGAGCCGGATCCGGAGACGGACGAGCTCGTCCTCACGCAGCTCCATCCGGGCGCGACGGCGGAGCAGGCGCAGGAGGCAACCGGCTGGAAGCTCCGCGTCTCGCCGGCGCTCACGACGAGTGAGGTGCCGACTGCAGCCGAGCTCGAGGCGCTCCGTGCCCTGAAGACGAAGACCGAGGAGAATGCCGACCATGGCGCGTGAGACGCAGATTCTCCGGACGGTCGACGACGCGACTCTCGGCCGCGGGGGCGCGCAGCCGCAATACCTCTATCCCGACTACCGCTCGACCGAGCTTCGCGCGCCGCGGAAGCCGCTCTTGCTTCTGCCGGAAGAGCTGCACGACGCGCACGGCCCCGTGTTCGGCGAGGACGCTGTCGGGCCGCTCGACGCGGACCTCACGCGGCAGCACGACGGCGAGCCGCTCGGCGAGCGCATCGTCGTGCACGGGCGACTGCTCGACTCCGACGGCAAGCCGATCCGCAACCAGTTGATCGAGGTCTGGCAGGCGAACGCAGCCGGCCGGTACATCCATCAGAGCGATCAGCATCCGGCACCGCTCGACCCGAACTTCACGGGCGCGGGCCGCGCGCTTACCGATGACGAAGGCCGCTACCGGTTCGTGACCGTCAAGCCCGGCGCGTATCCCTGGCGCAACCATCCGAATGCATGGCGGCCCGCGCACATCCACTTCTCGGTGTTCGGCCGCGCATTCACGGACCGACTCGTGACGCAGATGTACTTCCCCGGCGACCCGCTCTTCAGCGCCGACCCGATCTTCAACTCGGTGCGCGACGAGCAAGCCCGGCAGCGGATGGTCAGCGAGTTCGACTGGGAGGCGACGACGCCCGAGTGGGCGCTCGGCTACCGCTTCGACATCGTGCTCGGTACGAACGGGACGCCATTCGAGGAGGACGCGTGAGCCTGCCCGCGACTCCGTCGCAGACAGTCGGTCCGTTCTTTGCGTTCGGGCTATGCGACCGCCCGCTGGCGAACGTCGTCGACCCGGACGCCGAAGGCGCGATTCGGATCGAAGGCGCAGTCCTCGACGGAGAAGGCAACGGCATCCCGGACGCGATGGTCGAGATCTGGCAAGCGGATCCGGGCGGCGAGTACCGCCAGGATTTCGGCTGGGCCCGCTCGGGCACGGACGGTGACGGCCGCTTTGCGATCACGACCGTCAAGCCCGGCGCGATCGGCGACCAAGCTCCGCACCTCGACGTGCTCGTCTTCGCGCGCGGTCTCTTGAAGCCGGTGCTGACGCGCCTCTACTTCCCAGACGAAGACGAGGCGAACGCAAGCGACCCCGTGCTGTCGGCACTTCCGGATCCGGCGGACCGCGACGCGCTCGTCGCGCAAGGCGACGCGGGCCTCGTTCGCTTCGACGTGCGGCTCCAAGGCGCGCGACAGACGCCGTTCTTCGCGCTTTGAGCCTCTTCGAGTCGATCGCGGTGCCGCAGGAGCTACGGGTCGCGAC
>JBKPRX010000018.1:0-12996 GCA_046734795.1 Actinomycetota bacterium
CGAGGAGCCGGGTAGCTGCAACAGATGGATGGTCACCCTCGACAGAATCCGGCTTACAGGCCTGCTACAGAAAAGCCCCGCGAATGTGGGGCTTTTCTATAGATCTTTGGCCGGTCGACTCGTCCTAGTCGCTGCCACGCCAGTTGCGGCGCCGCGAACAGTGGACGCTGATCGCCGCCTATCACGCACGTGAGTCCCGGCTCGTCGTAGACCTCAGGCCAACGACTCTCGTGCGGTGGAGGGCCAGAGGTCCGAGGCGGCCACGACCCCGCGAGTGCTCCGACGAGGATCGACAGGAGGATCCCTACGAGGACGCAGATCACCCAGTGCAGCCGTTCTCGCGCGGGCGCCGAAACGACGGGCTCCGGCGCGTAGCGTGTGAAGGCGGCATCCATCAGCGGCCACGTGATGGGCGCCGGCAGCGCGAACGCGAAGACGCCGGCGAACGCAATCGCGTTTCCGCTCGTCCAGGTGCTGGCGATCGCCAGCGAGGCGACTACGACAGTGAAGTAGATCGCTGCCGCAAGTCTGGAGCCGGCGATCGCGCTCGAGCAAGCCGCTGAACGGTCATCAGTACCGTCTTCTCCGATATCGCGCTAGCCACGCCTTCGGTGCAAGAGCAGGATCGTCGACTAGCGGCACATCGTCGCGTTCGCTGTTCTGCAGCGCCGGCGCTACCAGAAGCCGACGAGGTGAGCGAGCAGCGCGATTGCGCCAACCATCGCGACGACGGCGAGCAGAAGTAACGGTTGCGAGTCCCTGGGCGTCGGCCCCACCTTGACGAGCACGCGGCCCTCGATGCCGTCGACTGCGAGCACGTCTCCGTCACGCACGCCGCGCGGTACACGAACCGGCACTGCGTAGCTGACGCTTCGCCGCCCGCGGCCCTCGCAGTCCGGACAAGTCGCTGCCGGATCGCGTCCGCTGCCGCTGCATGCCGGGCACGTCTCCTGCTGCAGGAGCTCGATGTCCTCGCGTTCGATCCGGCGCTGCAAGAAGCCGCTGCCGCCGCACATCCAGCAGCGGAACTCGGTTGCGTTGCTGTCGACGCCGCGGCCGCGGCAGCTCGTGCAGAAGCGGTCGCGCGATTCCCTCACGACGACACGGGTGCCGGTCTGCGCCTCGAAGAAATCGAGCTCGACCTCCGCCACGATTCCTTTGCCGGCCGGCTGCGCGCTCGGCGGCGTGTGCACGAACCGATCGCGCCACCTCGCATGTCCGAGCTGGTCGTACAGGCGCCGCTTCTCGGGATCCGACAAGACCTCGTATGCGCGAACGATCTCCTGGAAGTTGCCCGCCGACTCTGCGTCGCCCGCGACATCGGGGTGCAAGTCGCGGGCGGCGGCGCGGTACGCGCGCTTGATCTCCGCCGCCGATGCGTCGGGCGCGACGTCGAGCACGTCGTAGAACGTCCGAGACTTCGTCCTCATGACAGCGTTGTGATCGTCGCGACGATCAACAGCAGCGTGATGCCGGCCCCCACCATGAGTGCACGATTGCGTACGACCATGACGGACATGGGTCCGGCGGGCAGCGCGGCCACCGGCATGGCGCCTGTCAGGAGGAGCGCGATCGACAGCCCGAGGAGCGCGAAGAGGAGAGGACGGAGCCAGATCGGCGCGTTTGCCGGGTTCAACGCTCGCAGGATCGGGTTGCTGTCGAGCCAGGGTCGATCGCTCGTCTGCGGCGGGGTGAACGCGCCCGCTGCTTCCATCGCCTCCGTTCCGGTGCCGCTCGCGCCGCCGCTGGCAAGCGTGGATGGAGTGGTCGCGAGCAGATCTGTTTCGCCGGACCCCGAAGCGCACGTGAGGAGTCGAGTCGTGGCGCTGAGACGCACGAACTCGCGGTCGCGGTTCAGTCTCACGCGGACGGAGAACAGCTGTCGGCCGCCGACGCTTCCGACAAATCGGTAGATCCCGCGGTGAAGCGATCTCGAATGAACGCGCTTGCGCAGACGCAGCACGTTTATGCCGCGCTTTCCTTTCGCGACATACGCGCCGACGAACCTGCAGTTTGGCGCCAGCTCGTGCACCCCCACGTGTACGGCAGCTGCGCGGCGCAGCCGGAACCGAGGCCGCGCGCGCTCGATCGCTCGCCGAGCTGCCGTCCTCGCGCGAGCCCGGGCACTCGCCGCCGTGTACGACGTCGATGACGCGCCGGATCGACTCGTGCTCGCGCTGCCGACGCTCTCGCCGCCGCTCGACGGACCGTCGCTTCCCCCCGATGCCTGGCCTCCGCTTCCTCCCGATCCCGTCGCGCCGGTTGGCGCTTGCGTCGCCGCCTGCGTCGCGGTCGTCTGCGCTGCCTGGGTGGCGGCGGAGGCCACCGTCGTGACGACCGTTGTGACGGCTGTCGTCACGGCCGTCGTTGCTTGCGTCACCGGAGTCGTGGGAACCGGAGTCGAGGGGACCGTCGGAGTCGGCACCGTCGCCGTCGGTGGCGGCGGGAGTGCGGGCACCGTCACGGTTGGCACCGTCACGGTTGGCGTCGTCAGGGGAGGCGGCACGAGCTCGTCGGGCTGAGCAGCCGTCGCGCCGACGGCGCACGCGAGTGCCACGGTTCCCATCGCTACCGCGACCAACCCGAATTTGGCCCGCTGCGCGCGCATCGCACGACTAGAACGCCGCGACGCTTCGCGGGGGTGCGGGACCTCGCGGCGGCCCGCTTTTCGATGCCGCAAAAGCGCGCTACGGTGGCTCGGTGACGCCAAAAGCCGCTCCTCAGCAGGCCGAAAGAGAAGCCGGTCGAAGTCCCGTCGAACGCTGTGAGATTGCCCGGTGGCGGGGTTATCTAACGTCGGCGTTCTACGCGCGCCGGATCGACGACGGGACGCCTGTGACCGGGTGCTCGGAGAGCTTTCGCCGGCGCGGCTCGTCGCCCCCCGCCGAGGAGCCTGCTGCGAGTTCGGCGCTGAACGAGGTCGTCGCCGCACTCGAGCAGGAGGGATGGCTCGAGACGGGTCGAGGCGACGAGTGGTTCGCGAGGCGGTTCGAGCGGATCGTCGCCGTCCCCACACCCGAGCCTTTCACATCTGCTCCGGACCCGGCCGTCGAGCCGAACCCGCCCGCTGCCGAGCCGGTTGCGCCTTCGGCTCCGACACCGACACCGGCGCCGACACGCGCTTCGGTCGCGCCTCCGGCGCCGCGATCCCAAGCCCGTCCGAGGAATCGCGACGGACGGGGCTGGCAGATCGCTGCACTCGCCGCGCTGCCGGCCGCGTTCGTGCTGCTCGGCTGGCTCGTCGCCGGCGGCGGCTGAGCGGCTAGCGCGTCGCCGCCTGGACGATGCCGAGGCACATCTCGTCCGTCGTTCCTTCGCCCCAGAGGACGTAGCGCGGCGCAAGTCGCTTCTTCCCGACGACGGGCTGGTTCGCCGCCGTGTTGTTGTAGCGACAGCTCACGCGGATGACGTCGCCGGGATCTGCGTCGACCGGCTTTGCAAGGTAGTACGCGCCTTGCCAGTGAAAGTCCCAACGCGGGATGTGCAACAGCGTTTGCGTCGCGCCGCCGTGGACGAGCTCGACCTTGATGTCGTTGCCGCGCAAGTGCATGTGGCCGGCGATGCTGTAGATGCGAAGTGGTCGGCGGACTCGACGGTCGCAACTCGTCTTCAGCGCGGTCACCGACGCCGGGCTCTGCGGGTAGTTCGCAAGCGACTTGTTGCAAAGGAGGAGTAGACCCGTCGGGACGAACGCGGCCCGCGCGCCGTACTTACGCTGTTCGTCGGCGAGCGCCGCATTGCGGTCGCACAAAGCACTCTTCACGCCCTTCGGACACGGCAGCTCGACGGGCGCGGGGAAGAGGATCGTGTCGAGCGGCGTCAGTGACGAGGCGGCCGCGTCCACGAGTCGGATCGACACCTTCGACTGATCCGCGGCAGCTCCGTGCAAGAGGTTGTAGTGCACCTGCATGATCACGAGCGCGCCCGCGTGCAGAAGCACGCCCGTCCCGTCGGGAAGCGCGCCGCCGGCGGCGCCCGGCGCCCAGCCGGCGATCCATTGCGGTGAGCCGAGCCGGTCGGAGTTGATGCCCCCGCTCGTGTCGTTGACGCCCGAGCCGCCGAAGCACGTCCAGCCGTGCCCGCCACTCGCTGCGTTCAGCTGCCGCGCTTGCTGCGCTGCCGCGCCCGCGGCTTCGAACAGGATGACGTGATGGACGATCGCTGCGTGATCGGGCTGGATCGAAGTGCTCGTGACGAATGCGTCGCGGTCGAGACCCGGGTCGAGAAGGAAGCAGTGGTAGTCGTCGGTCCCGCCATCGGTCGCATGCGGCAGATAGCTCTCGGCCGGCGCGAGCGTCAGCAGACGCCCCGGCGCTGACTGCACTCCGGTTGCCGGTGGAGTGCCCGTACGTGCGCCGGCATCGATCGGCGCGCCGCCCTTCACCCACCGCGCGATCGTCTCCTTCTCCGCAGGCGTCAGCGTGCGGGAGCCCACGAACGGCGGGCTGTCAGCGCCCGGCGGCCACGGCGGCATCATCCCGCGCTGCGTTGCCGCGAGGATCGCCTGTGCATGTGACTTCGCGCCCGCAGCCGTTTCGAGCGAGAACGGCGCGATTCCGCCGGTCTGATGGCAGGTGATGCAGTGCCCGGCGAAGATCGGCGCGACCTCCCGCCAGGTCGGCGTCGCCGCCTTCGAATGCGTCGTCGCGCCGCCGCCCCGCGTGAGCCCGACGCCGAGCACCACGATCGCGATTGCTCCCACGACGGCGAGAGCGAGACGTCGCATGCGCGGACTCATCGGCGAAAAATACAACGGCTGCTTGTCGAAGGGCGGCTAGCGCAACACGACTTCGAGCGACGTGCCGAGCCCGGGCTTCGAGCTGAGCTTGAAGCCGCCGTCGATCGACTTCGCGCGGGCCTGCATGTTCTTCAGCCCTTGTCCGTGGTCGACGACCTCTTCGTTGAAGCCGGAACCGTCGTCGCGGATGCTCACGAACCGCTCGCCAGAGACTCGCTGGGCGATCGTGACCTCTGCGGATCGCGCGTTCGCGTGCTTGCGCACGTTCGCGAGGCCCTCTTGCACGATGCGGAAGATCTCGATCTGCTCGTCGGGAGCGAGACGGATCGACCGATCGATGTCGATCTCGACTTCGAGCGCACCGTCTGCCGTGAGGAACTCGATGTACCGGCGAAGCGCAGCGTCGAACGGCGCGTTTCCCGATGCGGAGGACAGCGCCAAGATCGCGAAGCGTGCTTCCTGCTGCGCCGCGAGTGCCGCTGCCTTCAGACGCGGGATCGTCTCCTCCGGCTTTGCGCCGTCCTCGAGCATGCTCGCGTGCGTCGAGACCGCGAAGAGGTATTGCGCAAGTCCGTCGTGAATCTCTCGCGCGACGCGTGCGCGCTCTTCGGCGACGGCGCGTCCGAACTCGGCGAACCGGATCGCGCGCAGCGCGCCGACGAGCAGGACTGCGAACGCGATCATCCGCAGGAAGTCGCCCTGCGACACATACGAGTTCGCAAGGAGCGGCGTAAAGACGAGGTGCAGCGACGCGAAGAGCGTCAGTGTCGCCGCAAGCGCGAGCCAGCGATCCATGTCTTCGCCGTAGCGGCGGAACCTCTCGCTGAATCCGACAACCGCGAGGAGGTTCAGAAGCGCAGTCAACGCCAACGCTGCCGTGAGGAGCAGCGGCTGCTGCTGCGTCACGCCGGGCGTCAGGTCAGGCAGCGACTCCTCGACGCTCCGAAGCATCGTCCACGTGATGAAGAGGACGAGGCACGAGGTGAGGATGGCGTTACCGAGGGCGCGCTCGCGCGCCTTGCTCCGCCCGGGTGTGAATGGGGCGATCGCGATCAACGTCAGGCCGAGCATCCCGCCGAGGACGCCGACCCACGCCTCGGCCGGCTGGAGGCTGTCGCCGCCGAGCGTCGGCCCGATCGTGAACGCGAGCGCCGCCACGCCTTGGATGAAGAAGCCGGTCGAGAGGAGCAGGTCGACGCGGCGTCCCTCGACCGCGAATCGCACGCCGGCCAGCAGCGCGACGAGGCCACACGCGAGTGCCATCGTCGTCTGGAGCACAAGCCGGAGCTGCGGTAAGTCGTAGCGCGTGGGCAGCGACGGGTACGCGAGAAAGAGCGCGAGCGTCGCCCCGAGGACGCCGACGAGCAGCAGCTCGCTGACGAGCCACGCCTGGAAATCGTCTCTCGTGTCGCCGCGCATCTTTTGCCTCTTATCGGCATGAGGGCTGCTGCCGATAGGGCTTGGGTGAGCCGCGCGCGGATCCTTGTCGTGGACGATCACCCCCTGACGCGGGAGGCTCTCTCGTCCTTGCTCGTGCAGCATGGCTTCGAGGTCGCCGGCGAGGCGGCCGACGGTGACGGCGCCATCTCTGCGGCTGAGGAGCTCCAGCCGGACGTCGTTCTCCTCGACCTTTCGATGCCGGGCCTCGACGGGCTGAAGGCGCTGCCGCGCCTTCGCGCCGCTGCGCCGACGACCGAAGTCGTCGTCCTCACGGCTTCCGGAACCGAGGAGAATCTGCTCGCCGCAATCCAGGCCGGCGCCGCGGGCTACCTGCTGAAGACCGAGCCGCCGGAGCGGATCGCCGAGTTCCTGCGTGGCGTCGTGCGTGGCGAGGCCGCACTTTCTGGCGAGGTCGCGAGGCGGCTCCTCGAACGGGTCCGCACCGGTAACGGACGCGGCCACGGCGTACCCGACGAGATCGCCGCCGTTCTCTCGGCGCGCGAGGTGGAGGTCCTGCTCCTGCTCGACGAGCACCTGAGCACCGAAGAGATCGCCAAGCGCCTCTTCATCTCCGAGCACACCGTGCGCTCGCACGTGAAGAGTCTCTTGCGCAAGCTCGGAGTCTCCTCACGGCGCGAGGCGCTCGAATCGCTTTCAGTCGCGCGGCGTTGACCGCAGGTATCTCCCTCGCCGTGGGTGAACGATTTCGCCCGCGCGAGGCGAAGACAGAGCTGCCGCGAATCGCGAGACTACGGCCATCGTCCTTCTTCGCAGGTGGGACGCAGTTTTAGGCGATGGCGTCGAGACGGGGAGTCGAGAGGCTCCCGTCTCCCTTTAACCGTCGAATCCTTCGAGCGCGGCAGCGACGAGACCCGGGAGCGTCTCGAGCCGGTAGCCGCCCTCGAGCACTGCCGCGACCTGCGGCGCCATCGCCGCACAGCGACGCGCGAGCTCTCGGAAACCGTCGGCGGTGACGTTCATCTCGGCAAGCGGATCGTCGGCATGTGCGTCGAAGCCGGCCGAGACGAGCACCGCATCGGGCTCGAAGGCGGCGACAGCGGGCTCGACGACACGCTCGAAGGCATGAAAGTAGTCGGTGTCTCCGGAGCCGGCTGCGAGCGGAATGTTCAGCGTCGTCTCCGCTTGGTCGGTCGGCCCGCCGGTGCCGGGATAGAACGGCCATTGGTGGAGCGAGATGAACAAGACGCTGTCGTCCTCGCGGAAGATCGCATCTGTTCCGTTGCCGTGATGGACGTCGAAGTCGACGATCGCTATGCGGCCCGTACCGTCCGCCTGCAAAGCGCGCGCTGCGACCGCGATGTTGTTGAAGAGGCAGAAGCCCATCGCGCTCGCGGCGAGCGCGTGGTGGCCCGGCGGTCGCACGAACGCGAAACCACCGGTTCGTGCCGCTTCGATCGCCGTGCCGGCTGCGAGCACCGCAGCTTCGTAGGACGTGTCGGTGCAGATCGTGTCGCCGTCGAGCCACGTCGGACCTGTCGTCTCGTGCACGAGTTGCACGTACTGCTCCGTGTGGCAGCGCAGAAGATCTTCCTCGGTTGCCGCCGTGCCCTCGCGCCAGTTCGGAAACGCCTCGAGCAACGCCTGCAGGCGTTCCGGCCGCTCCGGATGGTGTCCGGTCGGATGCAGTTGCGAGAACGCGGGGTGACTCAGGATGTCGATGGACGAACCGCCTCGGCGAGCTGGGCCACGCTTGCGCCGTTCGCGCGCGCGACGCCGACGAGGTAGCAGAGAAGCGGCGCGTTCCGGCGGTCGCCGCTCTCGTGTGCGGCGATCCGTGCGAGATCGAGCAGCGCAGTCACATCGTCGTCAGCGAGCTCGAGCCGGGCCGGCTCGACACGGCCTGCTGCCGCGAGCTCGGCCGCGCGAGCTGCGAGCCAGTCGTTCACGCGGCGATTCTACGGCGCGGTCGCTGCTCCGGTCTCGCCATGGGCGAGCGCCGCGAGCCTGTCCGCCAGCGCCCCCATCCCGAGCTGCCTTGCGTACTCGGACGCCTCCGCCCAGGTGGGTGTCCGGTGCGTGAGGGGAGGAAGGGGGGCGGAGGCGTCCATCGTCGCGATTCGCCGAAAGAGCCTCAGATCCTCTGCCTCAGCGGCGAAACGCCCTGCGTCGAGGGCGGCCTCGAGCGTCTTGTACTCGGACAGAACGTCAGCCGCCTTCTTCGGCCCGACTCCGCGTGCGCCCGGGATCCGGTCGGATGGATCGCCGCGCAGCGCGACGAAGTCGGGCACCTGCTCCGGCTCGACGCCGTAGCGTTCGCGCACTTCGGCCGGCCCTACACGCGCAAGCTCGCTCACACCGCGCGTCGGCTGCAAGATCGTCACGCGGTTGCTCGCGAGCTGAAAGGCATCGCGGTCCGAGGTCGCAACGAGCACGTCGTCCGGCCACGCGCGCGCCGCAGCCGCGAGGAAATCGTCGGCTTCGTATCCCCCTGCTTTCGCGCACGCGAAGCCGAACGATTCGACGAGCTTCGGCAGGAGGTCGAGCTGCTCGAGAAGCGCGTCGTCGAACTCACGCCCACCCTGGTAGCCCTCGAGCTCCTCGTGGCGATAGGTCGCGACGTCGAGCGTGTCCCAGGCGACGAGGACGGCCACGGGCCGCTCGTTTTCCCAGAGCCGGAGCAGCATGTTGGAGAAGCCGACGAGCGCACCCGATGGACGACCGCCCGCGCGCTTGATCGTCTTCGGCAGCGCGTGGTAGGCGCGGTGGGCGAGCGAGTCGCCGTCGACTGCGAGCAGGGCATCGCTCACAGCGACTCTTCGAGCTCCGAGATCCGCGTCATCAGCCGATCGGTTACTTCGCGCGCAGCTTGGATCGTCGGGCGGTCGCGCAGATCGTCGGTCGGAATCGGATCGCCGTAGGCGACGCGGAGCCGGCCGAGCTTCGCGAGTCGGTCCGTGCCCTTCGTCGCCGCAGGAACGATCGGCACGCCCGCTTCGAGCGCGATGCGCGCAGCGCCCGATCGCGGCCGTGCCTCGTGTTTCTTCCGGAGTCCTTTCGATCTGCGCGTTCCTTCGGGAAACATCACGACGATGTTTCCTTCCTGCAGCAGCTGCACGGCCATCGCGACCGCTTCGCGGTCACCCTCTCCGCGCCGAACCGGAAACGCACCAGCCGAAGAGAGGAGCCAGCCGAGCGGCCACCAGAAGAGCTCGGCTTTCGCCATGAACTTGAGCTGGCGCCCGGGCCAGAGCGGCAGGCCGAGCGGCCAAGGGTCGAAGTTCGAGACGTGGTTCGCGGCCAGGACGAAGCCGCCCGCGGGAAGGCCGTCGCTCTGACGTGCCCGCAAGCGGTAGAGCCCGTAGAGAAAAGGCCAGCTCACAAGCGCAATCAGGCTGTAGATCGTGCTGTGCCGCACTCGGCGAGTATTGACGACGCACGAGGGTGTAGCGAGGCGGTGCCGAATTCGGGCCGGCTGGAAACCCCTCGCTAAGGTGAAACGGTGGCTGCAACCAAGGAACGGCAGAAGCGACTCGTCATCGTCGAGTCGCCGGCGAAGGCAAAGACGATCGCTGGCTATCTCGGCGACGAGTTCGTCGTCGAGTCGAGCATCGGCCACATCCGCGACCTTCCGAACAAAGCCGCGGAGATTCCGGAGAAGCTGAAGAAGGAGCCGTGGGCGCGGCTCGGCGTAAACGTCGACCGCGATTTCGAACCGCTGTACATCGTCGATCCGGGCAAGCGGAAGACGGTCACGCAGCTGAAGAAGCACCTGGCCGATGCCAACGAGCTTCTGCTCGCAACGGACGAGGACCGCGAAGGCGAAGCAATTGCCTGGCATCTGCAGCAGGTCCTCCAGCCGAAGGTGCCCGTGCGGCGCATGGTGTTCCACGAGATCACGCGCGACGCGATTCAGCGCGCGCTCGGCGAGACGCGCGACATCGACGAGCGGCTCGTCGACGCGCAGGAGACCCGCCGCATCCTCGACCGGCTCTACGGCTACGAGGTCTCGCCTGTTCTCTGGAAGAAGATCATGCGCGGCCTCTCCGCAGGTCGGGTGCAATCGGTTGCAACGCGACTCGTCGTCGAGCGCGAGCGTGAGCGCATCGCGTTCGTCGCCGGGCAGTGGTGGGATCTCGAGGCGACCTTCGATCCCGAGTCGTTCAAGGCGCAGCTCGTCGGCCTCGACGGAAAGCGGGTCGCGCAAGGACGCGACTTCGGCGCCGACGGAAAGCTCCGCAGCGACGAGCTCGTCTTGCTGGACGAACAAGGCGCACGCAGCCTCGCCGATCGCGTTCGGGAGTCGTCGTTCACGGTGCGCCGCGTCGAGCAGAAGCCGTACGTTCGCCGCCCGAGCGCGCCGTTCATGACCTCGACGCTCCAGCAGGAAGCGAGCCGCAAGCTTCGCTTCAGCGCACAGACGACTATGCGCCTTGCGCAGCGGCTCTACGAGAACGGCTACATCACGTATATGCGCACCGACTCGACGACGCTGTCGGAGTCGGCGCTTACCGCAGCGCGCAAGCAAGCGCGCGAGCTCTTCGGCGACGACTTCGTCCCGGAGAAGCCGCGGCGCTACGAGCGGAAGGTGAAGAACGCGCAGGAAGCGCACGAGGCGATCCGCCCCGCCGGCGATTCGTTCCGCACACCAGAGCAAGTCGCGCACGAAGTCTCACGTGACGAGCTGCGCTTGTACGAGCTGATCTGGATCCGAACGCTCGCCTCGCAGATGGAGGATGCTCGTGGACAGACCGTGTCGTTGCGACTCGCAGGTACGTCGTCTGCAGGCGAGGACGTCGAGTTCGGCGCCGCCGGCACGGTGATCACTTTCCGCGGGTTCCTCGCCGCGTACGAGGAAGGTCGCGACGACGCGCGTCCGTCCACCGACGAGGAGCGGCGACTGCCAAAGCTCGAGGAAGGCGACGAAGTGCACCTGCGTGAGATCGCCGCGCAAGGGCACGCGACGAATCCGCCGCCGCGCTACACGGAAGCGTCGCTCGTCAAAGCGCTCGAAGAGCGCGGCATTGGCCGTCCGTCGACGTACGCGTCGATCATCGGCACGATCCTCGATCGCGGCTACGTGTTCAAGCGCGACAACGCACTTGTCCCGACGTTCCTTGCATTCGCGGTCGTCGGTCTCTTGGAGCAGCACTTCGGCCAGCTCGTGGACTACGACTTCACCGCGCGACTCGAAGACGACCTCGATCGGATCGCCGCAGGCGACGAGCATCGCGTCGATTGGCTCCGGCGGTTCTACTTCGGCGAGAACGGAGACGGCGACGGCGGCGGATTGAAAGCGCTCGTGAGCGATCTCGGCGGCATCGACGCGCGCGAGATCAGCTCGGTCGAGATCGGCAACGGAATCGTGCTGCGTGTCGGCCGCTATGGCCCGTACCTCGAACGAGACGGCGCCCGGGCGAACGTTCCCGAAGATCTGGTTCCAGACGAGCTGACCGTCGAGAAGGCCGAGGACCTTCTCGCGCAACCCTCCGGCGACCGATCGCTCGGCGCCGACCCGGAGACCGGTCACGAGCTCGTCGCGCGCACGGGCCGCTACGGCCCCTACGTCACGGAAGTGCTACCGGACGGCGAAAAAGGCAAGCCGCGCACGGCATCGCTGTTCTCGTCGATGAACCTCGAGACTCTGAGCCTCCACGACGCGATCCGCCTCCTGTCGCTTCCGCGTGTGCTCGGCGCAGACGCAACCGACGGCGAGGAGGTCGTCGCCCGCAACGGACGCTACGGGCCCTACGTCCAGAAGGGGTCCGAGACCCGGTCGCTCGAGCGCGAAGAGCAGCTCTTCGAGATCACGCTCGATGATGCGCTCGCGCTTCTCCGCCAACCGAAGCAGCGGCGCGGCCGGGGCCAGGCGAAGCCGCCGCTCCGCGAGCTCGGCGCCGATCCAGCAAGCGGCAAGCCCGTCGTCCTGAAGGAGGGTCGCTTCGGGCCCTATGTCACGGATGGAGAGACGAACGCCAGCCTGCGCGGGGGTGACACACCGGAGGCAATCACGCTCGAGCGGGCGGCTGAGCTCCTAGCCGATCGGCGGTCGCGCGAGCCCTCGACGCCGAAGCGACAAAGACGTTCCGCTCGCTGAACGGTTCTCCAACTTTTCGTCCGACCCCGCGTACTACTCTGTGGAGGTCGGTTGAGTCAAAACCGCCCTGCTCGCGTTCTCGAACCTCGTCGGTGGGAATGTGTTTCGGAGCGGAGACTCGAGCGATTGTGGGGCGCTGGTTTCCCCCTGGTAATGCGAGGAAGTCCGACATACAGTGCGAAGGTTTGTGAATCGCGAAGAGCCCGAGTCGAACGAGCCCGAGTCGAAATGGGCGCACCGAAAGGACTGAAGAGAGCCACTTGACGCAGAACCAGCTCCAAGAATTGCTCGAGACAGATCAGGCCCGTGCGTTCGTAACGGGTGCCGAAGAGCGCGGCTTCGTCGAGCCCGCCGAGCTCGAAGCGTTTGCGCTCGAGCACGAATTGAACGACGAGGACGTCGACGAGCTGACGCGCGAGCTCGAGCGCATCGGTCTCGAAATCGGCGAGCCTGCCGCAGCGGAAGCAGAGAAGGCACCGGCACCGGTTCAAGAGCCCGTGCTATCCGGCGCCGCCGACAGCCTTCAGCTCTTCCTCGCAGACGTCGGTCGCCACAAGCTTTTGACCGCAGCCGAGGAAGTTGCGCTTGCGAAGCAGATCGAGCGCGGCGACCCCGTATCGAAGCGTCGCATGATCGAGTCGAACCTGCGACTCGTCGTCTCGATCGCGAAGGGCTATCGCGGCCTTGGCGTCCCGTTCCTCGACCTGATCCAAGAAGGAACGCTCGGTCTCAACCGCGCGGTCGAGAAGTTCGATTGGCGGCG
>JBKPRX010000019.1:0-12563 GCA_046734795.1 Actinomycetota bacterium
TTCGTCACCGAGCTTCGTCGAGCGCGCGTCGATCTCGTACTCGTGGATGTGGATCGAGCTCAAGACGTCGTCCTTGACCAGCCGCTCGCTCAGCACGATCGCGTCCTCGAAGTTGTAGCCCTCGAACGGCATGAACGCGACCAGCAGGTTCGCGCCGAGCGCGAGCTCGCCCTGGTCCGTCGAGCTTCCATCGGCAAGCACTTGCCCTGCGCGCACGCGCTCCCCGAGACGCACGATCGGCTTGTGGTGGATCAGGGTGCCCTGGTTCGAGCGCATGAACTTCGTGAGCGAGTAGTCCTCGTTCCCGTCCTTCGTCTCGATGACGATCCGATCGGCGTCGACGTGGACGACACTGCCGGCGGTGTCCGCGACTACGACGTCGCCTGTGTCTACCGCGGCTCGGTATTCGAGGCCGGTGCCGACGAGCGGCGCCTGCGTGATCATCAGCGGGACTGCCTGGCGCTGCATGTTCGCGCCCATCAGTGCGCGGTTTGCGTCGTTGTGCTCGAGGAACGGGATGAGCGCGGTGGCGACGGAGACGATCTGCGCCGGCGAGACGTCCATGAATTCGACGTCCTTCGGAGCGGCCATTACGGCCTCGCCCTCGGACGACCGGCAGAGGACCATGTCGCCCTTGAGCTTTCCCGTCTTCTCATCGAGCTCGGCTGAGGCCTGCGCGATCGTGTATCGCGCCTCCTCGGCTGCATCGAGATAGACGATCGAGTCGGTGACTTTGCCGCCCTCGACCTTCCGGTACGGCGTCTGGATGAAGCCGAACTGCGAGACGGTCGCAAAGGACGCCAGCGAGCCGATGAGCCCGATGTTCGGACCCTCGGGCGTCTCGATCGGACACATGCGCCCGTAATGCGTCGGGTGCACGTCGCGCACCTCGATCGGCGCGCGCTCGCGCGTGAGGCCGCCCGCGCCAAGCGCCGACAGGCGACGCCGGTGCGTGAGTCCGGCAAGCGAATTCGTCTGATCCATGAACTGCGAAAGCTGCGAGGAGCCGAAGAACTCCTTCAGCGCCGCCACAACCGGCCGGATGTTGATGATCGTCTGCGGCGTGATCGTGTCGACGTCTTCCGTCGTCATGCGCTCGCGAACGACGCGTTCCATGCGGTAGAGACCGACTCGGAACGCTTCCTGGATCAGCTCACCGACGGTTCGAAGCCGGCGGTTGCCGAAGTGCTCGTACTCGTCGAGCTCGGACCGGATCGGGTCGCGGTTCATCCCGATCGCTTCCGCGGCGAGGTCCTTCGCCTCCGAATCGACACCGAGACGCTGCGGCAGATCGACGAGCCTCCGAACGAGCGCGAGGATGTCCTCGGTCGTCAGCACGCGCACGTCCTCCGGCACGTTGACGCCAAGCCGCTGGTTCAGCTTGTAACGGCCTACCTTCGTGAGGTCGTAGCGCTTCGGATCGAAGAAGAGCGCGCGAAGCAAGTTGCGTGCGTTGTCGAGCGTCGGCGGCTCGCCGGGGCGCTGCTTCTTGAAGACCTCGATCAGCGCCTCCTCCTCGCGCGTCGAAGGATCCTTCTCGAGCGTGAGAACGATGTACGGCGAGTTGTCGAAGAGCTCAAGGATCTTTTCGTTCGAGCTCGTGTCGAGCTTGTAGCCGGTCGACGGATCTTCGGCCGGCAGAGCGCGAAGCAGCGTGGTGATCGGCAGCTTGCGCTTCCGGTCGATACGCGCGTAGACGATGCCCTTCTTGTCGATCTCGAGCTCGAGCCACGAGCCGCGCGAGGGCATCAGGTTGGCGGTGAAGACCTGTTTCGTCGGGTCCTTCGGTTCCATCAGGTAGGCGCCCGGCGAACGCACGAGCTGCGTGACGATCACGCGCTCGGTGCCGTTGATGATGAACGTGCCCCACTCGGTCATCATCGGGAAATCACCCATGAAGACCGTCTGCTCGCGAATCTCGCCCGTGTCCTTGTTCACAAACCGGACGGTCATCGAGAGCGGAGCCTGGTAGGTCAGGTCCTTCTCACGGCATTCCTTGATTGAAAACTGCGGCTGACCGAACAGGTAGTCGCCGAACTCGACGGCGAGCGTGGCGGTGTAGTCCTCGATCGGCGAAATGTCGTCGATCGTCTCGCGCAGGCCTTCGTCGAGGAACCAGCGGAACGAGGCCTTCTGGATGTCGATCAGGTTGGGGAGGTCGAGAACGTGCTTCAGGCGGGAAAACGACTTGCGCGCAGCTGGCGCGGCGACCTTAGTGGCCAAATACAAAGCCTCCCTTGGAAACTCGGAGCGTGCAGAACGAAGCGAATGGGATCAGGGCAGCGGGACCGGCGTAGGACCGTGACGTCGGCGCAACCCATCAGGCTAGCGGAAGGACCCCCTTTCCCGCAAGCGCAGCCCGACAGCGGAGCTACGACCGAGCCCCTGTCGCAGGGCGGATGATAGCGCGGCTGATCTGAGGCTGCGCAAAATCGAAGGCGCCCCCCGCCCGCGCTCGCGCGCGGGCGGCCGGGGCGCCTTAGGGAACGCGTGCGGCTAGCTCGTCGTCGTGGTCGTAACGGCGGTCGTGGTGCCGGTTGTCGTGCCGGTTGTCGCCGTGGTCGTCGTCGTGCCCGGCTTCGTCTTCGCCGACGGGCAGCGCCCGTCAGCCGGGTCGACGTCGCCATGCCGACGGTGCTGCGCGGCGGCCTTCGCGGGCACCCGGATCTTGACCCACGGGTTCGTGGACGAGCCGGTCTTGTGGCAGAGCGTCACCTTCCCACCGCTCTTGCCGTGCTCGCTGGTGGACGTCGTCGATGTCGATGCGGTCGTGGCCGTTGTAGTCGCGCCGTTGCCCTTGCCGGGGTTTCCGTGGCCCGGCGGCGGCTTGGCGACGGCCATCGAGGCGAACAAGCCGCCTACGAACAAGGCCGCGAGGAGCGTCTTCAACTTCATATCGAGATCCCTTTCGGTCGTTCCGGTCGTCGGAGCTATCGGCTCCGGCCTCTGCATGAGTAGATGCCGAATCAGCGCGCTCCGTGCACTGCGCTCGGAAAGATCCACCGAAAGAGTGAGAGAGCCGGGCTTTCGCCCGGCTCTCCAAGACAGCCGGCGTGCTCGCCTGCTACTTGAGCTCGACCGTCGCGCCCGCTTCCTCGAGCTGCGACTTGATCGAGTCGGCCTCTTCCTGGTTGACGCCCTCCTTGACGGGCTTCGGCGCCGAATCGACGAGATCCTTCGCCTCCTTCAACCCCAGGCCGGTCACCGCGCGCACGACCTTGATCACCGGGATCTTCTGTCCGCCCGCGTTCGTCAGGACGACGTCGAACGACGTCTTCTCCTCCTCGCCGGCGCCGGCGCCATCTCCGGCCGGCGCGGCCCCGGCTGCGGCGACCGCGACGGGTGCGGCGGCCGTGATGCCCCACTCATCCTCGATCCGCTTCTTCAACTCGACGAGCTCGAGGACGGACATCTTCCCGAGCTGGTCAAAGATCTCGTCAACGGCTGCCATGCGCTAGCTCTCCTCTTCGGTTGTGTCTTCGTTGGTTTCGGAGTCGACCGCTTCCGCAGTCGAGTCAGCTTCCTCGGTTGCCGGCGACGCACCGGTGGTTGCCGCGCTCGACGCATCGGCAGACGGCGCGTCGGTATCACCGCCGAGTTGCTCGATTCGGGCCTCGATCAGTCCGTGGAGGTTCTGCAACGGAGCGGCGACGAGCGCCGCGAACGCACTCAGGGGCGCGACGATCGCGCCGAGCACCTGGCCGCGCAGAATTTCGAGCGGCGGCAGGGTCGCAAGGCTCTCGACCTCGGCGCCCGTCAGCACGCGCCCTTCGAGCACGCCGCCGCGGATCTCGAGAATGCGCGTCTGGCGGGCCGCGTCGGAGATCGTCTTCGCCACAGCAGCCGGATCACCGTCGGCCTCGAGGAACGCGATCGCCGTCGGCCCTTCCAGGAGCGCGAGAACTGCGTCGCTGCCCGCTGCTTCAGCGGCTCTGCGCGTCAGCGTGTTCTTGACGACGCGGAGCCGCGCGCCCTGTTCGAGGAGACGAGCGCGCAGGTCCTCGATCTGCGGCATCGTCAGCCCTCGGTAGTCGGCGACGAAAAGCGTCTCCGCCGAGCGAAGCCGCTCGGTGAGATCGTCGACGACTCTTTGCTTCTCTTCTTTCCTCACGTCATTCCCTCCGGAAACGACGAGGCCCGCTCAGAGGCGGGCCGAGAGGCGAGAGCAGGTGGCTCCATCCTTCGTTCCCACCTCGGCTGGGCTTCTGCCGTCGGCTTGCGCCTGGGCTGCCAGCTGTCTTCGGCGGACGTGCGTCGTGGATTAGGCCGTAACTGTAGCTTCTTCCTCCTGCGCCTCCGACGGCGCGGCGAGGTCATCCGCGACATTCCGCGTCTTCGTCGTGTCGACGTGGATGCCGGGACCCATCGTGCTCGTCAGCGTGATCTGCCGGATGTAACGCCCCTTGGCGGCGGCGGGCTTCGCGCGAACGATCTCTTCCACCAGGGCCGCATAGTTCTCGACGAGCTGACGCTCGTCGAAGCTCCTCTTCCCGATCGGGACATGGACATTACCGCCCCGGTCTGTTCGGTACTCGAGCTTGCCTGCCTTGGCGTCGCGCACGGCTTTGCCGACGTCGAAGGTGACGGTGCCGGTCTTCGGATTCGGCATCAGACCGCGCGGACCGAGGATGCGGCCGAGCTTGCCGACGTTCGCCATCTGGTCGGGCGTCGCGATCGCGACGTCGAAATCGGTGAAGCCTTCCTCGACGCGTTTCGCAAGGTCCGCGGAACCGACGACGTCGGCGCCCGCCTCCTGCGCTTCGCGGGCCTTGTCACCCTCCGCGAACACGGCGACCCGTGCTTCCTTGCCCGTCCCGTGCGGGAGCATCAGCGTGCCGCGGAGCTGCTCGTCGGCGTGCCTGACGTTCAGTCCGAGCCGGAAGTGCACTTCGACGGTCTCGTCGAACTTGGCTGCGTCCATCGACTTGAGAAGACGCACGGCTTCGGCCGGCCCGTACTCCTTCTCGCGATCGAACGTGGCTCGCCCCTGCCGATACCTCTTGCCGTGCTTCACAGATCCACCTCGACTCCCATGCTTCGTGCGGTCCCCGCGATCACGAGCATTGCCTGATCCACGTCGCGCGCATTCAGATCCTGCAGCTTCGTCTCCGCGATCTGTCGAACCTGATCGCGCGTCAAGCGACCGACCTTGTCGCGATTGGGCTCCGACGATCCCTTCTCGATACGTAGCGCTTCTTTGATCAGTACGGCCGCGGGCGGTGTCTTCGTGATGAACGTGAACGAGCGATCCTCGTAGACGGTGATCTCGACCGGGGTGATCCGCCCGTTCTCCTGCGCGGTCTGCGCGTTGAACGCCTTGCAGAATTCCATGATGTTCACGCCGTGCTGGCCGAGAGCCGGGCCGACCGGCGGCGCAGGGTTTGCCTGACCACCTGGGATCTGGAGCTTGATGAGCGTGAGAACTTTCTTGGCCATCAGTCGAGCTTCTTCACCTGGTCGAACGTGAGCTCCACCGGCACCTGGCGCTCGAAGATGTCGACGAGGACCTTCAGCTTCTGCTGATCCGGATTGACATCGACGACCTCACCGTCGAAGTCGGAGAGCGGTCCTGAGGTGACCTTCACCGACTCGCCGAGCGAGAACTCGACCTGTGCGCGCGGGGCCACACCGGTGCCCGCGCCGGTGCGCAAGATCCGGTCGACCTCGCCTTGGGCGAGCGGCACCGGCTTCGAGCCCGCGCCGACGAAGCCCGTGACGCCGGGTGTGTTCTTGACGACCGACCAGGCTTCGTCGTTCAGGTCCATGTTCACGAGCACGTAGCCGGGAAGGACGCGCTTTTCGGTCTGCACCTTCTGGCCGTCCTTTGTCTCGATGACCTGTTCGGTCGGAACGACGACGCGTCTGAACCGCGGCGCCTGATTCATCGAGACGATCCGGTGCTCGAGGTTTGCCTTCACCTTGTTCTCGTGCCCGGAGTAGGTGTTGATCACATACCAGCGGAACAATGCGGCGCCCTTACTTGAGGAGGATGTCTTGAACGACACGGTGCCAGACGATGTCGTTGATGTAGAGAAAGAAGCCGACGATGATGCACGCGACGAGGACGACCGTCGTCCCCGCGATCAGCTGCTGCTGGCCGGGCCACTCGACCTTCTGCAGCTCGGCCCAGCACTCCTGCAGGAAACGAAAGCCGGGAAGCGGGCTGCGTGCGTCGTGGCGCGGCGCCTCTTCGGCGGCCGGCGCGGTCACGGCTCGTGGGCGAGGCCGACTCGCCGGCGGCGACTCGACTTGCGCCTCGCGGCGGGCGCGTCGTTGCTGTCGGGTCTGTCGGGCCATGCCTAGCGCGTCTCGCGATGCGGCGTGTGGCGGCCACACCAACGGCAGTACTTCTTGAACTCCACGCGGTCCGGGTCGTTTCGCTTCGACTTCTGCGTCTGGTAGTTGCGGCGCCTGCACTCGGTACAAGCGAGCGTGATCGCGACTCGAACTCCGGTTGCCATCTTGTTTCTTCCTGTTCCGAGGATCCTGCTGAGGCTGTGGCTCGATAGCGGCGGGTGGGCTCGAACCACCGACCTCTGCATTATGAGTGCAGCGCTCTAACCAGCTGAGCTACGCCGCCCCGCGCGGGGCGGAGTGTAGCAGCGGGTTTTTCGAGGGCTCCGCCGAGGCACCCCCGGCCCCGGCGTCGGCGCCGAGGCGGCGAGCGAGCTTCTCACGGCCCCCGGGTCAGCCGGATCGCCCGCGCGTTTGTCGGCCGCTGAGGCGCGATTCGTTTCCTTCCGCGAGACTTCGGAAGGCCACACTGATGGAGATCTACGTAACGGGTGCGAGCGGGTTCATCGGCCGCCATGTCGTGCGCGAGCTTGCGCGCGCAGGTGCGGCCGTCCGCAGCGAGCGCGTCGACTTGCTCGACCGGCTCGGTCTCGTGCGCGTCCTCCGCGGTTGCGACGCAGTCGTCCACGTCGCTGCGCTCTACAGCTACAGCGCTCCCGCCGATTTGCTGGAGCGGGTCAACGTGCAAGGGACGCGAAACGTCGTCGACGCATGCGCGGCGGCCGGTGTGCGTCGGCTCGTCTACACGAGCACAGCCGGCACGTGCGGACCTGTCGAAGGACGGGCCGCCGACGAGACGGACGCACCGCCTGCGTGGGAGCTCGCCGTCCCGTACAAGCGGACGAAGGTCGCCGCGGAGCGGCTCGTGCTCGCCGCGGCGCGCCTCGGGATCGAGCCCGTCGTTGTCAATCCGACGGCGCCGATCGGTGACGGCGACCGGCGGCCGACTCCGACGGGGGCCATGGTGGCCGGCGTCGCCAGCGGGCGCTATCGCGGCTACGTGGCCGGGACCGGGTTGAACGTCGTGGACGTGCGGGACGTGGCGCTCGGTCACGTTCTAGCGCTCGAGCGCGGACGCGGGGGTGAGCGGTACCTGCTTGGCGGGGTGAACCTCTCGCTCGAAGACCTCTTCGCGTCGCTCGCTTCGCTCGCCGGGCGGCCGCGGCCGAGAATCCGCGTTCCGTACACTCTCGCACGCGCTGCAGCCGCCGCTCGACTGATCAACCGCAACGAGGTTCGCCTCGCGCGGCTGCCGATGTTCTTTTCGTCCGCGAAGGCGGAGCGACACCTCGGGTATCGGCCCGGCCCCGTGGAGCCCGCGCTCGCGCGCGCCGTCCGCGAGGCGCTCGGTGTTCAGGTGCCGGGCGAGCTCGTCACCTATCCGTCGAGCGCTCTCGAGACCCGCAGCGCCGCGGCAGCGAGCGCTGAGCCGGCGATTCCGTCCAGGACGTAGTGATTCGCCGTCGCGACGACGGTGCCGAAGACCGCGGGCGGATAGGCAGGTGCAAGGAGCCGAACGAGCGGCGAGCGCGCGCGGTCGCGCAAGCCGGCCGCGGTGACGACGGCGAAAGCAATGTGGATGCTCGGGAACGCCGCGATTGGGTTGTAGAGCCGCACGACGAGACCCGAATCGAGATCGAGCACGTCGCTGACGGTGTCGACCATGTGCTCGAGAGAACGCGGCGGGTCGCAGGGGAAAGCGACGTAGATCGGTTGCGCAGCAAGTGTCGCGAGAACCAGCGCGCGGCGCAAACGATGGAACGCCGGGTCGCGGCGGCGATAGAGAAGCATCAGCCAACCGACGGTGAGCCCCACGTTCAGCGTGACATAGCCGAGGTTCAGCACCGTGAGAGCTCGAGGCGTCCGCAAGGCGACCGCTTGCAAGCGCTCTTCGAAATCGAGCCCGAGCCGCCGCTCGACCGCGACGACGCGGCGGCAGTTGCGCGCTGCACGCTCTCGCCCCTCGTCGTGGAAGACGGCTGCGCGGGCGGCGAGGTAGAGCGCGTACGTCCCGAGCCCGATCGCGACCTCGCGTCGGCCGCGAAACCTCACGTGCGGGCGCTCCGGTATTCCAGCGCGAGCCTCCGTAGGTCTCGACCGGCCGCGGCGGCGCGTGCCTCCGCCAAGCGCTCGCGACGGGTGCCGGGATCGAGGAGCTCTGGCGCGACGGGGCGGCCGGCTTCGAGCGCGGACTCCACTTCGCGCTCGGCCGACGCCGCGCTGCCTGCGGCGACGAGCTGTCCTGCTGTGAGCGGCGTCGCTCGCCTGAGGAGCTCGAGCACAGCGGCGTCGTCGGCCACGGGTTCGGCGAGCTCGCCGATCCCGATGTAGACGAGGGGCCGTCGATCTCGAACGAGCGGGTCGTACGCGAGCGCGACCGGACGAATCGCGGATGGCTTCGCGCGTCGCACGAGCGCTGCGACGCCGGGTTGCAGCGGGCCGAGCGAGCCGTCCGGCGAGGGCCTTCCTTCCGGGAACAGGAGCAGCGTGCCGCCGGCCCGGACGAGCTTGACGAGGCCTCGAAAGTCTGCAAGCGCGCCGGCGCGGCGACGCTGCCACGACTCGGCGACGAGCTCGTTCGGCGACCACTCGTCATCGAGGACCCGCCACAGCGTCTCGGCGTATCTGCCCCGCAGCGCCTCGCGCGCGGGCGCCCCGTCGGTGATGCCTTGCCGCGCGAGCTTTGCGAACACGTCCTCCGGCACGAGCTTCGCGACCGCCGCGTCCGGATGCTCGCGGAGCAGCTCGACGACGCGCATGCGCGTTGCGCTCCGAATCGGGTGGCAAGGCAGCCGACGACGAAGGATGCCGCCGATCCCGATCCGGTACAGCGCTCGCCGAAGAAGACCTGGGATTCGCGGCGGGTACCCGGCGAAGAATCCCGGCAGGAAGAGGTCGTCGCGTACTGCGAACTGGAGCTCAGGACCGCGGAGGCGAATCCGCCCGTGCGCCTGGGGATAGAGCGTCGTGATGAGAACCGGCACGTCCGCGTCGCTGCGATGAGTGGAGACGACGAGGGTGCGCGGTTCGAGCTCGAAGCGCTCGCCGAGCGGGCAGATGCGGAAGCTCGCGTGCGAGTAGGCGCTCAGTCCGAGCGCGACCGCGTCGTAGAGGCGCCTCGTCATCGGCGCGATTGTCGCCGCTCCGATCGTGGGCCGGCGGCCGCTACGCTCGCCGCGTGGGTCGGCTCGCTCGATTGGCGGCGCTCGCAGCGGCTCTCGCGGCGACTGCAGGCTGCGGCGGCGGCGCGAGTCAGCAAGGTGCGTCGTTTCGCGGGACCGAGCTCGAGGCGCAGCCGACGCCCGACTTCGTGCTCCACGACCAGACCGGAGCGTCGGTTCAGCTGTCGAAGCTGCGCGGGCGCGTCGTACTCGTGACGTTTCTCTATACGCACTGTCCCGACGTCTGTCCATTGATCGCGACGAACCTCGGGATCGCGGTGCGGCGGCTCGGGCCGGAGGGCAAGAACGTGCGCGTGCTCGCGGTCAGCGTCGATCCCAAAGGCGACACGCAGGCGGCGACGCGCGCGTTCGTCGCGCGCCGACGGCTGCCGTCCGAGTTCCACTTCCTCATCGGCAGCCGTCCGGAGCTTCGCCGAGTTTGGCGCGCGTACCACATCGCAGCCGGCCAGGGTCCGGAGAACACCGTGAACCACTCGGCGTACACGCTCCTCATCGATCGGGACGGAAACCAGCGCGTGCTGTACGACGCGCAGGTTCGACCGGGCGCGGTCGTGCACGACGTTCGCGCGCTCTCGAGCTGACGCGCGGCTCAGCGCCGGCCAACGGCAACGAGCGCGCCGAGTGCGAGAGCCCCGAGCGCGAGGCGACGATGTTGCGAGAGCCAGAGGACTCCGCTCCGTGTGTGCGCCTTGTCGTCGAACTTGCCGTGCGCGCGCGCCTTCGTGACGTCGCCGTCGAAGAGATTCCCGAGGCGCGGCGGGTCGATCGGCTCATCGGTCTGCTGCGAATCCACCCCGGTTCGCCCGAGATACAGATCGCCCACGGCCGGCATGAGCTTCTCGCCGACGATCGTGTAGACCGTCGACCCGCCGACCCAGATCTCACGGCGGCGCGCGTGCGCGGCGAAATAGACCGCGTCGGCCGCGACCTCCGGCTCGTAGATGGGCGGAACAGGCATCGGCTGGCGCGGCAGCTTCGAACGGCAGTGCTCGAACTGCGGTGTGTTGAGACCGGGAAGCTGGACCATCGTCATGTGCACGTTCGAGTCCGCGTGCAAGAGCTCGGTGCGAACCGATTCGAAGAAGCCTTTCAGCGCGTGCTTCGCCCCGCAGTACGCCGACTGAAGCGGGATGCCGCGGTAGGCGAGCGCGGAGCCGACCTGCACGATCGTGCCTCGGTCGCGCGGACGCATTCGCGCGAGCGCGGCGCGCGTTCCCCAGACCGCGCCCAGGTACGTGACCTCGGTCGCGCGCTTGAACTCGTCGGGCTCCACGTCCTCGAAGAACGCGAACACTGTCGTCATCGCGTTGTTCACCCAGATGTCGATCTCGCCGAGCGCTGCCTCCGCCGTCGCAGCTGCGGCCTCGACGGCTTCGGCGTTCGCGACGTCCGTCGGGATCGGCAGCGCCTTGCCTCCCAGACGCTCGACCGCCGACGCCGCTTCCTCGAGCCCGGAGCGACCTCGCGCGAGCAACGCGACGTGCGCGCCCTCGCGCGCGAAACGCTCGGCGACCGCGCGGCCGACGCCGCTCGACGCACCGGTGACGACAACGACCTCGGTCATGCTCGCTCCTTCCGGCCGGCGACGGCGGGCAGCCGCTCGCGAAGCCGACGCGCCGCGCGCTCAACCTCGTCGAGTGCGCGCTCCTCTTCCTTCCGGTTTTGCTCGAGCGGATCGGTCGCGACACCCACTGTGTCGGCAAGGAGCAATAGCGAGTCGTAGATCGCAAGCTCGAGGTGCTCCGACTTCGCGATGGCGCTTGCGAGCAAGAGGTCCCGCAGCCGTGGCTCGACCGCCTTGCTCACGAGCTCGTCGTGCTCGCGTTGCAGCGCTTGAAGCGCGGCGCTCGCGTTCGACGACGGCTCGACGTCGATCGACAGGAAGACGCTCTCGACGCGTCGCACGTGCTCGCGCGTCTGCTCGAGGTGCTTCTCGATCGGCTCGGCGAGCCATTCGCTGTCGACTTCGCGCCGCAGTTGCGGCAGCACTTCGAACGAGAGCGTGCGCTCGATCCACAGCGCCTCACCGAGGAGATGGAGAAAGAGATCCCGAGGATTGCTCAGCGTTGTGGGGATAGCCGCTTCTCCTTCAGCAACGTCGCGAGCCGGTCCGACAGGGCCATGATCACGAGGGCGGGGTTCGCCGAGCCCTGCGTCGGAAAGACGCTGCCGTCGGCGACGAAGAGGTTCGGCACTCCCCACGCGCGGTGCGACGAGTCGACGGCGCTGTCCTCAGGGGAAAAGCCCATGCGGCAGCCGCCGACGAGGTGCGCGTACCGGTCGATCTTGAGCGTCTCTTGGGCACCTGCGTGCTGCCAGATCTCCTGGAGCGTCCGCGTCGCAAACGCGATGTTGCGCTTGTCGTTCTCGCAGAGGCTGTACGTGAAGTTCGCGACGGGCAGGCCGTACTGGTCGCGGGCGGTTCGCGAGAGCGTCACGCGATTCTCGGCCTGCGGTAGCAGCTCGCAGAGAACCCCGAGGACCGTCCAGTGGTTGTAGTCGCGCATGTACTCGCGCAGCGACTGGCCCCAATGGCCCTCGGCGACGACGTGCTCCGCCCAGCCGATCGGAAGCGGCGAGATCGTCTGGATCGAGAAGCCGCGCGCAAAGCCGCGCGACTCGTCCGTCTCGTAGAAGTCCTCCGAGCTGATCTCCGGCGGCGGGGCCTTGTACATCCGCAGGAGCTCCGGAAACCGCGCCGCGACCTGCGTCGCGCCTTGCACCATCACGTAGCGACCGACCTGGTCCTCGTTGTTCGCGAGCCCGTTCGGGAAGCGACGGCTCGTGGAGTTGAGGAGCAGGCGCGGTGTCTCGATCGCGTAGCCGCAGACGGCGATCGCGTCGGCACGCTGCGTCCGCTCGGTTCCGTCGTGAACGTACGTGACGCCGGTGCAGCGGCCGGACGAGTCGTCGAGCTCGATCCGGGTCGCCATCGAGTCGGCGCGGACTTCGACGCCGCGTTCGAGCGCATCCGGCAGATGCGTGATCAGCGGACTCGCCTTCGCGTTCACCTTGCAGCCCTGGAGACAGAACCCGCGGTAGATGCAATGCGGCCGGTTGCCGAAGGCGCCGTTCGTGATCGCGACA
>JBKPRX010000020.1:0-18547 GCA_046734795.1 Actinomycetota bacterium
AGCAATCGGGAACTTGGCGGGGTCGTCGAGACGCGGGTCGAAGAAGTTGCCGATCCCGTGCATCTCGAGATTCGCGACGAAAGCGTTCCAATACGTGACGGTGCCCCAGCCGCCCTCCCACGTGTGCAGGTTCTGGCCGGCTTTGCCGAACGCGCTCGGGATTCGCGTCGCGGCCGGCTTACCGTCCGGCCGGAACGCTTTGCCGTCGAGGTTGAGCTCGGCGTCGAACATCCCGCGGCCCCAGCTTCCGAGCACCTTCTTCACCGTCGCCTCGTCGGCGTTGAGCGCGCTTTCGAGCGGCTTGAGGTTGGGCGCGGCTGCGACGATCGCGCCGACGTTCAAATCCTGGTTCGGCCAGCCGTCGAGGCGGCGACCGATTCCGGGCGCAAACGAGTCGTCGACGGTCGAGTGGCAAACGGCACAGGTGATTCCGATCGATCGAAGGCTTCCGCTCTGGTCGAAAATGCCCCTGAGGCCGACGACGGCGTTCAGCTTCAGCAGCGTCAGCGTCACCGTCGGATCGTCGAGGTTGACCTTTCCTGCTTTGATCGCCGCGGCGACCTTCTTCGGGATCGCGCTCGCGTCGACCTTCAACCCCAGTGCGAGGGCCTGCTTCGGACTGATTCCCGCCCCGACACCACCGAACCTCGCGCCCTCGATTGCCTTGTGCAATCCGAGGACGCCGCCCCATACCGCTTGGTCACCGAACGTCTCGAAGCGGAAGACCTGTCGTCCGCGCACGACCAGGCGACTCGACGATGACGCACCCGCCGGCTTCGCATCGATGGCCGCTGACCGGGAAACGCCATCGTTGCCGGCCACGATCACGACCGCGAGATAGACAGCGACCGCCACGCCAAGCATGACCAGCACCCTGCGGAACGTCGTCGCGATCATCGGATAAACCGCCTCCGTCTCCGGTGGAGCGACGAGCCTACGAAGACGGGCGCGGCGGCGAGGTGATCGCTGTCACATGCTGTGACCAGGATCACACGAGTGTTGGCAGCGCTAGGTCGCGGAACACGGCATCCGCAGGCACGAGCAAGCGGTACGTCGATCCGGTCCTTGCGGCAAAGCCACTCCGCTGCAACTCGTCCAACGCGCGTGTCACTGTCTCTCGCGACGAGCCGATCATCTCGGCAAGGAGCGCGTGGCTGATCGGGAAATCGATTCGAACCCCGTCGTGGACGACGTGCCCGTGTGCCCGCGCCAGCTGGAGCAGCTTTCGGCGCACCCGTTCGCGATGTCGTGTCGGCGCAAAGTTCGACAGCGACTCCTGACGCTGCGCCAAACCGACGACGAACTCCTCGACGACGCGCTGAGCGACGCCCGGCACTGCCAGTAGCTGATCGCGGACCTCCGCCGAGAGTGCCGTCAGCCGCGATGGGCCAATCGCCGACAACACCTCCTCGAGCGTTGGCGGAAGGAGAATCGCTCCAGGACCCGCGTCGACCGTCACAACCGACCGCAGAGCAGGGGCAGAGGCTGCGCGGATGACAACGAACCCCTCTTCGACGACCAACAATGCGGCTCTTTCGAACGCAGCGGCGAAGTGCGGCACACCGGCTTCGAGCTCAATCGTCGAGGCCCCCGCGAGAACATTGGTCGCGAGCGCGCGCTCAGCTGAGATCAGCCCGTCGAGAAGACGGCTAGGCGGCTGGGCGGCGTCGTCCGTCACGCTTTGTTCGTGTCGCTCGACCTCGTTTTCTTACGGATGAACCACGCACGTCCGAGCCCTCGGTCGGAAGTCGACGACCGGTCTTGAAAACCGTTTCGCGCGCCCGACAGTCACCGGCTCCCGTCGGGCGGCCGTTTCGGTGCGCGGGGCCGCGTCGCTGGACGCGGCGCGGCCCGCGCGCGTTTTGTCTCAGCCGGCTCTGATCGTGCCGAAAAGGCCGTGGTTCTCGTCGTCTGGGCCGGCGGTGAAGAACAAGGTGTCAATCGGGCCGTTGTTCGCCGTTCCCTTGCCGAAGGCGAGCGCCCAGAGGCCGTCGATCAGGATCTCGTGGTGGCCGCTCTTGAGCGCACCGACGCGTTCGAAGGTGCCGGACGCCTGTGGCTGATACGCGTTGATCTCGCCGTCGCCGAAGTTCCCGACGAGCAAATCGCCACCGAAGGCACCGAAGCCGTGCGGAGCCATCGCCATCCCCCACGGGGCGTTCAGCTGTCCGCGACTGACGAGCCGCTGCAGCAACGCGCCGCTCGGGCTGTACGCGTCGACGTAGCCGAGGCCCTGCCCGGCGACGTCGTCCTCTCGGTCCGCGTCCTGCTTGGCGTAGGAGACGAGGATCTTGCCGTCGATCGCGACGATGCCAAAGGGTGCGAACCCGTGCGGGATGTTCGGGTCCACGAATGCGCCCGGGGCGTTCACGAGCCCGAACGCGCTGGTGAACATGTCGACGCTCGCATTGTGGAAGTCGGTCGCGTAGAGCGTGTCACCGAAGAGCGCGAGTCCCTTGTAGATCGCGTCCACGTTCGAGCGATCCGCACCGACGACGGCGTTGTCCGGATCGACGTTCGGGTTCCAGCCGAGGATCTTTCCCTCCTCGGTCGCAAACAGGAACACGGCCGGCCCCGAATGCGGTCCTCTGCTGACGACGAAGCCCGATCCGGTGTTTGAGGCGGCGCCGGTAGGCGCGCTTGCCACGCCGACGGGCGGCCTTGCCGTGCTGCCGTCCGCCCGGTAGATCGTCGAGACGTCGGTGCCGTTGTCCGCCACCCACCACGGAGACGTCGGCAAAGACGTCAATCCCCACGCGTTGACGAGATTCGGATCGGTGCGGTCGGCGACGCCAGGCTGATCCGACACGAGGTTGTGCACGACGTATGAGTTGCCCGACGCCGTTTTCGCGCCGGCCGCAAACGCCGCGACCGTGCTGAAGATCGCAAGCAGCGCCGCTACGAGCAACGTGATGGCCACCCGACTCAGTCGCTTTCTCATCCTGTTCCTCCTTCTGAGTCGACGCCGAGCTTGAGCACGACGGAGGTGGTGTACGGGCGCGCTGCGCCTTCGGGTTCAACTCGGCGTCTTAGGGCCGTTTACATGTCGAGAACGCAACGAGTGCCCGCGCAGACGGACTCTCTTGTCCTACCCGTCGCTCGCTAGTTCAATCGAGAAGTCGGCGTGACGAAGCAGAGAAGGAAGAGCATCGTCTACGCGGCCATGGGTCAGATCCAGCCGACCGGCAGCGGTGTTCTCAGCGCCGGCGAGGATCTCACGAGCGCGAGAGGTAGTGCCGGCGGAGCACTTCGCCGAGCGACGGCCACTCTTCGTCGCGAGGCGGCGTCCGTCTCCAGACGACGACGATCGCAACGATCCACGGGGCGAGCAACGAAGCCGCGAGTAACCAGGTCCACCACGGAGTGGTTCCCATGCCCGGAGTATGCGCGCGTTCCAGGTATCACCGATGAGAACGCGGCTCGCGACCGGTCCTACCAAGCGAACAGTCGTCAACCAGAAACTCGAAAGGGATCGGAGGTTGCTGTGCCTGAGACCCCAGAGATTCACGAGCGACCGGCGCAGTCGTATGCCGGCGTTCGCTACACGGCAACGATGGATCGCATCGGGCAGACGATCGGCGACGGATTGCCGGAGCTCTTTGCCTGGCTCGGGCGCAATCAGCTACGTCCGAACGGCGCTCCGTTCGTCCGGTATCACGTGGTCGACATGGACGTGAGCTCGAGTTCGAGCTGGGCGTCCCGGTCGAATCCGGCGTGCCGAGCGACGAGCGCGTGCAAGCCGGAACGTTGCCGGCGGGACGCTGGGCGACGTTGCTCTACACCGGTCCTCCGAACGGCCTCGTCGAGGCAAACGCGCAGCTGCTGGCGTGGGCAAAGGAAAACGGACATGCCTTCGACCAGCAAGGGTCACGCTGGCAGGGTCGCGTCGAGCACTACCTGACCGACCCGAACTTGGAGCCTGATCCGACGCACTGGCAGACCGAAGTCGCCTATCTGCTCGCGCGAGCCCAATAGACGAGCCCCGTAGACGAGCCCAGTACACGTCGCTGCTTCGCGGTTGGAACCGGGGCGACGCCATACGCCGCCCCGGTTAGTCATGGCGCGCGTTCTTATGCGAAGCGCTCGGGAAACTGCGCGATGATCCCGTCAGCAAGCGCGCCGGACATCATCAGGATCTCGGCACGCACCTTGTCGTAGGCCCTTACGTCGGCCCGCCAGTTTCCTTTCAGGCGCGCGACCGCTTCGTTCGTCGTCAGCTTCAGATGCTCGTTCATCATCTGCGTCGTCGCCGCGAGCGGCCACGCGGTGGGGTTCGCCTTGCTGAGGAACGCCGCGATCTGGTGGGCGTTCGCATACCAGACGTCGAGCGCGTGCTTCAGCGCCTTTTGATCGCCTGCTTTTGCGGCGGTGAGGACCGGCACAGCTTCCTTGATGTGCGTCTGCAGCAAGCCGGTCAGCTTCTTGCCGGCGGCGGGTCCGTAGTACGGCTTGATCGCATTGCCGATGTCGACCTGGTTCCGCAGGAGCCTCGCGAGCGCGGGGTTCAAGTCGGGCGCGCCGGCCACGAAGCTGATGATCACGTCGCGTGTCCAGGTGACGTGGTCCTGCCACAGCCGGTCCATCGTCCGGTGGAACGTGACCGCCTTCTGGACGTTCGGCGCCGGGGACTCCTGCGCCGTTGACTGTCCTGCAACGGCGGCTGCCGCGAGAGTCGCGGCCGCGATGGCCGCAATCCTTCGTTTCATGAGACCTCCTCGTTTTCTCTTTGGTGTCGCGGCACGTCGACTTCTTACGCCGGGACGTAAGAAACGCGCCGCCGCCGACACAAACGAGGTTGAAAGCACCTGAAGCGAACGAGGAGGTATCGAGAATGGAGTCAGGAGTGACCGACGTCGATCGCGTGCGCTCTGCCGCGCAGCAGGCGTTCTGGCTGCTGCGGGTCGGCTTCACGGTGGCGCCGATCCTGTTCGGGATCGACAAGTTCTTCAACTGGACCGTGCACTGGCCCGACTACCTCGCGGGCTGGGTCAACGACCTCATGCCGGGTACGGCTCAGCAGTTCATGTACTTCGTGGGCGCCGTCGAGATCACGGCTGGTCTCGTCGTGGCAATCGCGCCGTGGATCGGCGGCCCGCTCGTCGCCGCATGGCTCGCGGGGATCGTCCTCAACTTGCTGACGAACAACGCGCCGGAGTACTACGACATCGCGCTGCGCGACTTCGGGTTGATGCTCGCCGCCCTCACGCTGACGCGACTTGCGTGGGCGTTTCGCGGCGCATCCGTCCGGTTGCCGTACCGCCGGAGCGCGCAACGCGTCCGCCTACACGGGACTGCGTAGGAGCGATCGGCACGATGCAGGCACAGGCGCAGCGAGAGCAAGTCGAGCAAGAAGTCGTCGCGTGGCGGCGCGACCAGCTCGTCGACGCGGGGTTCGAGCGACCAGTCGCTGCGGACCTCGCGCGCGACTCGCGCTACGACCTGCACGCGTTGATCGACCTCGTCGAGCGCGGATGCCCACCGACGCTCGCCGTTCGGATCCTTGCCCCACTCGAGACGGAGGAGGCGGCGTGACGGCGACTACGCTTCCAACCGTGCACTCGGTGGAGCCGACGATCGAAACGGCGACGGCACCCGCGCTCGACGACTCGTCGCGGGAGTGGTTGCGCGAGCTTCGCTCGGACGGTGCGACGTACGACCGGGCCGTCGAGCGCCTCCACGCACTATTGCTCCGTGGGGCACGGTTCGAGGTTGCGCGCCGTCGCACGACCGTGCCCCACCTTCGCGGAGACGACCTCGACGACATCGCGACCGAGGCGGCGGACGACGCGCTCGTCAGCGTGCTCGCGCGGCTCGACGACTTCCGAGGTGCCAGCCGGTTCACGACGTGGGCGTACAAGTTCGCCCTGCTCGAAGCTGCTGTGAAGGTGCGGAAACGCGCCTGGCAAGGGCGCGAGATCCCGCTCGAGCCCGAGGCGTGGACCGTGTTCTCGACGAACATGCTCGAGCCCGGCGCGGCCGCCGAGCAGCACGAGCTGCTGCAGGCGGTGCAGACGGCGATCGAGACCGCGCTCACGCCGCACCAGCGCCGGATTCTGCTCGCGCTCGCGGTGAACGGCGTGCCCATCGACGTGCTCGCCGATCGACTCGGGACGACACGCGGCGCCCTGTACAAGACACTGCACGACGCTCGCCAGAAGCTGCGTCACGAGCTTCGCGAGCGCGGACTCGAGGAGCAAACTCGATGAACAAGCCCGATCGCGACCAGGTATTCCAGCGACTCCTCGGCCCCGCGGACCGCGAGATCGACTGCGACGCGTGCTTCGAGCACCTCGATCGCTACGTCGAGCTCGAGCTTGCCGGCGAGGATGCAAACGCTGCGATCCCGGGCCTACGCGCACACCTCGAAGGCTGCCCGGCGTGCCGCGAGGAGCACGAGAGCCTGCGCGCACTCGTCGCAGGCGACGACCCGACCCGGCGTTGAGATCCGCGCCGCGCGCGCGACGAGCCGGAAGGTAGAACACCTGCCTTCCCGCGCGGCGGCGACGAGTCGCGTGCACGCGTTCACGCGATCCTCGCCGCCGCCGCGCTGGCGTCCCCGCAGCTTGCGCTAGAACCCCGAGTCGCGGTAACCGCGACCGCCCTGACCGTAATAGCCGCCAACCTTCGTTCGATAGTTGGCGTCGTTGTAGCGATCGGGGTCGAATTCCGGTGCGTTCTTGATCTCGTCCTTCGTGCGCGCGACGAAGACCGTCTCGGCGTCGAAGTCGACGTCGCGAACGATCCCTGCGGGAAGAAGAACTTTCTTGCCGAAGATCCATGGTCCGGTGTCGACGACGATGTAGCTCGCACCGACGTCGTTCGACGCTTCGTCGATCTTTCCGATCGAGCCGTCCATCGCCTCCACGCTGAAGCCGGACAAGTCAGTTTGCGTCCAGCTCGTCTCGCGATACATCCACATGTCTGTCGTCGTCACTGTGAACCTCCTCGCGTCATGTCGTTAGGCCCCCTCCGCTAAAAGGGAGCGTCCTGTTCGAGCTCGCTCTCCACGAGCACAGCGCGCCGAGCGATCTCGCCGACGACGCGCCCGCGGGCCATCGCGCCGTGCTCCGGTGCGACGATGAAGACGTGTTTCGACGCGCGAACCTGCGCGTACTCGGTCTCGGTGAGCGGAACGAGCTCGGCGCAACCGGCGCAGCCGCACTCGCAGTGGAACGACGTCGGCACGTCGTCGAGGCCCCAGCCCTGCGCGACTTCGAAGATCCGCTCGTTCACCTCCCGTAGGAGGCGGCGCTGTACGAGAGGCCGCTGCTCCTGAAACGCCAACTCGTGCTGTGATTCAAGAGTATCCATATGTGAGACATTATTGTCTCATGGTGAGAAGGCTAAACTCGATCACCGTGCCGAGCGCGCCCGCACCAAAACGCCGCGGGCGGATCGGCCCCACGCCGCGCACACCTCTTCAGGAGCGAGTCGAGTCGGCGATTCTCGACGCGGCGGCGACGGTTTTTGCCGAAGCAGGCTCTGAAGCGAGCATGGCGGTGGTCGCATCGGCCGCTGGCATGGCACGCGCCACGCTCTACCGCTACTTCCCAAATCGCGAAGTGCTGCTCGCCGAGCTCGCAAAGCGGGGCGTCGCGGCAGCCGGAAGCAGGATCACGGCCGCGCGGCTCGACAGCGTCGATGCACCCACGGCGATCGAGCGGGCAATCCGCGCTCTCGTCGATACAGGCCCAGCGTTCATCGTGGTTGCGCGGGAGAGCGCAGGCGGCCGGCCGGCAGCGTACGAGGCGGAGATCGGGCAGCCGCTGAGAGAGGTCTTCGAGCGTGGACAGGCGACCGGAGAGCTGCGCACCGATCTTGCGGCCCCCTTTCTCGCGGAGGCACTCGTCGGTCTTCTCGGCGGAGTGTTGAGGGCTTCGGGCCCGCTCGGGCGGGAAGACATCGTCGCGGCGACTACGCGGGTGTTCGTCGACGGCGTGCGCGGGAAGCTTCGTCCTGCGCCCGACCGCGGCTAGCGCTCGCAGACAACACGAGACCAGGAGGCGCGATGACGACGCGTACGTCCAACCAGAAGACCGAACATCCTTTGGACGAGTCGCTCCTTCCCGAGCTCGTCGCGTACCTCCGGCAGAACCGGACGCGGTTGCGCGAGGAGTGGGTGCGGCGGATTACTGCCGAGCGGCTGCTGAGCGTGATGACGGCGGAGGAGATCTTTTCCGAAGTCACAGCTGTCTATGACAACTACGTCAACGCGCTCGAGACCGGAAGTGTCGAGACCCTGCAGTCGTACGCACGCGATCTCTCCGAACGGATCATCCCGCGCGGAGTCGAGACCGACGAGGTGCTCGGCATCGTCCTGCTCTTGCGAGACGTCCTCGCGCGTTCGTTGTTCGTGAAGTACAAGAACGACGAGGGCCTGCTCGACCGGATCTTGGACGCGTACGAGCCGGCGGCAAACCGAATCGCAGTCACCGTGGGTGTCAGCTTCGTCGACGAGCGCGAGCGCGTCATCCGCGAGCAGCAGGAGGCGATCCACGAGCTTTCGACACCGGTGCTCCAAGTTCGTGACGGACTGCTGATTCTCCCGATCATCGGCGGCCTCGATGCGGCGCGTGCACGGCAGCTAACGGAGCAGCTTCTGGGCGCGATCCAATCGAACCGCGCTCGCGTCGTCGTCATCGACATCACGGGCGTCGCGACGATCGATCTGACGGTCGCCAATCACCTCGTGCAGACGGTCGAATCAGCGCGATTGATGGGCGCGAGCGCGATCATCACCGGTCTCTCGTCGCGCATCGCGCAAACACTCGTCGATCTCGGCGTCGACCTCAGCATGATGCACACCGTCGGCGATTTGCAGGGTGGACTCGAAGAGGCGGAGCGCCTGCTGATCGAGCGCCAATCGGCTGGCGACCGAACGGTGCGCTAGTTGCGGTGAACAACGTCGCGATCCTGCACCAGGGCGAAAACATCATCGCGTCGATCCAGTCGGATCTGACCGATGAGCAGGCCATCGCGCTCCGGGATGAGATCGCGGAACGCGTGGGCCGTTCTCGTGCGCGCGGAGTCATCGTCGACGTCAGCGCACTCGACGTCATCGACTCCTTCATCGCCCGCGCGCTCAGATCGCTCGCCATCACGGCAAGACTGCGCGGGGCCGAGACGATCATCGTCGGCATCCAGCCCGACGTCGCGATCGCGCTCGCCCATTTCAACCTCAACCTCGCGCCGGTCCGGACGGCGCTCGACGTGGACGAGGCTCTTCACGTCCTCACGCGACAACCGTGAAGGACGAGGTGTGCGTCGAGCTCAATGCCGGCAGCGACATGATCGCTGCTCGCGCCGCCGCCCGTTCGCTCGCATCGGAGCTCGGCTTCACACGCACCGACGCGACTCTGATCGCGACTGCCGTTTCTGAAATCGCGCGGAATATCATCGTGCACGCCGGCCGCGGACAGCTCGTGATGAGGTCGGTGGTCGAGGACGCGCGATATGGACTGCAAGTCGTCGCGACCGACTCAGGTCCCGGGATTCGGGACATCGCTTCGGCTCTCGAGCAGGGCTACGCCGGCCGTGGCGGGCTTGGCTTGGGCCTACCCGGTGCGCGGCGACTGATGGACGAGTTCGCGCTCGAGTCGGACGCAGACAGCGGAACGACGGTCACCATGACGAAGTGGCGCGTTCGCGACGAGCTCGAACGGCTTCGCGAACGGAGGCGGCGCAAGGACGAGGCCCCCGACGTTTCCTGACGTGCTGACCGCGGAACAGTCGCGGTCGAGGCCGATGACTGCGGTACGTTCGCCGGGAGCGACAGCCGGTTTTCGCCACAAGTATTCAGCGGCGCTGGCGGCTCATCTCGCCGAGCCGAGCGAGGTGACGCTCCACGAGGCTTACGAGCTGGGACGCGCAGCCGTTTCTTTCGAACTTGCGATCCTCGACGTAGCCGGCATCCACCACGAAGCGCTTGCGGAGTGCGCCCGTGACGGTGGGCTCGAACGCGCTGAGCAAGCCGCCATCGCCGGAGAGTTCCTCGTCGAGAGCCTCTCGGCATTCGAGATGGTCCACCGTGGCTACCGCGAAGCGCGGGAACAGACCGCGCTCGAGCAGTGGAGCGGAACGCTCCTACGACGCCTCTCGAGCCTCCTGTCAGACGAATCGCTCGCGGGCTCGAGCCGCGAATCACTCGGCGAGGCACTCCAACTGGTTGCAGAGCAAGCACGTGAGCTCGTCGGCGCGGCGCGCTGCACCGTTCGCACGAACGCCGATGCGTGCGATCTCGCGCTCGAGGTCACGTCGTCGGACGATGTCGACCATGGTTCAGACGATCGTGACTGCGCCGTCGTTCCGCTGCGTGCGCTTCGAGGTGGTTCCCTCGGTTCGCTCGAGGTCGTCGCAGCCGAAGGCGTCCTGTTGACGGATCGCGACAAGCAAGTGCTCGGGCACGTCGCCGAAATGGCGAGCGCAGCGATCGAGCGGCTCCAGCTGTATCGCGTCTCGCGACCACGCCCTCTCACCTGACCCGGAGCGCGCGCATTCCTACGGCCGTCAGCGATTAGGCAACTGCGATGGCGCCTTGGCGGAGAAGCTGATTCAGCGTCGTGGCGGCTCCCGCGGGATTGCCGAAGAAGAGCGGTGTAACAGGCGCGCCGGCGACCGCGCGGCCCTTCGAATCGAGCGACGCACGGCACTCGAAGCCGTTCGTGACGCTTGCGACAACCGCGGCAAAGATCCAAGCCGACGAGTCATCACGACGTCCACTATCGACCATGGCGGACAACGATCGTACGCCTGTCGCTCCGGGTCGTGCGTGGAGCCGGCGGCGACTGTGGGAAACCCGCCGTATGCGTCCGGTGGCCCCCCGATTCCGAAAAAGACTCGCTGAGCGACGATCACTTGGACCGAAAGGAGGCGTGATGAACGCGCTTGTGTACCACGGTCCCGGTGAACGGGCTTGGGAGGACGTTGCCGACCCGATCATCCGCGAACCGACCGACGCCATCGTCCGCATCGACGTCGCCACGATTTGCGGAACCGATCTGCACATCTTGAAAGGTGACGTGCCGGAGGTAACGCCGGGCACGATCCTGGGTCACGAGGCGGTCGGGACGATCGTCGAGACCGGCGCGGCGGTGACAACCGTCGAGCCTGGCGACCAGGTGCTCGTGTCCTGCATCACTTCGTGCGGACGCTGCCGCTTCTGCAAAGAAGGCCACTACGGACTCTGTACCGGCGGCGGCGGTTGGATCTTCGGCCACACCATCGACGGCCTGCAGGCTGAGTTTGCTCGTGTCCCCTTCGCGGACACGTCCGTCTACAAGCTGCCGGCGGGGCTCACGCCCGAGGATGTGATCTTCCTCGCGGACATCCTGCCGACGGCGTACGAAGTCGGCGTCCTCAACGGCGGTGTCCAGCCCGGAGACACGGTTGCGATCGTCGGTGCTGGCCCGATCGGACTCGCGACGATCATGACCGCGAAGCTGTTCACGCCGAGCCGCGTGATCGCGATCGATCTCGCCGATGCCCGCTTGGACAAGGCACTGGAGTTCGGCGCGGACACCGTGATCAACAACGGCACCGAAGACGTCGAGGCCGCAATCCAGGAGCTCACGGACGGGCTTGGTGTCGACGTCGCCATCGAAGCGGTCGGGGTGCCGGAGACCTTCGAGCTCTGTGCCGCGATCGTGCGACCCGGCGGCCGCGTCGCGAACGTCGGTGTGCACGGGCATCCGGCCACGCTCCATCTCGAGACGCTCTGGATCCGTGACATCACGATCACGACCGGACTCGTCGACACCACGACGACGCCGCAGTTGATGCGGTTGATCGCGGAGCGGCGCCTCGATCCGAGCTTGTTCGCGACGCACCGCTTCGCGCTGTCGGAGACCGAAGAGGCGTATGAGGTCTTCGCCGCCGCAGCCGAGACCCACGCGCTCAAGGTCGTCCTCGACGGCAAGGCGGCGCCGGAACTCGTCCACCACGGCGAAGCGGCGCCGGCGCTCGCGGCCGAAAGGACGTGACGGCGCGCACGCGTACGAGCGAATGGACGACTGACGCCGGCTGACACCGGCGCAGAGGCGGGACAGCCGGCGCGCGTGTCGGCTGTCCCGCCCAAGGGATGTCGGTCGACGCTCGACGAGCGCCGAACGCGAGCATCGGCCGGTCCACAAGACCATCGCCGCACACGGGAACGGAAGTGCCGCGCGTGTTGCGGCTTTTCCGGCGGCAGAGACGTAGCGAGTCCGGATGTGGCCACGCTCTTCGCCGGGGAGACTTGGGCCGGAGAAACTCACTGCTTAAGCGAAAGGCGGCCGCGATGACAATCGCCGCAGTCGACACGCGTTACATCTACGACTTCGATGAAGAGGCGCCCGGGGGTCGCGCGCAGCTCGGCGGCAAGGGCATCGGCCTCTCGCAGATGACCCGGCTCGGCTTGCCGGTCCCCGCCGGCTTCACCGTTACGACCGATGCATGCCGCGCATACCTGAGCCGCGGCGCCGACCCACCAGACCTCGACCAGCAGCTCGATGACGCCGTGCACCGCCTCGAGGAGCGGACCGGCAAGCGTTTCGGCTGCATCGACAATCCGCTGCTCGTCTCGGTGCGCTCCGGCGCAGCGATCTCGATGCCCGGGATGATGGACAGCGTCCTCGACCTCGGCCTGACAGACGCCGCGGCGGAAGGGCTTGCCAAAGCAACCGGCAATGCTCACTTCGCCTACGACTCCTACCGCCGCTTGATCCAGATGTACGGCGAGGTGGTCGACGGGATCGACGGCCGCTGCTTCGAGGTAGCTCTCTCCGAGCTAAAGAACGCGCGCGGTGCGACCGTCGACACCGATCTGACCGCTGATGATCTACGCCGGCTCGTGGAGACGTACAAGGGGCTCTACGTCGACGCGCTCGGTCACGCCTTCCCGCAAGACGCCCGGCGGCAGCTGCGCAGCGCCGTGAATGCCGTCTTCGGCTCGTGGCAGAACCCCCGAGCACAGGTGTATCGCAAGCTGAACGCGATACCCGACGACATCGGGACCGCGGTGAATGTCGTCCAAATGGTGTTCGGGAACGCCGGTGAGCGGTCCGCGACCGGGGTCGCTTTCTCGCGCAACCCGGCGACGGGCGAGCGGCTCCCATACGGAGAGTTTCTCGTCGACGCTCAAGGTGAGGACGTCGTCGCCGGCATCCGCGCTCCTCAGCCGCTCGCAGAGCTCGAGGCGTTTCTTCCGCAGGCCGCCGCGGAGCTCACGCAAGCGCTCGACGTACTCGAACGTCACTACCGCGACGTGCAGGACGTCGAGTTCACGATCGAGCAGGGGAAGCTGTACGTCCTGCAGACGCGCTCGGCGAAGCGGACCGCGGCGGCAGCTCTGCGCGCTGCAGTCGCGATGGTCGAGGAAGGGCTGATCACGCGCGAGGACGCGGTCCTTCGCATCGAGCCGACGTCGCTCAACCAGCTCCTGCACAGGACGGTCGATCCGAACATTCCCGTCAAGGTTGCCGCAACCGGCGTGGCGGCGTCTCCGGGAGCGGCTGCCGGCGCGATCGTGTTCGACCCCGATGCGGCCGCAGAGCGTGGACAGAACGAGCCGGTGGTCCTCGTCCGATTCGACACCAGCCCGGACGACATCCACGGCCTCGCCGCAGCCGAAGGGATCCTGACGGCGCACGGCGGGATGGCATCGCACGCCGCCGTCGTTGCGCGCGGCATGGGCAAGGCCTGCGTCGCAGGCTGCGAGGCGCTCAAGATCGATGAAGCGCGCGGCGTCTGCACGATCGGAGACGTCGAGCTTCGCGAAGGTGACTCGATCACGGTTGACGGCTCGCTCGGACGCGTCATCGTCGGCGTTGCGCCGCTCGTCGACCCCGAGACGAACCCGGATCTCGAGACGGTCCTCCGGTGGGCCGACGCTCACCGAACGCTCGGCGTTCGCGCGAACGCCGATACGCCTGTCGACGCGCGGCGGGCCCACGCGCTCGGTGCCGAGGGGATCGGCCTCTGCCGCACCGAGCACATGTTCTTCGGCGAGGAACGGCTGCCGGTCGTGCAGGAGATGATTCTTGCGGCCGACGAAGCAGAGCGACGCGCTGCGCTGGAGCGCCTGCTGCCGTTCCAGCAAGCGGACTTCGAAGCGTTGTTCACGGAGATGTCGCGGCTGCCGGTCACGATTCGCCTGCTCGACCCGCCGCTACACGAGTTCCTTCCAGCCGAAGACGACGCCACGAGCGAGCGCATGCGAGAGCGGATCCGGGCGCTTCACGAGGTGAATCCGATGCTCGGTATGCGCGGCTGCCGGCTCGGTCTGCATTGGCCGGAGATCTACGAGATGCAGGTTCGGGCGATCGCCCGCGCGGCGAACGAAGTGACCGCGCGCATCGGAGTTGCACCGCAGGTTGAGATCATGCATCCGCTCGTTGCCTACGCCGAGGAGCTGCGCCGTTTGCGCGACCTGACCGATCGTGTGATGGCGGAGGAGGCGCCGAAGGTCGGGTACATCTGCGGAACGATGATCGAACTTCCGCGCGCCGCGCTTCGCGCTGCCGAGATCGCCGAGCACGCCGACTTCTTCTCCTTCGGGACGAACGACCTCACCCAGACGACGCTCGGTCTGTCGCGCGACGACGCGGAGGGCACGTTCCTCGCGGGCTACATGGAAGACGGTGTGGTAGCCGACGATCCGTTCGAGACCCTCGACCAGGACGCCGTCGGCGAGCTCGTCGAGATCGGTGTTCATCGCGGCAGAAGCGTCAAGCCGGACCTGAAGGTCGGCATCTGCGGGGAGCACGGCGGCGACCCGAGGTCGATCGCCTTCTGCCACCGCGCGGGCCTCGACTACGTCAGCTGCTCGCCGTTCCGCCTGCCGGTGGCGCGACTCGCGGCGGCGCAGGCAGCGCTCGCCGAGCGGGGGGAGCGCTACGAAGCCGCCGGCGGCTAGCGGCCGGACAATTCGTCAAGCGAACGCCGGCGGCGACCCGCGATGTCGGGCCTCGGTCCATCGCCACGGCGGGGCGACTCAGTAGTTGCCACGTCTCGGTTCCGCGAACTCGCTGTCGTCCACGCACGCACGAGTAACCACGATCGTGGCATGAGAGAAGCGACCTTGGCGGAGACGACGGCTGCGCCGGATCCGGTGCGCCAGTCTCGGCGCGACGAGCTCGAACGGGCCGGCTATCCCAGGTGCGACGCGCTCTTCTTGAGCGGCCGCGACGACGTCGACATCCATTTCGCGGCGTTTCTGCTCGAGCGCGGCTGCTCGGTGCAAACCGCCGTGGACATCCTCGTTTAGGAGGCACTCGGACACATGACGCTTCTCTGGTTCATCGTTTGGTTCATCTCAGATCGAATCGGCGATCGAGAGAGTCTCACCTTCGACCCGGTCAACGCCTGGGCAGGAACGTTGCTGCTTGCCGTTGCGCTCGACCTCGCACGGCAGCACGCTCCCGACGTGAGCCGTAAGCGCTCGGACTGAACGGCACGTCACGCGCGGCTGTCCAACGCGCAGACCGAATACGGGTGAAGCGCAGGTTCCGATCCGGGTATCCGCGGATGCCGTTCGTCGTTCGGAGAGCAATCGTGGTCTTGTGACGACAGACGACGCGCAGCCGAACCGAGATGTCTTGGCCGAGCCCGGCGACGTGATCGAGGTGCATGCGCATCGACTCGGCGAGCATCCGCGGCTCGGTGAGATCCTCGAGGTCCTCGAGAGTCAGGGTCGCGTGCACTACCGCGTCCGGTGGGAAGACGACCGCGAGACCGTGTTCTATCCCGGCGAAGACGCCGTCGTTCGACGTGCCCGCGCTCGGCGAGGAGCGGCGACGTGAACAGGCTGATGATCGTGGGGAGATTGAGGCCCGCCACCGCTGCGAAGGCGGAAGCATTGGTGAGAGCCGGCCCGCCTTTCGATCCCGAGGACTTCGGCCTCGACCAGCACAACGTCTTCCTGAGCGGTACCGAAGTGGTGTTTCTGTTCGAAGGCCGGAACGTCGAGCGAGTCGTCGACGGAATCGTCAACGATCCGGCGCTCTCCTCGGCGCTTGCGCCGTGGGCCGAGGTGATCGAGTGGCCGCCCCGCATCGCGCACGAGCGGTACTCATGGCACGCGCGACAGGTGCCGAAGATCGGCCTCGGCTTCTAAGGGACAGATCATCGTTGTGGCTGTGAACGCTCCGCACGAGGAAGGCGCACGGCTTCGTCTCGTGGACGCGATGCTCGAGCCGACCTTCTATCCGCATGGCCCGCCGGACGTCGATCTCGTCGAGACGCACATCTCGTGGGTCTTCCTCGCCGGTGAGCTTGCGTACAAGGTTCGAAAGCCGATCGTCCTGCCGTTCCTCGACTACGGATCCCCCGACCGGCGAAGGCAGCTCTCCGAGGAAGAGGTACGCCTCGGTCGCCGGCTCGCGCCGCGCACCTATCTCGGCGTTCGCGGGATCCGTCGCCTCGGCAATGGCTTCGAGCTGACGGACGCGGACGCGGCGAACGTGTTCGAGTACGCCGTAGAGATGCGCCGCGTCGATCAGTCGCGGACACTCGCCACGCTGCTCGCCGCAGGAACGGCCGACGTCGACGACCTGCAACGAGTCGCCCGACGCATCGCTGCCTTCCACCTGACTGCGGAGCACGTCGAAGCTCCTTCGCCCGCTGCGGACGTTGCCGCGTCCATTGGCGAGAACTTTTCGACTCTCCTCACCTGGTCGGAGCGTTTCGACGGACTGCTCGAGCGCAGTCATCGTTTCGCAGTCGCGTTTCTCCATGCTCACCGTGAGCTCTTCGAGCAACGATGCGCAACGGGCTGGGTGCGCGATTGCCACGGCGACCTGCGCGCTCAGCACGTCGTCGTCACCGACGAGATCGAAGCATTCGACCCGGTGGAGTTCGATCCGCGGCTGCGCCAGATCGACGTCGCAGCAGACCTCGCCTTTCTCGTCATGGATCTCTGGGCGGCCGACCGACCGGACCTTGCAGGCGAGCTCGCGACCGAATACCGGCGCGCCGGGGGCGACTACGGCTCGGAAGCCCTGCTCTTCTTCTATGCCGCTTATCGGGCCTGGGTGCGGGCGAAGGTGGCCTGCGTCCGGGCGGGCGAGCTCCGGCCGGGAACCGAGCACGATCTCGCGTTTGTCGAGGCGCGACGATACGCGCAGATCGCGCGGCAGCTCGAGTGGCGTGCGCGCTGCCCACTCGTCGTGGTCGTCACAGGACAGGCCGCATCCGGCAAGTCTGTGCTTGCGTCGAAGCTCGCCGAGCGGTCGCGGTTGCCGGTATTGAGCTCGGATGTCGTGCGCAAGACGATGCTCGGGCTGTCGCCCACCGAGCGCGCACCCGACCACGCGTACGCCGAGGAGCGGAGCCTCGACGTCTATCGCGAGCTCGGCCGGCGAGCTGCCGCTGAGTGCGCCACCGGCGCGATCGTCGACGCCACGTTTCGGCGTCGCAGCCACCGCGACGCCTTCCGGGCAGCGTACGGCGGCTCGCACCCAGCGCCGCTCTTTGTCGAGTGCGTAGCACCGGCGGTCGTGCTCGCCGAGCGCGCTCGTCGCCGGGAGCGCAACGCGCGGATCTCCGACGCGGACGTTGCGGTCGTAAACCGGCAGGCAGCCGAGATGGAACCGCTGGACGAGGTGCCCGCCGAGGCCGTGCTCGTCCTTCGCACTGATCGGCCGTCCGACGGCCTCGTCGATTCTGTCGAGACGTGGCTGGACGAACGACGCGCGGCTAGCTCGGCCAGTTGAGCCGTCCGCGGTAGCGAACGAGCGCGGCGCGGGCGAACCGCGCCGCGCTCTCTCCGTTCAGACCGCAACGGGTACGAGGACCCGCTGCGCGAGATCCACGAGCCGATTCGAATAGCCCCACTCGTTGTCGTACCAGGCGATCACCTTTACTTGTGTCCCGTCGACGACAGTTGTGAGACCTGCGTCGAAGATCGCGGAGTACGGTGACCTGACGATGTCCGACGAGACAAGCGGCTCGTCGCTGTAGGCGAGGATTCCCGCCAGCTCGTCCACGCCGGCACGGTCGTGCACGATCGCGTTCACTTCGTCGACGGTGGTCGGTCGCTCGACCTCGAGCGTGAGGTCGACCAGCGACCCCGTCGGAACCGGAACCCGCACCGCGTAGCCGTGCAGCTTGCCCTCGAGCTCTGGAATCACGAGTCCGAGTGCCTTCGCAGCTCCGGTCGTGGTCGGCACGAGGTTGGCTGCGGCGGCGCGAGCGCGGCGATAGTCCTTGTGCGGCGCATCGAGCAACCGCTGGTCACCGGTGTAGGCATGAATCGTCGTCATCACGCCGTGGCGAATACCGAGTGTCTCGTTCAACACCTTTGCAACAGGGGCGAGGCAGTTCGTCGTGCACGACGCGTTGGAGATGATCCGGTGCGCGTCGGCGTCGTACGCATCCTCGAAGTTGACGCCGAGGACGACCGTGACGTCCGGGTTCTTCGCCGGCGCTGACACGATCACCTTCTGCGCCCCTGCTTCGAGATGCTTGGCGGCGTCTCCTCTCGCTCGGAAACGGCCGGTCGACTCGATGACGACGTCGACGCCGAGGTCGCCCCAGGGCGCCTCGCGTGGATCCTGAACCGACGGTGTAGCGA
>JBKPRX010000021.1:0-11734 GCA_046734795.1 Actinomycetota bacterium
CTCGGGCACGGGATCATGCACATGACGACGAACCATCCGGCGAAGGTCGCCGCGCACATCGCTGCGCTCGATCTCGTCAGCGACGGTCGCGTCGAGTTCGGGATGGGCGAGAGCGCGAGCGTCACCGAGCTCGAGCCGTTCGGCGTGCCCTTCGAGGAGAAGCGCGCGATCTTCGAGGACGCAGTGCGTGCGGTGATCCCGATGTTCGGCGACGGCGGCACGAGCTACGACGGCGAGTACTTCAAGTTCCCGGCGCGCAACGTGCTGCCGAAGCCGCGGCAGAAGCCGCACCCGCCGCTCTGGGTTGCGTGCTCGCAGCTCGAGACGATCGAGTACGCGGGGACACGGGGGCTCGGCGCACTCGGCTTCCAGTTCGTGAGCGCAGATGCCGCGCACGCCTGGGTGCACGCGTACTACAACGCGCTGACGAAGCGGCTCGACAAGCTCGCCGAGTACCAGGCGAATCCGAACATCGCGCTTGTCTCGATGTTCATGTGCGCGCCGACCGACGAGGAAGCGCGTGCGCGCGCCGACGGCGTCACGTTCTTCCAGTTCTGCCTCCGCTTCTACGCGGGCAGCCGCGACCGCGAGCGGCCGCCGCCGGGCGCGCTCAACATGTGGAACGAGTATCTGAAGTGGAAGGCGGAGAACGAGGAGCAGGTCGAGCGTGCGCTCTCCGGCGGCTTGATCGGCTCGCCCGAGACGCTGCGCAAGAAGCTCCGGAAGTTCGAGACGTCGAACATCGACCAGGTCGTGCTCTTGAATCAGGCTGGCCGCAACACGCACGCCGATATCTGTGACAGCCTCACGCTCTTCGCGCGCGAGGTCATGCCGGAGTTCCACGAGAACATCCCTGCGCACGAGGAGTGGAAGGCAGGCGTGCTCGCCGGCGAGATCGAGCTCGAAGAGGTCGACACCGAGGCTTTCACCGCGCGCTACGGCGCGAAGGCCGTCAAGGTCTAGCGCCGCTGCACCGTCGCCGAGGCGATGGGCCTCGGCGCCGGAGCGGCAAACCGGCTGGCCGCGCGCCGCTCCGGCGCCGAACTCTGGCTCCATCTGCGCCGGTGCAGCCGAGCATGAACCGCTTGTGTTGAGTTGCCGTTACGACACAGTGACTTCCCCTTAAAGGCACAATCCCGGGCGTGGCTTGGGACGCTCTCACCGATGAGCAGCGCGAGATCCGCGAGCTCGTCCGGACACTCGCGCGGGAGCGGATCGCGCCGCGCGCGGCGGAGATCGACGAGTCGCACGAGTTTCCTTGGGACGTCGTCGAGCTCTTTCGCGAGCACGAGATCTTCGGGTTGCTCTACGACGAAGAGCACGGCGGGTCCGGCACGGGGGCGCTGCTGTCGCTCGTCGCGATCGAAGAGGTCGCGAAGGTCTGCGCGACAAGTGCGCTTCTCTTGGCCGTACAGGAGCTCGGCAGCCTCGGGCTGAAGCTCGCCGGCACCGACGAGCAGCGCTCGAAGTACCTCCCGCGGCTCGCGACGGGCGAATGGCTCTGCGCGTACGCGCTCACCGAGGCCGGCAGCGGCTCCGACAGCGCGGCGATGCGCTCGACTGCGCGGCGCGAAGGCGAGTACTACGTCCTGAACGGGACCAAGCGGTTCATCACGAACGCGGGCGTCGCGAACCTCTACACGGTCTTCGCGAAGACCGATCCGGACGCAGGCCACCCGGGCATCAGCGCCTTCCTCGTCGAGTCCGACGCGCCCGGGTTCGAGGTGACGCGGCTCGAGCCGAAGCTCGGCATCAGCGGCTCCACGACCGGCGAGCTCGCCTTCGACGAGTGCCGGATCCCGGCGGAGAACTTGCTCGGCGACGAGGGCGAGGGCTTCCGGATCGCGATGCGGATCCTCGATCGCTCGCGGCCGGGGGTTGCGGCGCAAGCGCTTGGGATTGCACAGGGTGCGACCGACTACGCGCTCGAGTACGCAAAGACGCGCGAGACGATGCGCAAGCCGATTGTCGAGCACCAGCTCATCGCTGCGAAGCTCGCCGACATGGAGACGATGTGCGAAGCGGCGCGAGGCGTCCTTTACCGGTTCGGGCAGATGGTCGACGCGGGCGTTCCCGACGCCGAGCTGACGAAGGCGTCTGCGATGGCGAAGCTGATCTGCGGCGACGTCGCAATGCAGGTGACGACGGAAGCCGTCCAGGTTCTGGGCGGCTACGGGTACATCAAGGAGTATCCGGTCGAGCGCTTCATGCGCGACGCGAAAATCACGCAGATCTACGAAGGGACGCAAGAGATCCAGCGACTCGTGATCGCACGCGAGATGGTGAAGGAGAGCCGCGCGTTTCTCCTCGCAGGCGTCGGCTAGAAAGGAACGAGATGAAGCTCGAAGGCATCCATCACGTCACGTGCATCACCGGCGACGCGCCTCAGAACGTCGAGTACTACACGGGCCTTCTCGGCCTGCGGCTCGTGAAGAAGACCGTCAACCAGGACGACCCGAGCGTGTACCACCTCTTCTACGCAGACGAGCGGGGCGACGCGGGCTCCGACATCACGTTCTTCGAGTATCCGGGCGCTCGCCGCGGGCGAGCGGGTGCAGGGATGGTGCACACCGTCGTTTGGCGCGTCGGTTCCGAGGCCGCGCTCGACTTCTGGGCCGAACGTGTCGGCGGCGCGCGCGACGGCGACCGCCTGCGCTTCGAGGATCCGGAAGGCCTTGCGCACGAGCTCGTCGTCGATACGAGCAGCGACGAGCCGTTGATTGCCGACCATCCGGAAATTCCGCGCGAGCTTGCATTGCACGGGTTCGAAGGCGTGCGCGCGTACACGCACGATCCCGAGCGAAGCCGGCCGTTGCTCGAAGGCGCGCTCGCGTTCGAGCAGCTCGGCGAGGCCACCTGGGAAGCACGAGGCGAAGACCGTGGCGGCTGGATTGCATACGACTCGCCGCCCGAGGAGCCGGGCATTCCCGGCGCAGGCACCGTCCATCACGTCGCGTGGGCGACGACGATGGACGAGCACGAGACCTGGCGGCGAGCCGTTGCGGAGGCGGGCTATCAGCCGACGCCGGTGATCGACCGCTTCTGGTTCCGCTCCGTCTACTTCCGTGAGCCGAGCGGAGTGCTCTTCGAGCTCGCGACGCTCGGGCCGGGCTTCGCGACCGACGAGGAGCCCGAGCACCTCGGCGAGAAGCTCGTCCTGCCGCCGGCGTTCGAGCAACTCCGCGAGCGGATCGAGCCGGTACTGACGCCGCTGCCGGATCCGCGCGCGAGCTGGTCTCGCCGTTGAGCCTCGACGCGCTGGAACGCCCGGCCGCCGGCGACGCGGCCGGTGCACTCGTGCTCTTGCACGGTCGCGGCGCGGACGAGCACGACCTCTTTCCGCTGCTGGACTACTTGGACCCACAGCGTCGTCTGCACGGGTACACGCCGCGCGCGCCGCTCTCGCTGCCGCCCGGCGGTGCGCACTGGTACATCGTCGAGCGCGTCGGCCACCCGCATCGCGAGACTTTCGACGCGGCATACACGCTCCTTGAGGAATGGCTCGCCGAGCTGCCGTTTCCGCCGGAACGCGTCGTGCTCGGCGGCTTCTCGCAGGGCGCCGTGATGGCATATTCGCTCGGACTCGGTCGAGGACGGCCTCGTCCGGCTGCTTTGACGGCGTTCTCCGGCTTCATCCCGAAGGTCGAGAGCTGGGAAGCCGAGCTCGAGTCGCCGTTGCCGCCGATCGCGATCGGGCACGGCGTCTACGACCCGGTGATTCCGGTGACCTTCGGTCGCGAAGCGCGCGATCTGCTCGGCATGGAGAACGTGCTTTATCGCGAGTACCCACTGCAGCACGCCATCGATCCGCGCTTCCTCGACGAGGTGCGAGAATGGCTGCCGCAGTGACGCCGTTCGTGCACACGCTCCGTGTCCGTTACGGCGAGTGCGATCCGCAGGGCATCGTCTTCAACGCGAACTACCTCGCGTACTTCGACGTGTGCCTCACCGAGATGTGGCGAGAAGCGGTCGGAGGCTGGCAGGTGATGGTCGATCGCGGCGTGGACGCAGTCGTCGGCGAAGCGAACGTGAAGTTCCGGTCGCCCGCGCGGAACGACGATCTCCTCGAGCTGCGCATGCACGTCGCGAAGCTCGGCGAGACGAGCATCACCACCGACGTCGAGATGCGCCGCGACGACGAGCTGCTCGTGGAGGCGTGGCTGCGGCACGTCGTTGTGGACGCGCAGACGTTCGAGAAGACGCCCATTCCGGAGTGGCTGCGCGACTCGTTGTCGCGGTTCGCCGCATAGCTAGGTCTGGACGACCTCGAAGTCGCTGCCGCGAAGCTTCGCAAGTGTGTGCAGTTGGCCGTTCGACCAGTGGGAATCGGGCGCGCCGCTGACGAACCAGGGCGAGCCGTTGTCCGCGAGGATCATCCCGTAGCGCTTGAGCGCGAGCGCGACGACGCGCGCTTGCGGCGGCAAGCCGCTGATGTCGACGTTCTGTTTCAGTCGCACGCGTAGCCCCATCGGCGGGAGTGCGGGATCGTCGGCTGAGCTCGCGTAGTGGCGCGCCGGGTAGACGTACGCGCGGCGAGTGTGCGGCGCAGTGAAGCGAAGCGCGTGGTCGATCGTGCCGCGCCGCACCTCGTCGTAGCGCGCGAGTCCGGGGAAGATCGCCAGTCCGGCGGCGTCCGCAGACGTCCAGCCGGCCGGACGAAGACGGGTCGAGCGGAGGCTCCAGATCGCGCCCGAGCCCGCACGCCAGCCGCCGCCCGGGGTGGGGTAGAGCGCATACAGCTCGTAGAGCTTGCACGCGTCGCGGTCGACGAGGATCGCGTGGCGGTCGCCGTCGGCATTGCGTCCGCCTTCGATGTGGACGTTGCGCGGGATCGGATAGCCCCCTTTGTCGCTTTCGTCCGCGTAGCCGAACTGCACGCGTGTGCGCGGCGTCTTGCGCGTGACGACGTCGAACGGGATCCCGATCGGCTGCCCCGCGTAGAGGCCGGAGCCGAAGTCGGCGTGGACGCCGGCGTCGAGGCCGATCGACGCGATCAGCCGCTCCGAATCAGGCGCGACCGGCAGCGTGTCGACGCGCTCGTTCCACGGGCTCGTCGCGGGAAAGACGGGACACGCTCTCGCGCCGGGCAGCCGCAGCGCCGCTGCGCCCGACGCGACCGTCGCCGCAAGCGCGATCATCGCGAGCGCAGGTGCGAATGGGGTGACCCGCCTTCGCTCCATCGCGCTCAACGTACGCGATCGCCGTCGGTCGCGTGCGCTGCGCTCGTTGGTAGGCGCGCGCGCGCGCCCTGCGGCGGTTTCAGGACGGAAGCTGCACCGGCAGATAGCGCTTGCGCAGCGCGTCGACATATGACGCCAGCTGATCTGCGAGCGACGCGTCGGCGACCTCGAGGACGTTCTCCGCGTTCTGCTCTCCCGAGTGCGAAAGGTTGAAGCTGCCGACAAAGACGAGGTCGTCGCAGATCGTCACCTTCGCGTGCATGTAGTCGTGCACGGAGCCGGGTGCGTACGGCGTCGACTGCTTGCCCGAGAACGCGCCGCGCTCGAGTGCGCCACGTAGCAGCGGCTCCTTCCAACTGACGTTCCCGTTCTCGCGCCACTGGTCGATCACCTCGCGGATCTGCGTCACGTCGACGACGCCGGAGACGTCGACACGACCGTCGTGGGCGACCTGTGCGAGCGTCCCGAGGATCGGTGCCGACGTGATTACAGGCGACGCGATGCGAACCCGGCGACGCGCGCTGCCGATCGCGTGGGCGATCTCGTGCGCGAGCTTCTCGCCGCGCTTGGGGCAGAACCACGGCCGGACGCTGGTCTCGCCGACACGCACCGCCGCGGTGGGCACGCGTCCGCTCTTCGAGACGTCGAGCGTCGTCCAGAGCTGCTCGAAGTCCTGCGCGAAGCAGCGTGCGAGCCCCGGCGACTCGACGGTGACGATCACGTTCTCCTCGCGCGTCCACGAATCGACGGTCCAGTTCGTCGAGCCCGTCCACACCGCCGAGCCGTCGCGAATGACGTACTTGTGGTGCATGAGGTCGGGGACGCCGAGGATGCCGCGTGACTCGAACGGAAGCTCCGCAAGGATCTCCGGCCGCGTGCTCGGCGGTGGCGGCAGGATCTTGCCGTGGTCTTCGTTGTATGCGAGCCGGATCTGTATGCCGCGTTTTGACGCTGCGATCAGCGGCTCTTTCACGACTTCGGCGAGCGGCGACGGAAGGTGCACGTCGTAAAGCGCGATCTCGAGGCTTCGCTGCGCCGCGCTCAAAAACGCGGCGAGGTCAGCGGCGATCTCCTCGGCGCGCTGGCCGCCGTCGTGCAGCGTGCGCAGCGAGATCAGGTGCGCTCTCGCTGGGCTGCCTTGTACTCGCGCTTCCAGCTCTGATACTCGAGCAGCCGCTCGGGCGAGTCGACGTCGCCGAGCGTCGGATGATCAGGCGTGAGCTCTTGCGCGGACTCGACGCCGAAGCGCTTTGCAAGCACCGAGCCGAGCGCCTTCACCTTCATCTCGCCGAAGCCCGGCAGCGCGGCGATGCGCGCGCGGAGCTCGCCGCCGTCGACGTCACGCCAGAGGCGCGCGGCGTCGCCGCCGTACTCGTCGACGACGATGCGTGCAAGTTCCTGCACGCGCTTCGCCATCGAGCCGGGGAAGCGGTGGATCGCCGGCGGTTCGCGAAAAAGTTGCTCGAGGTGTTCGGGATCCGCATCCGCCACCGCGCGCGGCTCGATGCTGCCGAGACGCTGCTTGAGCTTCAACGGTCCGAGAAACGCGATCGGGACCGGAACCTGTTGGTCGAGTGCGAAACCCACGAGCAGCGCGAACGGATCGCGCGCGATCAGCTCGTTCGCCTCGTCGTTCTCGGTGAAGAAAAGGCGGTCGGTCTCCATCGCGTGAATCGTAACGCGCGGGATCCGGCACGAAGATGTGACGATCTCGACACCGAGGGTGATGTAGATCACCATCACCATCGACAGCCATCAACCGCGACATCGACCGCCATCGACGGCTTTATGGGGGATTTGCACCTGATGGACACGGCGTCGATGGCTCGTTTGCATCGCCGGCCGCGAGGGTAGACAGGCGACGTGCCGAATCCGCACGACATGCCTGATGTGGTCGAGAAAGCCGTCGAGGGCCGCGACGCGAAGACCCCGATCTACCTCCAGATCGGCGTCGTCGGGATCGTCGCGCTTGCGGTGATCGTCATCCTCGCGATCGCGTTCCCGCTGTATTACGCCTTGGGCGGCAAGTAAGCCTCAGCCGGCGTACGAGAACGAACTCGCAAACGCGCACTTGCCGCTGAGCTCCCAGGCAAAGGGCGCGTCGTCGACGACGAAGCGATCGGCGTACAGCTCGATCCCCGGCTGCTCGTAGCCGGGGATCCCGCACGCGACGGGTTCGTCCGACTCCACTGGTCGGTCCGCGCGGAGCTCGACGACCTCGCCGACTCGTAGCTCGTGGCTGTCGCCGTCATGGCGGAGCTCGATCGTGCGCGGCCGGACTTCGACAAGGTTCGAAGCCTTCCTAACCCACGGCAGTACCGCGACATGACCGCCGCCGACGCGGCCGAGGAAGAGATCCGCCAGCGCGTCGCGTTGCGAATCGTCACCGCGCGCGTCGACGTAGAGCACGAACGTCCACGGTGAGCCCGGCTCGTCGTCGTCGTACCGGCAGGCGAGCGCGGTCGCGAGGCCACTCACGTCGACGCCCGCCACTTCGCCGGACTCGATGTGCCAGCTGAGGACGCCGAAGCAAATCCCGTTCGTCGATCGCCCGCCCGCGACGCCGCCGACCATGCGGCACGGGCAGATCGCGTCGCAGTTGCACGATTCGAAGTAGGAGCCGCTGACCGAGTAACCCATTCGCGGAGATCCTACGACGCGGAGCCGTCGGCGAACGCTGTTGCGACGAGCTCGTACGAGCGCTTCCGCTGCTCGTGCTCGTACGTGATCGTGAGGACGATCGCTTCTTCGGCGCCATACGCGCTCGTCACGTCCTCGATCCCTCGGCGCACCCTCTCCGGCGAGCCGACGATCATGCGGCGCCCGCTCGGCGGCCGGCCGCGCTCCTCGAAGTAGCGAACCGCCTTCTCGACCGGCGGAATCTGAATCGGCATCCCCTGGCGGAGGAGCGCGAACGACATGCGGCTGCTCGAGGCAAGCGCTTCCGCCTCCTCGTCGGTGTCGGCGCAGACGGCGCTGACACCGACTGCGAGCCGCGGTGCTTCGATCTCGCCGGGCTGGAACCGCGTGCGATAGAGCTCTGCGATCTCGGCGCCGTGCGGATTGATGAAATCGGCAAACGCGTACGGCAATCCGAGCGTGCCCGCCCAGATCGCGCTGTCGCGCGACGAGCCGAGGAGCCAGACATCCGGCGCTTCCGGCCGGCCCGGCAACACGGTCAGGCGGTGCCACGGATGTTCTTCGGGAACGCGCCCGCGCAGGAAGGCGACGAGCTCTTGCACTTGTTCCGGAAAGTCGTTTGCGAACGGGACGCCGCGCACGCGTTGCAACGCGACCGCAGTCTCTGCGTCACCACCGGGCGCGCGGCCAAGGGCAAGATCGATGCGCCCCGGATAGAGGCCGCTGAGCACGCTGAACGTCTCCGCGACCTTGAACGCACTGTAGTACGGAAGCATCACGCCGCCGCTGCCGACACGAATGCGCTCGGTCGCCCCTGCGACCGGGCCGATGAGCGCCTCAGGGCTCGTGCCCGCAAGCGACGGAAGCCCGTGATGCTCCGCGAGCCAGTAGCGCGTGTAGCCGAGCCGGTCGACGTGCGCTGCCAGGTCGAGCGTGTTCCGCAGCGCCTGCGAGCCCGTCGATCCTTCGACGATCGGAGACTGGTCGAGCACGCTGAGGCGGAGCTCCGGCACGCCGAATGTCTACCTGGTCGACGGGGCCCGACGACTCGCTACTGATTTGCCGAGACGTCGCGGTACCGCGCGTCGACGAAGCAGTACACGGCATAGGCGACGAGACCCGCCGCCGTGAGGCCGAGCAGGAACGGTCCGTAGCTCGCGGCCGCGAGCTTCTGCAGCGCGCCGTCGATGCCGACCGCCTCTTTCGGGTCGTACTCGACCGCAGCCTTGAAGACGAAGACGCCGATCATTCCGAACACGATCGCGCGCGCGAGGTGGCCGACGAATCCGGCGCGCCCGCCCCAGCGCCGGGCATCGCTTCCCATCTCGCCCGTGCGCCACTTCTCCTCGAAGTTTCGGGTGATCGCGCGGTAGAGGTTCCAAAGCCCGACGCCGAAGATCACGATGCCCGCGATCGCGACGAGCCACGTGCCGGCCGGCCAGGAGAGAACCGTCGCTGTCGTCTTGTGCGCCTTCTCGCTCTGCGACTCCGATTGCTCATCGCCGAGCAAGAGCTTGACCGCGGAGTACGCGAGGCTCCCGTAGATCACGGCGCGACCGATGTAGCCCGCGCGCTTGCCCCATTTCTTGGCCGCGGCTTTCTTCTCGTCCTCGTCGCTGTCCTCGCGCTCGGCGAACGCCTGCACGATCCGCCAGAGCGCGTAGGCGGCGAAGCCGAGCGCAAGGAGAACGAGCGCGATCCCGCCGAGCGTGTTGCCGGCGAGCGTATGGAGCGCGCCTTCGCGGCTCGTCGCCTTGCCGCCGGCGCCCGCCGCGAGTGCGATCGCGAGGCCGCCGACGATCGCATACGAGACGCCTTTCGCGACGAGGCCGGTTCGCGCGATTGCCGCGTAGAGGCCGCTGCCGCTCTCCGCCTCCGCACGCGCCTCGCGAACGGAACCCCGCCGGGCAAGTCGTTGGTCTACGGACATCGGAAGGACAACGCCGCACGTGCGGAAAGAGGTGCGCCCTGGGGCCGTCAGTAAGCTGGCGAGATGGCGCCGCTCGACCTCTTCAGCCCTGAGACGCGGGCCTGGTTCGAGCGCGCATTCGAGGCGCCCACTCCCGCCCAGGCGCTCGGCTGGCCGGCGATCGCAAGCGGAAAGCACACGCTGATCCAGGCGCCGACGGGCTCCGGAAAGACGCTCGCGGCGTTCCTCTATGCGATCGACCATTTGAATGCGTCGCCGAGCGACGGCCTACGCGTTCTCTATGTCTCGCCGCTCAAAGCACTCAACTACGACGTCGAGCGGAACCTCCGCGCGCCGCTTGCCGGGCTCCAGTCACAGCTCCGCGTCGCGGTGCGGACCGGCGACACGCCGCAGAAGGCGCGCGCAGCGATGCTCCGCGAGCCGCCGGACATCCTGATCACGACACCCGAGTCGCTCTTCCTGATGCTGACCTCGCAAGCGCGCGGGATGCTCGCGTCGGTCGAGACGGTGATCGTCGACGAGGTGCACGCCGTCGCCGGCACGAAGCGCGGCGCGCATCTCGCGCTGTCGCTGGAGCGCCTGCAACGCGTCGCGCGCGAACCGATCCAGCGCATCGGCTTGTCCGCGACGCAACGACCGCTCGAAGAGATCGGCCGCTTCGTCTCCGGCGGCCGGCCGATCCAGGTCGTCGATGCAGGCGTCGCGAAGGAGCTCGACCTGCAGGTCGTCGTGCCGCTCGACGACATGCGGTCGCCGACCGAGCAGCAATCCATCTGGCCGTCGATCTACCCGGAGGTCCTGCGGCTCGTGCGCGAGCACCGCTCGACGATCGTCTTCGTCAACAACCGTCGCCTCGCCGAGCGTCTTGCGCTGCGCCTCAACGAGTTGGCCGAGGAAGAGATCGCGCGCGCGCATCACGGGTCCCTCGCGCGCGAACAGCGGGTCGAGGTCGAGGAGCTGTTGAAGCGCGGCGAGATCCCGTGCCTCGTCGCGACCTCGTCGCTCGAGCTCGGAATCGACATGGGCGCCGTCGATCTCGTCATCCAGGTCGAGTCGCCGAAGTCGGTCGCGCGCGGCCTGCAGCGTGTCGGCCGTGCGGGGCATGAGCTGCATGCCGTGTCGAAGGGCCGGATCTTCCCGAAGTTCCGCGCCGACCTGCTCGAGGCCGCGGTCGTCGTGCAGCTGATGCGCGAGGGCCGGATCGAGGAGACGGCGATTCCGCGCAACCCGCTCGACGTGCTCGCGCAGCAGATCGTCGCGATCTGCGCCGACGAGGAGATCGACGTCACCGAGCTGCACTCACTCGTGCGCCGTGCGTATCCGTTTGCGGATCTCTCGCGCCAGCAGCTCGACAACGTCCTGGACATGCTCGCGGGCCGGTATCCGTCGGACGAGTTCGCCGAGCTCCGCCCGCGCATCGTGTGGGATCGCACGGCGGGCGTGATCCGCGGCCGTCAAGGCGCGCGCAAGCTCGCGGTGACGAACGCCGGCACGATCCCCGATCGCGGCCTTTACGGCGTTCACCTCGTCGACGGAGGCGGGCGCGTCGGCGAGCTCGACGAGGAAATGGTCTACGAAGCGCGCGCGGGCCAGGTGTTCCTGCTCGGCGCGAGCTCGTGGCGGATCGAAGAGATCACCCGCGACCGCGTGCTGGTCTCGCCCGCGCCCGGCGTGCCCGGGGCGGTTCCGTTCTGGAAGGGCGAGGGCGTCGGCCGGCCCTACGAGCTCGGCGAAGAGATCGGCCGGTTCTCGCGCGCCACTCTCGCGGCAAACCGTCAGTCCGTGACGCGCCGACTCGTCGAAGAAATCGGCCTCGACGAGCGCGCCGCGGCGAACCTGATGACGTTCCTCGAAGAGCAGCAGGCCGCGACGGGCGTCGTACCTTCCGATCGAACCGTCCTCGTCGAGCGGTTCCGCGACGAGATCGGCGACTGGCGCGTCTGCATCCTGACGCCCTTCGGCGCGCGAGTGCACGCACCGTGGG
>JBKPRX010000022.1:0-27281 GCA_046734795.1 Actinomycetota bacterium
GTCGGTCTCGATCTTCTGCCGCGGGCTGCGCCCATAGCCCTGCTGGCGCCTGCGCAGGTCGGCGTCGATCGCCTCCTTGTCGAGTTCGAGACCGGCCGGAAGGCCGGTGACGATGGCGACGAGAGCAGGACCGTGCGATTCGCCGGCGGTCGCGAGAGCGAGAGTCATGTCGGCAAGCCTAATTCGCTATGCCGATGGCGCTGCGCATGATGTCGACCGGCGCAGCGATTCCGGTCCACAGCTCGAACGCGGCTGCGCCCTGACGGATGAGCGCCTCGCGCCCGTCGATCACCGTGCACCCGGCCGCACGCGCGGCCTTGACGAGCTTCGTCGGACCGGCGTCCGCTGCGTAGGCGAGATCGACGATCACCTGGCCGCGACGCGGCTCGACGAGCAACGCGTCACGGACGGGAGTCGCGTTCACGATCAGGTCACAGCCGGTCGCATCGGGCGGCCACTCGGTCGAGCGCGAGAAGATCCGCACCTCGCCCGTGAGCCCGGGCAGGAGCGTCTGCGCTGCGCCGCCGGCGCCGATCAGGCAGGTTCGCTCGGTCTGGAGGCCGGCGACGATCTCCTTGTCCGTGTTGAAGCCGACGATCGTGTCCTCGAAGACGAGCGTGTTCACCGCGTCGCCTTCGGCGACGTCGCAGATCGCCGCCGCCGCGTTCTTGTGCGGAATCGTGACGTTCGCGCCCGCGAAGCCGAGCGCGTGCAACCCGCGGACCGCTTCGTCGAAGCGCTCCGGCGGCACGTCGCACGCGACGTAGGCCCAGTCGAGACCACGCGCCGCGAAGGCCGCGTTCTGCATGCGCGGCGAGAGCGAGTGCGCGACCGGATGCCCAACGAGCGCGACGAGGCGCGTCTCACTTGATATAGCCATGCGCCCGCTCGTAGTTGATGAACTCGCGCTCGCTCCGCGTGAAGAAGTGATGCACGCGATCCGGCTTGCGCACGAAGTAGAGGTAGTCGACCTTCGCCGGATGCGCGGCCGCCTGGATCGACGCGAGCCCCGGGTTCGCAATCGGCGTCGGCGGGAGGCCGGCTCGGTTGCGCGTGTTGTAGGGGTTGTTGCTCTCGAGCTGCGACTGGCGGATCGACTGTGTCGGCGGAATGTCGAGGCCGTAGCGAAGCGTCGCGTCGATCCCAAGCGTCATCCCGAGCTTCAAGCGGTTGTAGATCACAGCGGCAACCTTCGGACGCTCGTCGGGCGCGAGGGTCTCCTTCTCCACCATCGACGCGATCACGAGGATGTCGTACGGCGTCAGGTTCTTCTTGCGCGCGTCCCGCAGGTCGATCTGCGACCACAGCGTTTGGAACTCCTCCAGCTGCTTCTCGACGAGCTGCTTGGACGACGTCTTTGCGGTGAAGTTGTAGGTCGACGGAAAGAGGAAGCCTTCGAGCGGCAGAGGCTTTGACCCGAAGCCGCGGATGACTCGCGGCTTCGTCGCGGCGAGATAGTCACGCGAGTTGATTCTCGGTCGCAGGCCGCTCTTCTGAAACGCGATCGCGTTCACCGCCTGCACGCGCTGCGCCATCTCCTTGCGCGTGAAGCCTTCCGGGAAAATGACGCGGAACTGCCGAGCAAGCGCAGTCGTCGTGGGCTGCGGCTGCGCTTCGGTGCTCTCGCGCGTCGCCTTGTACACGAGCCAGGCGCCGAAACCGAGCAGCGCGACGACGGCCGTCACCGCGACGATTCGCCGGAGCAGGATCCGACCGCGCCGCACCGGCCGCGGCGGCGGACCCGACTTCGGCGGCATCACTCCGCGGGGGCGCTCGACCACTCGAGGTAGCTGGAGAGAAGGTGCGCGGCCGCCCGAGCGTCCTCGGGCAGGTCCGACTCTGCCGACGTCTGGGCGGCAAGCTTCGTCGTAAACCGTTCGTCGTACGTCTCGACCGGAACCGACAGCGACTCACGGAGCGTCGCGACAAACGCTTCGGTCGCCCGAGCCTGCTCGCCGCGTTCGCCGCGAAGCGTCAACGGCATTCCGACGACGACGAGCTCGACCTCCTCGGTTTCGACGAGCTCGGCGAGACGAGCGCGTCCCGTGCGACCGGTCGCATCGGAGATCACGCCGAGCGGTCGCGCGATCGTGCCGGTCGGGTCCGAGACGGCAACGCCCGTACGCGCGGACCCGAAGTCGAGCGCGAGGACTTTCACTCGAGCGCTGCCGCGATTGCTTGCTTGCCGGCCTCGAGCGCGTCCGCGAGCCCCGCCGGGTTCTTGCCGCCGGCCTCGGCGAGCGTCGGCCGCCCGCCGCCGCCGCCGCCGATCAGCCTGCCGAGATCCCGCACGAGCGCCGCCGCGTCGAGGCCGTGGCCGACGAGCGACTCGTCGAGGTTCACGACGAGGTACACGCGCCCGTCGTCGACCGAGCCGAGGATCACGCTGCGGGCCTTCTCCTGGTGGCGGAGCCGATCGGAGAGATCGCGCAGCTCGCCACCCTTGATCGAGACCGCGCGCGCGAGCACGACGTTGTCGCTCCGCTCGACGATCTCGACCTCGGCGTCACGGCCCGCGGCGGCGCCCTTCTTCGCCTCTTTGCGCACGCGCTCGAGCTCGACGCGAAGCTCCTCGCCTTCGCGCGCGCGTTCCCGCAGCAGCGCATAGGCCTCGCCGGCCGTGACAGCCTCGATGCGTCGGGTGCCCGCACTCGACGAGCTCTCCGACAGGATCACGAACGGCCCGATCTCTCCGGTCGAGCGAACGTGCGTCCCGCCGCACAGCTCGCGCGACCACTCGCCGTCGACCTCGACGACGCGCACGATGTCGCCGTACTTCTCGCCGAAGAGCATCATCGCGCCGAGGCGCCGCGCTTCGTCGATCGTCGTCTCGAAGATCGTCACGGGCAGGTTCGCGAAGACCTTCTCGTTCACGCGGCGCTCGACGGCTTCGCGCTCCTCTGCGCTGAGCGGCGACGAGTGCGTGAAGTCGAAGCGAAGCTTGTCAGGCCGCACCGCGGAGCCGGCCTGCCGGACGCCGTCCCCGAGCGTCTCCTGGAGCGCCTTGTGCAAGAGGTGCGTCGCAGTGTGGTTCGCCATCGTCGGAAACCGGACGGGCCACGGCACGACTGCACGCACGCGGTCGCCGGCCGAGAAGCCCGAGCCTTCGAAGAGGAGCGCCTGGTCGGACTCGAAGCGATACGCCTCGCGTAGCTCAGCGCGTGCGCCGTCCTCGCGCTCGATCCAACCTCCATCGGTGACCTGGCCGCCGCCCGCGGGATAGAACGGCGACTCGCGGAGCTTCGCGAGGAAGAGCCGATCGTCGAGCGCCTCGAGCGCGCCGATCTGCGTGAGAACGTCCGTCTTCTCGTAACCGACGAACTCCGTCTGGAAGCCTGCCGCGTTCGAGAACTCCGCCGCACGCTGCGCCTGCCCGCCCGCGACACCCGAGCGCGAAATCTCGCGATGCTCGGCCATGAGCCGCGTGAATTCCTCGTCGTTGACGCCAAGCCCGCGTTCGCGCGCGAGCTCCACGGTGAGCTCGATCGGAAAGCCGTACGTCGCCTGGAGTGTGAATGCGTCCTCGCCGCTGATGTCGCCGCCGCGTGACGCCGCTTCCTCGAAGAGCTTCATGCCACGGTCGAGCGTCTCGCCGAACCGTTGTTCCTCGTCGGAGAGGACGCGCTGGATGTCTGCGCGCCGTCCTCGGAGCTCGGGGTACGCGTCGCCCATCTGCTCGATCACGGTGTCGGCAAGGCCCCTGACGAACGGCGGCTTCATCCCGATGCGCAGGCCGTGCTGCACCGCGCGACGGATCACGCGACGCAGGACATAGCCGCGGCCCTCGTTCGAAGGCGTCACGCCTTCCGCGGCGATGAACGTCATGCCGCGGCCGTGGTCGGCGAGCACGCGATGCGCCTTCGTCGCGTCTGCCGAGTCGCCGTACGCGACGCCCGACTCGCTCGTGATCCAGTCCATGACGAGCTGGTAGCCGTCGGTGTCGTAGACCGACGCCACGTTCTGGACAATCTGGGCCGTCCGCTCGAGCCCGAGACCCGTGTCGATGTTCTGCTTCGGCAGCGGCGTCAGCGTTCCGTCCGCGTGCTGTTCGTACGACATGAAGACGAGGTTCCAGAACTCGAGGAACCGCTCGCAGCGCGTGCAGCCCGGCTGGCAGTCGGCCTCGCCGCAGCCGCGCTCCTCGCCCCAGTCCCAGTAGATCTCGGAGTCCGGCCCGCACGGACCGGGGCCGCCGACCGACCAGAAGTTCTCGGACGAGGGCAGCGGCACGATCCGCTCCGGCGGCACGCCGATCTGCTCCCACAGGTCGATCGCCTCCTGGTCCGGGCCGAGCTTCAGCTCCGGATCGCCGGCGTGCACGCTGACCCAGATCCGGTCCCAGTCGAGCTTCAGGTGGTCGCGGATGAACTCCGTCGCGTAGGCGATCGCGCCGTCCTTGAAGTACTCGCCGAACGAGAAGTTGCCGAGCATCTCGAAGAAGGTCAGGTGGTAGGTGTCGAGCCCGACCTCGTCTATGTCGACCGTCCGGAAGCACTTCTGCGCGGTCGTCGTCAGCGGCGCCGGCGGCCGCTCGCGCTCGAGGAAGAACGGCATCTGCGGCTGCATGCCGGCAGAGGTCAAGAGCGTGGAATGGTCGTCTGCGCGCGGGATCAGCGAGTACGACGGGCAGCGCAGATGGCCCTTCGATTCGAAGAAGGAGAGGAACCCTTCACGTATCTCGGCGGTCGTCCGCACGTGGAGGATTGTAGGGACGGGTGTGGGCACCGACCCGTTCGCGGCGTATCCTCGGCACGTGTACGGACCGACGCTCGACCGGCGCGAGTGGCGGCGACGGCGCCGCCGCCAGCAGATCCTGCGCCGCCGTCTGACGGCACTCCTCGCAGTCACGTTCGGCGCGGCTGTCCTCACGTGGCAGCTCTGGCCGACACGGTCGGTGGAGACGGTCGCGCCCGTTCGAGCGGCGGCGGCCACGCCGGCGGTCAAGGTTCCGAAGCGGCCGGCGGCGAAGCGGCCAGTGGCGACGCGGCCGGCGGCGAAGCGGCCCGCACGGTTGCTCGTCGCGACACCGCTCGCGACTCACGTTCAGCCGGCGAAGCCGCTGAGCGCGAAGGCGGCGATCCTGATCGACGCACACGACGGTCACGTTCTCTACGGCAAACGCATGCATCAGCGTCGCCATGTCGCCTCGACGACGAAGATTCTGACCGCGCTCCTCGCGCTCGAACGACTCGACCCGAACGAGGTCGTGACGATCGACAAGAGCGTCCCGCGCGTCCCGCTCGTCCGCGAAGGCCTTCGCGCCGGCGAGCGCGTCGAGGCCTGGAAGCTCTTCTACGGACTGATGCTCTTCTCCGGAAACGACGACGCCCTCGCGCTTGCGATCGCCGCCGGTGGAACGCGGCCGAACTTCGTCCACCTGATGAACGAGCGCGCGCGTGCACTCGGGCTCCACGACAGCCACTTCCGCAGCCCGAGCGGCGTCGAGGACATCGACAACTACTCGTCCGCGTGGGATCTCGCAGCGCTCACGCGCGTCGCGCTACGGAACGCACGCCTGCGCGCAATCGTGCGAACGCACATAAAACACGTGCGCTGGTCGCCGCCGACCTACGCGAAGATCTATGTGAACCACAACCTCCTCGTCGGTACGTATCGCGGCGCGAACGGCGTCAAGACCGGCTACACGGAGAAGTCCGGCCACTGCCTCGTCGCATCGGCAACGCGCGACGGCCGCACGTTGATCGCCGTGCTGCTGAACGACCCGAACATGTACGTCGACGCACGCCGACTCCTGAACGCCGGCTTTCGCAGTGCCTCGTGAACTCGACCCGCATCGTCCGCGTGTGGAAGGGCCGAGGCGACGCTGAGGGCGTTGCGCGCTACTGCGGAGACCACTTTCCGAAGGCGGTGCTTCCGGAGCTGGAGGCGACTGCGGGATTCCTCGCGGCGCGCGTCTTGACTCGCGCCGTGGAGCGCGAGCTCGAAGTCGTCGTCGAGACGGAATGGGAGAACCTGGACGCTGTGCGCGCGTTCGCGGGAAACGACGTGGACCAGGCGGTCGTCGAGCCGGTCGTTCGCGAGCTTCTGACGAACTTCGACACGCGCGTCGAGCACTTCGAAGTCGCCGTCTCTACCTGATCGAGATGGGCGGCCGCGACGCGATGAAGATGCACGTTGTCGCTGTGACCGTCTTCGTGCCCTCGTAGTCCGGCACGCACGCGACTAGATGGTTGCGTGCGACCGAGTGGCGGATGTACGTGCGCATGTCGTCCGCCGTCGTCTCAACCGCCATTCGTCGTAGCAACGAGCCGGGGCGCGACGCGCGCGAGCTCGCCAAGTGCGCGATGCAAATCGGCGACGTGGTAGAGCATGAAGTTCGCGACCACGACGTCGAACGCGTCGGCGGCGAACGGCAAGTCTTGGACGTCGGCGATGCGCGCGTCGACGCCGCGCTCACGAGTCAGTTCGACCATGTGCGCGGATTGGTCGACCGCCACGACCTCGAGCCCGTACGAGGCGAGCCGCTCCGCAAATTCCCCGCGGCCGCAACCGACCTCGAGTACGCGCGACGGATGCGAATCGACAACCGCCTCGAACGCGCGAGCGAGCGGATCCGTCCCGCTCCGCCTCGACCAGATCGACTGACGCCCTTTCAGCCCCGCGTCGTTTGCGTACTCGCGTCGAACGAGTTCCGGGTCGGTCTGGCTCACGCGCGCGTCAACCGCGCGCGCGGCTTGGTTCTGCTTCCTCCTCCGTCTCCTCGACGATCGTCTCGCGGATCTTCTCGAGCGACCGCCGGATCAGGCGCGACACGTGCATCTGCGAGATGCCGACCTGCTGGGCGATCTGCGACTGCGTCAGTCCTTCGAAGAAGCGCAGCTGAAGGATCTTTCGCTCGCGCTCATCGAGCATCTTGAAGCCGGGAGCGAGGATCGCGCGGTCCTCGGAGACTTCGTACTGGTGCTCCTCCGTGCCGATCGACTCGAGCGGATCGAGGTCCTCTTCGCCGTCGCCGCCCGAACCGGTCGAGAGCGAGAGCGACGAATAGGCGCGACCGGACTCGAGTGCTTCGAGGACTTCTTCTTCCTCGACGCTCGCGGCTTGTGCAAGCTCGGGGATCGTCGGTGACCGCCCGAGTTGAACGGTGAGCTGCTCGATGAGCCGCGAGAGCTGCACGTTCAGCTCTTGCAGGCCGCGTGGCACGCGAACCGACCAGCCCTTGTCGCGGAAGTGACGCTTGATCTCGCCGATGATGTTCGGCGTCGCGTACGTCGTCAGCTCGACGCCGCGCTCGAGATCGAACCGGTCGATCGCCTTGATCAGTCCGATCGCACCGATCTGAACGAGGTCTTCGAGCTGCTCGCCGCGATACGAATACCGGCGCGCCAGAGAGCGCACGAGCGACATGTACTGCTCGATCAGCTGCTCGCGCGCATGCAGATCGCCTTGCTCGTGGTAGCGGCGAAGCAGGACCTTGTCGTTCTCGGCCATGCCCTATGCCGTCCTCTTCGTGAGCTGCACCCAACGGTGGCCGTTCCGCTCTTCGACCTCGTAGCTGTCGCAGACCGTCTCGAGGATGCGCCGGAGACCGAGCGACGCATCGTCACGCTCGAGCTCGTCGAGCGACGACGCGATGAACGGGCCGACCGTCGCGCGTAGAAGCGCGTCGTCGACGGCGATCGTCAAGCTGACCGGGTCGTCGATCTCGCGGTCGAGGAGGTTGTCGAGCGCGAGCTGGAGATCCTCCAGGTGCTCGACAGTCAGATCGAGTCGTGCGGCGAGCCCACCGAGCACGAGATGGCGAACGGGCGCGAACTCCTCGTCGGACGGAAGCGTCAGCGTGATCTCGTCCAGGCTCACGCGTCGGTCCGTCCCGCCTCGTGTGCGCTCTCGCGGAGCTCGTCCTCGAGCTCGCGCTCCCGTCTCGCCGCCGCCTCCTTCCCGGCCTCAACCGCACTTCGCCAGCTGCGCTGCGTCTTGAAGTCAGCGGCGCCGTGCGACACACCGGCCGCAAAGCCGGACAGCTTCTGGACCGGACGCGTCACCGCAAAGCTCACTGCGCGAACAGCGGTATCGACGCTTTCCACGGCGTCGACGGCGCTGTCCGTCATCTGGTCGACCTTGTCGAGCTGGTCGTTGACGCGATCCACGCTGCCCCCGATCTTGTTGATAACCGGCAGAACTTCACGTTCCGCTCCCGTTACGAACGAAGAAAGGCGCCGAACGGTTTCGCTCAGGCGGACAAAGACCCAGGCCAGCGAAAGGCCGATCGCGACCAGGAACACGGCCAGCGCAACCCGCCAGAGATCCCCTGAGGAGAAGGCGATGAGCACGTGGGGATCCTAGTGATCGGCGACGGATGACACGATTCCACAGCCGACAACGGAGTCGCCCTCGTACAGAACGGCCGCCTGGCCGGCTGCGACGCCGTACGCGGGCTCGTTCAGCTCGAGCTCGAACCCGTCGGGACGCCCACTCACGTCGGCTGCGACCGCAGGCGATCGGTAGCGCAGCTTGACCGAAGCGCGCGTCGTCGCCACGTAGAGCCGGCCTGCCGCCTGCACGCGCGTCTTTCCGAGTGAGGCGTGCGGTCCGACGACGACGGTGTTCGTCGCTGCATCGGCGCTCAAGGTGTAGAACGGTGTGCCGCCCGCGACTCGCAGACCCTTGCGCTGCCCCGGAGTGAACTGCCAGTACCCGGAATGGCGTCCGAGCTCGCGGCCTGCTTCGTCGACGATCGGTCCATCGCTCGCGTGGAGTCCGTGGCGGTGCAAGAAGCTCCGGTAGTCGTCTCCGGCGAGAAAGCACGCTTCCTGACTCTCACGCCGTTTCGCGACGGCGAGCCCGGCGGCGGCTGCTTCGGCGCGCGTCTCCTCTTTTGTCTGGTCGCCGAGCGGAAACCAGAGTCGCTCGAGCAATGCAGGATCGACCGCCGCGAGCATGTACGACTGGTCCTTGTCGGGATCAGCTGCGCGGGCGAGCAAGAGCCGCCGTTTGTGCATGCGCGTACATGCGTAGTGCCCGGTGGCGAGCCGCTCCGCTCCCGCGCGAGCGGCGAATGCCAGCAGCTCGTCGAACCGGAAGCTGCCGTTGCAGCGGATGCACGGGTTCGGCGTTTCCCCCGCTGCATAGCCGCGGACGAAGTCGCCGACGACGACGCGGCGAAAGTCCTCGCGCCGATCGAGCGTCACATGCGGGAGACCGAGGGAATGGCACGTCGCGCGCGCGGCGAGCACCGCTTCCGGCGAGCAGCACGCGCGCTCGGAGTTTGGCCCGTCGGGATCGAGCCAGAGACGCAGCGTCACGCCGATCGCGTGCGGGCCTCCGCGCAGAAGCGCAACTGCGCTGTCGACGCCGCCGCTCATCGCAACCGCGACGCGTCCGGCAGCAGGCGACGCGCGGAAGACCGGTCCGAGTGCGTTTGCGAGCGCGTCGACGGCAAGAGTCTCGCCACCGACCGCGGCAGCCTCGAGCAACGTCAGACCGGCGAGCGGCCGTTCGAGCCCGTCGCCGTCGGCATCGACGATGCGATCGCCGTCGATCCGCAGCCGCACGGACGCCCACTCATCGCCCCTTGTGGAATCGCCGAAGGCCTCGATCATCCGGCCACCGTAGCGAGAGCGAAAAGCAAGAGAGGGAGCCGAAGCTCCCTCCCCTGGCCCCACCCTGCCGTATTCCGAGCCTTTGCGAACCTGGTAAACCAGGTGGGTGCCGAGCCGACCGCTGGCAACGCCTTGGCCGGACACATGCTCCCTTTTTGTAGACGTTGGTTCTACAAAGGAGACCCGGAGCACGAACAGGGTCGAGTGATTGCAGTGTAGTGACTACCGCGCGAAACGCCAGCGGATCTGCCGCGTGCCGACGAGGCCGAGCTGCCGCGCGAGCGCAACGGTGACGTCGAACTCGCGACCCGGCACGCGTGGGCCGCGGTCGACGACTTGCGTGAGCGCTTCCTTCCCCTGGTATTCGACGTACACCTTCACCCCGCACGGAAGTGACGGATGCGCGACGCCGCGGGTGCGCGGGCCGATGAGCGCGCCGCACGCGCCGCGCTTCGGCGCAGACGAGGGAAGGTACGGCGCGGCGAGCGCCGCGTACCACGGCCCGACCGGCTGAGGCAGCGTCTCTTTCTTTCCGTCGCGCGTCGTCAATGCGAGCGCGATCGCCACTGCGACGAGCGCGACACCGAGAAGCGCAGCGGCGCGCAACCCCCACGAGCTCGGCATCAGCCGGTCGTGACGAGGTCGCCGAACGACTCGCGCACGAGTCCGTCGAAGTCGATCGGAAGCTCGCCGTCGGCGCTCGCAAACTCGCGGAGGTACACGAGGAGATACGCGCGCTCCTCGTCTCGGAACGAGTCGCGCCCGGCGTCCGCCCGCGAGAGCCGTTCGAGATCCCACAGATTCCACGCGCGCGGTCCACGCATCGGCAACTGCACGACGGTCGGATCGACCGGCGTCTCGGCGCCGATCTCGACGGCAGGGTCCGGCTCCGGTGGCTCGGCAACCGCGACCGGTGTCGGGACGGCGACGAGCGGCGGAAAGATGGGCTCGACCGGAGCCGCGGGAGCGACGTCGGGAACGCCGTCTGTCTCAGCGACCGGCACGGGCTCCGGCTCGACCGGCTGCTCGGGCTCCGTCTCCACGGGCTGGTCGGGCTCCGCGACAGACGTCTCGGCCGCCTCGGCGGCAGCCGGGCTTGGACTAGGCGTGACGACGCGCACGTGCTCGGGCTGCTGGACGGCAGGTTCGGTCGGCGGCTGGGTCCCCGGCGGTGCGGGCGACGAGGCCGCCGCCTTGGCGGCTTCGGCGGACCTGAGTCGCCGCGAGATGAACCATTCTGCGCCCGCGACGAGCAGGTACGTCGGCAGCATCACCACGATCACACGACCGATCGTCGGGTCGTTGAGCGCGATCGCAACCGCCGCGGCGACGATCACCGCTGCTTCGAGCGCAAGCCGGACGGCGGTCCTGCTCAGGATCCCGCCGGGACGCAACATGACGCAAGACTACTGCGGTGGCTGCGGCTGCTCCTCCGCAGGTGCCTCGTCGGGCGCTGCGGATGGAGCGGGCGAAGGTGCCGGCGTGTCGCTCGGTTGCGGAGCGACAGGTGCCTCGGTCGGTGCGGGCGACTGCGTCGCTGCGACGGCTGCCGCGGGCCTCGCCGCCGGCGCCGTCCCCGCCGGCGTCGTTGCGACGCGCGATGCCTCGGCAGCCTGCTCGGCCGCTCGCATGATCGACTCGGCAACCTCGCCGATCGCCTCTTGGCCGAGACCGGCCGCGGCGAGCAGCTGCTCTGCGCCGTGCTGTGCGCGAGCGAGAACCGTCGAGGCCTGTGCGCGCGCCCACTCGAGCGTCTGCTCGACCTCGGCACGTGCTGCGTTCGTGAGCTCGGTCGCCTGGTGGCGTGCCTGCTCGAGGAGCCGCGTCGAGCGAGCCTCAGCCTCGCGGAGCTCCTGCGCGACCTCGCGCTCGGCGTTCGAGCGCAGCTCGCGAACTTCGTTGCGCGCCGCAGTGAGCATCTCGGAGCGTTGGCGCTCGCTCTCCTGGCGGTAGCGCTCGAGCTCGGCCTCGCGCTCCTGGAGCGTGCGCTGGCGGCCGCGAACTTCCTCTTCGGTCTTCGCGAGCTGGGCTGCGGATGCGTTTTGCGCGTCGCGCTCGATCGTGTCGGCAAACTCTGCGGCAGCGCGGATGAGGTGCAGCGCGTCCATCCGCACTGCGTGGCCCGTCGGCTCGACCTGCGCGCCAGCGCGCTGGCTTGCGGCCTGGAGCACCCGAAGCTGCGCCTGCATCTGCGCCGTGTGCCGGCGGAAGGCGTCGAACGCCTCACGGACGCGCTCGGGATCGAGTCCATCACCGGCGCGCGGGATGTCCTCCAGGCGCGGCAGCGCCGTCAAGCTATTCGCCAGAGATACCCGTCCCGGACCCTCGGTTGCCATCGAACCCGCCTCCTCGTTCATTGCTGCGGCAGAAGAAGTATGCCCCTTCCATCGGCCAAATCGGGGGGCCCCATTAGGTCAAGTCGGATTACTCGGAATCCACTTCGACGCGGAGGCCGAGTTCCTGCAACACCGCAGCCGGCATCGGCGTCGGCGCCCCCGTGAGCGGGTCGGTCCCGCTCGACACCTTTGGGAACGCGGTCACCTGGCGGATATCCGGCTCGCCCGCGATCAGCGCGACGTACCGGTCGATCCCGAGCGCGAAGCCGCCGTGCGGCGGCGCGCCCATCTTCAGAGCGTCGAGGAAGAAGCCGAACTTCGCCTGCTGCTCGTCCTCGCTCATGCCCATCGCGCTGAAGATCGCAGCCTGGAGGGCGGAGTCGTGGATGCGGATCGAGCCGGAGCCGAGCTCCCAGCCGTTCCAGACGAGGTCGTAGTGCTGACTCTGCGCCTTGTCCGGGTCGGTCTCGACGAGCTGCTCCTGCCCGTCCAACGGCGCGGTGAACGGGTGGTGCATGAAGGTCCGATTGCCGGTGTCTTCGTCGCGCTTGAAGAGCGGGAAGTCGAGGATCCACAGGAGCGCGTCCTGCGTCACGTCTGCGAGCTCGAGCTCGCGCTCGAGGTGCGTGCGCAGTCCGCCGAGCACGCGTTCGACGCTCGCTTCCTCGTCGGCTGCGAAGAGGACCGTGGAACCCGGATCCGCGCGGAACGCGTCGAGCTCGGCGCCCGAGAGGAACTTCGCAATCGGCGAGCGCACTTCTCCGGTGTCGTCGACGACGAGATAGGCGAGGCCCTTCGCACCCCACTCCTTCGCGATCTCCTCGAGCCGCGCGAGCTCGGCACGTGAGAAGGCGCGCGGCGCGACGATGAACCGCACGACCGGCGCGTTCGCGAACACACCGAACTGCGACGTGCGGGTGACCTCAGTCGCGTCGACGATCTCGAGCCCGAAGCGGACGTCCGGCTTGTCGGTCCCGTAGCGCGCCATCGACTCGGCGTACGACAGGCGGGGAAACGGACGCAGCGGTGGTTCTCGCCCCGCGGCCTCGAAGGACGCGACGACGCACGCCTCGAGCACGCCGAGCACGTCTTCGCGCTCGACGAACGCCATCTCGAGATCGAGCTGGCGGAACTCGAATTGACGATCGGCGCGGAGATCCTCGTCGCGCCAGCACGTCGCGATCTGGTAGTAGCGATCGAGACCGCCGACCATGCACAGCTGCTTGAAGAGCTGCGGCGACTGCGCGAGCGCGAAGAACTTCCCCGGCTGCAACCGCACGGGAACGAGGAAGTCGCGCGCGCCCTCCGGAGTGCCCTTCGTCATGCTCGGCGTCCAGACGTCGACGAAGCCGAGCTCGTCCATCGTTCGCCGGATCGAGCCGACGACGACGTGCGAGACGCGAAGGTTTCGCTGCATGCGCGGCGTGCGCATGTCGAGATAGCGGTAGCGGAGTCGCAGGTTCTCGTCGACGTTCTCCTCGTCGATCTGGAAAGGCAGCGGCTCCGAGCGCGAGAGGATGCGCAGCGTCTCGACGCTGAGCTCGATCTCCCCGGTCGGAAGGTTCGGATTGACGGCGTCGGGCGCGCGCGCGACGACTTCGCCTTCGGCTTGCACGACAAACTCGTTCCGCAGATCGTGCGCAACGTGCGCGGCTTCCGGCGCGAGCTCCGGATTGACGACGAGCTGCGCCTTGCCCGTGTGGTCCCGCAAGTCGACGAACACGAGGCCCCCGTGGTCACGACGCGTATCGACCCAGCCGGAGAGCGTCACGCGATCGCCGACGTTGGTTGCCCGGAGCTCGCCGCAATGGTGCGTCCGCCAGCTCATACGAGCTCCTCGAGCGTCTGCGCCGTGCGGTCCTGCTCGCCGCGGCGCCGCAGCGTCCAGCCCTCGTCGTTGCGAACGAGAATCGCCTCCGCACGTTTCTGTCCGTGCGTGAGCTGGCCCTTGAGCGAGCGGCCCGCGTAGTCGGCGTCTGCGGCGAGACCTCGCGCGCGCAGCTCGCGAAGCGCCGCGGCGACTTCGGGCCCGCGGTCGCCGTCGACCGCAATCCAGTAGTCGAGCTGCGGCTCCTCGCCGGTCACGCCTTCGCGTTCGAGCGCGAGGATCAGCCGCTCGATCCCCGCGCCGAAGCCGACGCCGGGCGCGGCCGGTCCGCCGATTTCTTCGACGAGGCCGTCGTAGCGTCCGCCGCCGGAGATCGTGCCTGCCTGACCCGTCTCGTCCGGGCCGACGAACTCCCAGGCGGTGCGCGTGTAGTAGTCGAGGCCGCGCACGAGGGTCGGCGTGATCGTGTACGGAACGCCATAGAGGTCGAGCTGTGCGCGCACGGTCTCGAAGTGCGCAGCGCAGGCATCGCAGAGCGCGTCACCGATCTTCGGCGCGTCTTCGAGGGCGGCCAGCACCGTCGGGTTCTTGACGTCGAAGACGCGCAGCGGATTCGTCGCACGCTTCTGCTTCGCGTCGTCGTCGAGGACGTCGTCGTGCTCGTCGAGCCACGCGACGAGCTTCTCGACGTATGCCGGGCGGCAGCTCGCGTCGCCGATCGAGTTCAACTGGAGCTCGAACTGCGTGATGCCGAGGTTCCGTAGCAGCGAGTCGTAGAGCTGGATCACCTCCGCGTCGAGCGCCGGATCGTCCGAGCCGATCGCCTCGACCGACAGCTGCCAGTGCTCGCGGTAGCGGCCCTTCTGCGGCGCCGCATAGCGATACATGGTCGCGATCGTGTAGAGCTTCGCCGGCTGCGGTTCGCGATGCATGCCGTGTTGCACGTACGCGCGACAGATCGGCGCCGTTCCTTCCGGACGCAGCGTCAGCGAGCGGTCGCTTCGATCGGCGAACGTGTACATCTCCTTCTGCACGATGTCGGACCCCTCGCCCGAGGTGCGGCTGAAGAGCTCGGTGTCCTCGAACACCGGCGTCTGGATGCGGCGGTAGCCGTACAGCGCGCACAGTCGTTCCATCTCGGCCGTCACGCGCCGCCAGAGCGGCTGGTCGGACGGGAGGATGTCGTGCGTTCCTCGCGGCGCTTCGATCTTGCTCACGAAGCGCGCAGCTCGGCGAGAAAGGGGTTGCGTTCGAGCTCGTAGCCGAGCGTCGTCTTCGGGCCGTGGCCCGGGTACACGATCGTCTCGGGCGGCAGGCGCTCGGTGAGCCGGCGCACCGACTCGAGCAGCGTCTGCCAATCGCCGCCGGGCAGATCGACGCGGCCGACGCCTCCGGCGAAGAGCAAGTCGCCCGAGAAGAGCGCGTCGTCGGCATAGAACGCGACATGACCCTGCGTGTGTCCTGGGATCGGCATCGTCTCGAACGAGATTCCCGCGACCTCGATCGTCTCGTCTCCCTGGAGCTGCACGTCGGGCGTGTACGGGCGCCCCTCGATCTGTTGCGGTGCGAAGTCGCGGAAGCGTTCGAGCATGAAGCAGTCGATTGCAGGCATGTACACGGGCACGCCCGTGCCTTCGGCAAGGTCGGCGACCGCGCCCGTGTGGTCGAAATGGCCATGCGTGATGAGGATGGCCGCGCAGCGCGTTCCCATCCGTGCGAGCTCGAGGCGCAAGTCTGCTGCGTCGCCGCCCGGGTCGATCACGACCGCCTCCTGCGCGCCCCGCTCGGTGCGAACGACGTAGCAATTCGTTTGGATCGCGCCGAGCTCGAACCGGTCGACGATCAACGACATGAGCGTTTGAGTCTAACGGCGTCCTGGAACGAGAGCCCCATGCAGAGCTGGGACCTCACGACCATCCCCGCGCCCGACGGCACTCGCGATCCGTTCGTGCTCGACACGGCGGACGGCGCACGCGCGGTGATGCTGAAGCTCGACCCAGGCCAGGAGTTGCGCGAGCACGAGGTGAAAGAGCGCGCATGGGTGACGGTCGTCGAGGGATCGGCGGAGATCGAGTGCGACGGCCAGCGAGTCGACGGACGGCCGGGCACGCTCGTCTCGTTCGCTCCCGGCGAGCGCCATGCGATCGCGACGGCGAGCGGCGCGCGGATTCTCCTCTTCCTCGCGCCGTGGCCGGGCGAAGGTCACTACCGGCCCGGCGAAGCCGGCGCGCCGCGCTAGCGCTTCGAGTCGCTCGTCCGCCCGGTGGCGCGTTCCCACCGGCGGTAGGCCGCGCGGTCGAGAAAGTAGAAGAACGGGATGCCGATGATCCCGTAGCCGACCGCAAGCACGAGCGCTGCGGGGATCGGCGTGTTCCCGATGAACGACGTGACGACGAAGAGCAGCGCGACGAAGAAGAGGCCCATCCGGATGGCTCGCTGCCACGACGGCTGGCGCGGCTCGCGAACGGGCCGACCCCGCCGGTCGACCGGCACTTTGCCCTTCGTGGTCGCCGGCTTGTCCTTTTCTTTCTGCGCGCGGAGCTCCGCCGGATCGACCGAGACCTCCTGGCCTTCCTCGTCGATCACGACGTACTCGTATTCGTGACGCTTCGCCTTTGCTTGGCGGCGTCGTTGCTTCCGCGTCGGCACGGCGTTCAGCGTAGCTCGTCGTCGAGCAACCTCAGCTCAAGCACGCGACTCGCAGCGAAGCCGTCGATGCGCAGCATCGCTCCCGCTGCCGCGACTGCAGCGCCGGCCGGCATCAGTCCGACGAGCTCGGACCCTTGGACAGACGCGCCGCGTGCGGCCGCCTCGCGTTCGATCGTCGCGACGATCTCGTGCAGCGCGGCCGCCTCCCAGTCCTCGACGTTCATGCTCACCTGCGCGTGTCCCGCGCGCGGCAGGTCGAGTCCGAGCGCGCGCACGCCCGGGAAGCCTCCGTCGCGTTCGCGGACGAGCGCCGCGAGCTCGCGGGCAACGTCCACCTCCGCACCGACGAGGTTCACGTTGAACGCGATCAACGGCCGGCGCGCGCCGACGATCACGCCGCCGGCGGTCTCGTGAAGCGCGCTCGGGCCGACATCGGGCGCGACCTCGCCCACGTCGAGTCGCCTCTGCAGCTCGCGGGAACCGCCGCGACGATAGAACGCCGGCGAGCGATCGGGCGCGAGGTCGCCGTAGAAGAAGACGGGCAGCTCGAGCTCGTCGGCGATGCGCGCTCCGAGGTTTCGCGCCGCGGCGGCTGCGCGCTCGCGGTCCTGCGGACGCATCGCGACGATCGGAACGACATCAGCGGCGCCGATGCGAGGGTGCACGCCTTCGTGGGCGCGCAGGTCGATCCGGTCGCGCGCGCAGGCGATTCCGGCGACGAGCGAGTCCACAAGCTCCGCGTCCTCCGCGGCGAGCGTGAAGACGCTGCGGTTGTGATCCTCGTCGGTGTGGACGTCGAGCAGCCGGGCGCGCGAGGCGAGCGCTTCGGCGAGCGCATCGATCGTGGCGCGGTCGCGACCCTCGGAGAAGTTCGGCACGGCCTCGAGCGGAAACGTCATCGTGGGCGGCACTCTCACGACTCGTCATGACGGTTCGCAAGTCCAGCTATCGCTCGCTCGCATCGCTCCAGCGCGACAATCGTCGTTGCCGCGCCTGCGCCGAGGCCGGCTATCCGCTCGAATCGCTTCCGGTCTGGCTGCCCTACACGGGGCAGCGCGCGTACATGTTCGGGCAGGCGCCAGGCGTGGTCGAGGGCGCCGAACGGCGGCCGTGGCGCGGGCGCGCGGGTCGAACGCTCCGCGGTTGGCTCGAGCTGGACGAGGAAGCGTTCTACGGCACGTTCTATTGCGCGTCTGTGACTCGTTGCTATCCCGGAACCGTCGTCGCCGGGCGCGGCGACCGCGCGCCGACTCGGCGCGAGCAGGATCTCTGCCAGTTCTGGCGCGACTGGGAGCTCGAGCTGATGCGGCCGCCGCTCGTCGTCACGGTCGGCGGCATGGCAGTGCGTCGTTTTCTGGGGCCACTGCAGCTGTCGGAGTGCATCGGCGAGCGCTACGAGCAGGACGGCCGCGTCGTCGTCCCGCTCCCGCACCCGAGCGGCGCGAGCGGCTGGCTCAACGACCGCGCGAACCGTGAGCGCCTCGAACGCGCACTTGCAGTCGTGCGAGGCGAGCTCGCGCGCCTCTAGCTCACCGCGAAACCCCGGAAACGAACCAGCCGCGCCCGCGATCGAGCCACCTGTCGAAGCGCATGCCTACCTCGGCGAGCGCGCGATCGAGGTCGACTTCGTCTGCGAAGACACGCATGGCAAACGAATGCGTCCACGTGCGGTCGCCGAGCACGTACTCCATCGAACCGCGCACGATGCCAGCGTCCACCTGGTCCACATGGAGCCGCGAAGTGACGTCACCGAGCTGGGCGACGTTTCCGTCCTGAGGTTCCCACGCGAGCGGCAGCATCTCGACAATCGTCCTATCCGCGTGCCGCCGGCACGTCTCGAGAAAGGCGCGACGCTGCTCGGCTTCCTCGACTGCGAATAGATTGCTCGCGAGCAAGACGGCGTCGAAGCGTCGCCGCAGGTCGAGTCCCTCGATGCGCGCGCAGACGACCTGTGCGCCGCGCACGTACGCGAGCATCTCGCGAGACTCGTCGACGGCGACGACGCCAAGGCCGCGCGCGACCAGCTGCTGCGTGATGCGTCCGGCGCCGGCGCCGAGCTCGAGAATCGACGCACCCGACGCGACTGCGCCGGCCACGAGCTCACCCTCGCCTCGTTCGGGCAGCTCCGCGTACAGCTCGACAGGACTGCCGTCAGGCGTAACGGCCACGGATTCAGCGTAGGCAGTCGCGGCTAGATTGCGACGATGGTCTCGGAACCGTCTCGTCGGCGTACGTTCTTCCGCTTGCTGCGGTTCCTCGACCCGTACCGCACTTCGGTCGTCATCTCCATCTTCCTCGCGATCGGCTACCAGGCAGCTCAGATCGCTTCCGTCGGCCTGACGCAGCGCGTCATCGACGACGCGCTCATCCCGCGAGATACGCGGATGCTCGCGATCCTGATCGCGATCATCCTCGCCCTCGGCCTTGCGCGCGCGGTCTTGATGGCAGGCCGGCGTCTCCTCTCCGGCAAGCAAGCGCTCGCGGTCGAGTACGACCTGCGAAACGGCATGTACGCACATCTCCTGCGGCTGTCCTTCGGCTTCTACGACCGGCACCAGACCGGCCAGCTGATGTCGCGTGCGACGGTCGACCTGCAGGGCGTCAGGTTCTTCCTCGGCTACGGGCTCATCTTCTTCTTCCAGAACGTGCTCACGATCGTGTTCGTCACTGCGGTGCTCCTTTACAAGGACTGGGAGCTCGCACTCATCGCGCTCGCGATCACGCCCGCGCTCGTCGTCCTCGCGTACCGCTACAGCCGCATCTCGCATCCGACGCTTCGCGACGTGCAGCAGAAGCTCGCGGACGTCGCGACTGTGGCGGAGGAGAACATCGTCGGCGTCCACGTCGTCAAGGCGTTCGCGCAGGAGCCGGCCGAGAAGCAGAAGTTCCGCGCGCGGTCCGAGGCGGTCTTCCAGCGCACGCTCGAGGCGAACCGCCAGCGCGCGTTCTACGTGCCGTTGATCTCGTTCATCCCGCTCGTCGCGCAGGCGGGCGTGCTGCTCGTCGGCGGGCGCATGGTCACGGTGCCCGTCGCGGGACAGGCGCCGGCGAGCGGGTCGCTCACGGTCGGCGCGTTCGTCGCGTTCAACCTCTACCTCGCGATGCTCGTGATGCCTTTGCGCTCGCTCGGGATGTGGATCGGGCAAGTGCAGCGCGCGACCGCTGCGGGCGAGCGGATCTTCCAGGTGATGGACGAGCCGCCGGAGATCGCGGATGCGGACGACGCGACCGAGCTGCCGCCCGGACCCGGTGCGCTTCGGTTCGAAGGAGTCGGCTTCGAGTACTTGCCGGGACGCGCGGTGCTCCACGACATCGACCTCGACGTCGCACCCGGAAAGACGATCGCGCTGATCGGCCACACGGGCTCGGGCAAGACGACGCTCACGACTCTCGTGCCCCGCTTCTACGACGCGACGAGCGGCCGCGTCACGATCGACGGCGTCGACGTGCGTGACGTCAAGCTCACGTCGCTTCGCCGTGAGATCGGCGTGATCCCGCAGGACCCGTTCCTCTTCTCCGCGACCGTGCGCGAGAACATCACGTTCGGCGCGCCGGACGTCTCCGACGCACAAGTCGAGCGCGCCGCACGGCTCGCCGAGGCGCACGAGTTCGTCGAGCGCCTGCCGAAGGGCTACGACACCGTGATCGGCGAGCGCGGCATCACGCTCTCGGGCGGCCAGCGCCAGCGCCTCGCAATCGCGCGCGCACTCGCGGTCGATCCGCGCATCCTGATCCTCGACGACGCAACCGCGTCCGTCGACGCGTCGACCGAGGCGCGCATCCGCGTCGGACTGCGCGAGGCGATGCAGAGCCGGACGACGCTGATCATCGCGCACCGGCTCTCGACGATCGCGCTCGCAGACGAGATCGTCGTCCTAGACGACGGCCGCATCCGCGCGCGCGGCACGCACGACGAGCTGATCGAGACGAGCGCGGTTTACCGCGAGATCTACGAGCACGGCCTGCTCGAGCGGCAGTTCGCGGACGCGGTCGAGGCGACGGCGGTCGAGCACGAGGCGCTGGAGGCGACCGGATGAGGATGTGGCAGCCCGGCGGCTCGATTGCCGACCGCTCGGAGGTGCGCGATTGGTCGATGCAACAGATGCGACGGCGCCTGCGCACGCTCTGGGGCCTGACGAGGCCGTATCGGCTGCGGACGACGTTTTCGATCTTCTCGCTGATCCTCGCGACGGCGACCGCGCTCGCTCCGCCCTACCTCGCGAAGTACGCCGTCGACGCTGTCGACCACAGCATCGGCAAGGTCGATCTGCAGAAGCTCACGTGGATCGTCGTGCTCTTCCTCATCGCGGGTCTCGCGAACTGGGGCATGAGCTACGCGCAGACATATCTGACCGGTTGGGTGGGCGAGCGCATCCTCGCCGACCTGCGCCTGCGGCTCTTCGGGCATCTGCAAGGGCTCTCGCTCGGCTTCTTCGAGCGGAACCGCGCCGGCGTCATCATCAGCCGCCTCACGAACGACGTCGAAGCACTCGACCAGCTCGTCACCGACGGCGTCACGAGCCTCGTCCAGAACACGCTGATGCTCGTCGGCACGGCGATTCTGCTCTTCGTTCTCGACTGGCGGCTGGCGCTCGCCACGCTCGCGGTGATCCCGTTGATGTCAGTCGGGACGATGATCTTCCGCACGCGCTCCGCGCGGGCTTATCGCGCCGTGCGCGAGCGACTCGGACTCGTGACCGCGACACTCGCGGAGGACATCGCGGGCATGCGCGTCGTGCAGGCGTTCACGCGCGAGCAGCGGAACGCGGAGAACTTTGCCGCGGTGAACGAGCATTATCGAGAGGCGAACCACGAGACCGTCGTCCTGAACGCGTTCTACTTCCCGTTCGTCGACCTGCTCTCGACCGTCGCGCTCGCGGTGGTGCTCGGGTACGGCGGGCACCTGTACTTCGCGGGCGCAGTCACGATCGGCACGCTCTTCGCCTTCATGCTGTACGTGCAGAACTTCTTCGACCCCGTGCAGCAGCTCTCGCAGCTCTACGGCACGTTCCTCTCCGCGACGGCCGCACTCGACAAGATCATGGACGTACTCGACGAAAAGCCGCACGTCGTCGACCGCGCAGATGCGCGCGAGCTGCCGCAGATCAACGGCGACGTTCGCTTCGAGAACGTTCGCTTCGGCTACGGCGAGGGTCCGGAGGTGCTGCACGGACTCGACCTCGACGTACCCGCCGGCACGACGGTCGCGCTCGTCGGGCACACCGGCGCCGGCAAGTCGACCATCGCGAAGCTGCTGGCGCGCTTCTACGACCCGCGCGAAGGCCGCATCACCTTCGACGGCGTCGACTTGCGCGACGTCACGCAGTCGTCGCTCCGCCACCAGCTCGGGATCGTCCCGCAGGAAGGCTTTCTCTTCGCGGGCACTGTCGCCGAGAACATCGCTTTCGGCCGGCCCGACGCGACGCCCGAGCAGATCGTGCGCGCCGCGCAGACCGTGGGCGCCCACGATTTCATCCTCCGGCTCGAAGACGGCTACGAAACGGAGCTCGGCGAGCGCGGCTCACGCCTCTCGCTCGGCCAGCGCCAGCTCGTCGCGTTCGCGCGCGCACTCCTTGCCGATCCGCGCGTGCTGATCCTCGACGAGGCGACCTCGTCGGTCGACATCGGCACCGAGCGGAAGATCGAGGAGGCACTGCGCGTGCTTCTCGCCGACAGGACGGCGTTCATCATCGCGCACCGCCTCTCGACGATCCGCGACGCAGACCGGATCGTCGTTCTCCAAGACGGCGGGATCGTCGAGCAGGGCACGCACGACGAGCTGATGCGACAGCGCGGCCTCTACACGTCGCTGTACGGCGACTGGGCCGCCGACGTGGCCTAGCGCGACCCGCTCAAGCCGCGCACGGACGCGGCCGATACGACCCGAATGGAGCAGGTCGCGGGCGCCCTGACGCGGTCGAAGCTGAACGGCAGCGAAGCCTTCGGCGAGGCCTGGCGCGTCTACAAGCGGTTGTTCGGCAAGTCGGTGCTGCTCGGCGCGATCGTGTTCGGCGCGCTCGACCTGCTGACGCTCGCCGCGTTCGCGCTCCTCTCGGTCAACGTCGGCACCGGTGTCGCCGCGGCCCTCGTCACCGCCGTGCTCGGCTTCTCCGGCGCGATGGTGCTCGAAGGAGCGCTGATCGAGATCGTCCGCCCGCTCCACGTGGACGGCGACGCCGAGCCCACGCTGGCCGAAGTCTGGCAACGGGCGAACAGCCGCTTCGGTGCGTTGCTCGGTTCCTCTCTCCTCGCGTCGCTCGTCGTCGCAGGCGTTGCGCTCGTCAGCTTTGCGTTCGCCTTCGTCGCGCTGAAGGCAGTCGGCGGCATTGCGGCCCTCCTCTTCGTCGCGGCGTTCTTCGCCACGATGACTGCGGCGATGCGCGTCTCGCTGACGATGCCCGTCGTCATGCTCGAAGAGGCTTCGGCGACCGAGTCGCTGAAACGCTCCAACGACCTCGTGCGCGGAAACGCGTGGCAGATCTTCTGCGTCCTGGTCGGCGCCGGAATCGTCGCGTCGTTGATCCAGCTTCCGTTCGACTTCGTCGCCTCGAGCATCGGCACGCTCGGAGTGCTCGTCGTCGGCACCGCCGGGAAAGCAGTCGCGCAGCCGTTGGTCGCGCATGCGATGACGGTCATGTACTACCGGCTCGCCGAGCCCACGAGCCTCGTCGTGCTGGCGCCGGGACAGAAGAACTGGCAGTCGATCTGGGCCGAGGAACGCGCGGCCGCCGAGCAGGCGCAGCCGGCGCAGCAGTCGTCAGTCTGGGACGAGTACCAGCAGCGCTGGGGCTAGCGGCCGGCGCGCTGCAGCGCGCGCCAGCGCTCGACCATCGCGATGCGCTGCATCAGCGTCGGGTGGTTCTCGAAGAGCACGTACTCCGCGAGACCGGGATTCGGCTCCTCGAGCGTCGACGTCGCGAACTTCTTGAAGAGTGAGATCTGTGCGGCGGGGTCGCGCGCGGCTTGGAGCGCACGCCAGTCGGCCTCGGCCTCTTGATGCCGTGTGATGCCGTTCTCGAGCGGGATCGCGAGGACGCTCAGAACGACGAGCACGAACATGCCGAGCGGCACCGCTTCCGGGACGCCCATGCCGCCGCGCCTTCGCGTGACGAGCGCGATCGTGAACGCACCCGCGAACGCAAAGAGCGCGTACCAGCCGACTCCCTTCCAGAGGTGCTTGCGCGCAAGGTGCCCGATCTCGTGGGCGAGCACGACGCGGACCTCGCGATCGCTGAAGCGCCCGTCGAGGAGCGTGTCCCAGAGAACGATGCGCCGACTGGGGCCCATGCCGGCGGCGAATGCGTTCGGCGAATTCGTGACGTCGCTCACCTTCTCGACGTCGACCGGTGTCGGCGCGAGACCTTCGCGTCTCTCGAGCACGCGTACTTGCGCGGCCAGCTTGCGGTCTGCCAGCCGGTGCTTGTCGAGCACAAGCCACGGAGTCAGGAAGGTGAAGAGGAAACCGAGGCCGATGAAGACCGCTGCGCCGGGAACCCACCAGCCGTCGCCGAGCCAGCGAGCCAGTCCCATTACGACGAGGAGCGCGAACGAGATGCCGATGAAGCTCGCGGCGAGTTGCGGCCACGACGAGAACACAAGGTCGACGTAGCTGCCTCGGTCGAGTCCGTGCCGCTTTGCCCACCAGAACTCGAGGAAGCCGAACGGCAGCTGGCTCAGCCACACGAACGTGAGCCCGATCATCCCAAGCAGCATCCCGGTCCCGATCGGTCCCGCCGCCGACTCGCGCATCCAGCGCGCGCCCCAGCGCGCGTACGCCGCGAGGACGGCGACCTGGACGACTATCGAGGCCAGTCCCACCCAGAACACGAAGCGCGAGTAGCGCTGCGCGCTGGCGATCGTGGCTTCCGTGAAGTAGCGGTGCTCGTCGACGCCGCCGAGGTGGACGCTGCCGGGCACCGTTGTCGTTTGCCAGAGGAAGTACGCCGCGATCGAAATTGCGCCGGCCATCACCGCGGCGACGCCGACGATCGTCGCGGTCCTCGCCTGCTTGGACTTCAGCCTGCGAATGGCGATGTGTCGTCCGGCGGCTCCGCCGGCCACCCGCTCGCCTCGGGCTCCTCGAGCGGTACGCCGGTGGCGACGAGCGGGCTGGAATGCGGATAGCGCTCGGTGACGAAGAGCGAGTACGCGTAGAGCTGCGCCGAGTAACGGATCGCGTAGATCCCGACGTTACGAAGGTTGCGGGGCACACGCCCGAGGAAGACGCCGGTGAACCACATGAAGATCGCGGAGACGCCTATGGCGTTTCCGAGCGCGCCCGCGATGAAGAACGCGGGGACCCCGAGCAAGGCCCGGAAAGCCGTCACCCACCGCGACTGTCTCGTGACGGGGGGCAGCTCGACTTCGAGGGGGTACGTGCCATGAGTGCCCGTGAATCCCGGGAACGGGTTCTCGACGAGGTAGACGTACGCGCCCAAGTGCGCGGTGTAGCGGACGAACGCCGACGAAAAGCGATGCAGCGACTCGGCCGGCCGGCCGGTGACGAGCGCGACGAACCAGTTCACGATCGACACGAACACCATCGCTGTCGCCCAGAGGAGCAGCCAGATGATGTGCGGAATCGCGAGGAAGATCCGGAAGAAGACGGTGAGCCGCGACCGCCGCAGCTCGTCGCCCGTCGCGGCACGCACCGGATGCTCTTCCCCCGTGAGCGGCGGCGCCGACTTGAGCATCCGCACGGGGTCCGCATCCGGATAGCGCTCGGTGACGAGCAGAAGATACGCCGCGGTGTGTGCGCCGTAACCCAGCGAGTAGGCGGCCGCGTCCCGCAGGCCGCGCGGCATCCGGCCGCGCGCGAGGCTCGCGAACCAGCCGAGGATGCCGACAACGGTGATGAGCCCGCCCGTGGAGACGCCGCCGCTGTACTGGCCCGACTTGCCACGGCCCGTGCCGCCGGAGGCACCTCCGGGCCCACCGAGCGCGAGGCTCAGGATCAACGCCGGCAACGCGAGGAAGAAACGAAACAGCGTCTTCCACCGCGACTGCGGCGCCGGCCCGGGAAGCCGGACGTCGATCTCGTACGGATCGCTGCCCGTGAAGCCGGGATAGCGGTTCGCGACGAGCCAGACGTACGCGCGAACGTGAACGGCGTAGCGGATGTACTTCGACAGGAAACTGTGCAGGCTGTCCGCGGGCTTGCCCGTGATGAGTGCAACGAACCAGTTGGCGACCGCGACGAAGAAGACGCCGATCGTCCAGATGAACAACCAGATCAAGTGCGGGATCGCGAGCAGCAACCGGAAGAAGACCGTCAACCGGTTCCGCTCCAGGTCGTCGTCGACGACGATGTTGACCGGATGCGTCGGCTCCGGCGCCGACTCGCCGGGAACGGCCAGCTCGCTCACGCGCGGATCATGACGTACAGGGCCGACGTAGACTCGGCTCATGGCACTCGACCCGGAGACCGAGGAGCGGATCGAGCAGCCGGTCGCCGAGGAAGCACAAGAAGAGGCGCGACTATCGCCCGCCGAAGCTGTCGACCGGATGCGCATCCGCGTGCCGGCTCGCGGCAACCGGAAGCTCCGCACGCTGATCGATCGCGTCAACGAGGACCGACAGCTGAAGGGCTGGTGGCATGCATCGAACGTCAACGCCGTCGTGCGCCTCGAGATCAACGACCACTCGTGGGTGCACATCCAGATCGTCACGAACATCGCGCTCAAGCTCCTGCGCCAGCTGACGAAGCACCACATCGAGCCGTCGCTCGTCCGCGACTACGGGATGACTTCCGACGATGCAGAGGTCGTCGTCACGCTCGCCGCGCTCACGCACTGCATCGGCATGTCGATCCACCGCGTCGGCCACGAGGACTTCAGCCTCTTCCTCGCCGAGCCGAAGCTGCGCGAGCTGCTCGAGCCGATCTACGACGAGCCGGACCGCACGGTCGTCGTCTCGGAGATCCTCCAGGCGATCATCAGCCACCGCGCCGACGGCCAGCCGCTCACGATCGAGGCCGGGCTGATCCGGGTCGCGGACGCGCTCGACATGGCAAAGGGCCGCTCGCGCATCCCGTTCGAGCACGGCCGCGTCTCGATGCACTCGCTCTCGGCTGCCGCAATCGAAGACGTCGTGATCAAGGACGGCACCGACCGCCCGATCCTGATCGAGATCCAGATGAACAACTCGTCGGGAATCTTCCAGGTCGACGGTCTGCTGAAGGCGAAGCTCCGCGGCTCGGGCCTCGAGCCGTATGTCGAGGTCGTCGCGCACATCGACACCGAGGAAGAGAAGCGCCTCGTGCCCGTGTACCGCCTCGAAATCTGAGCGGGGTGCGCCAAAGAGGCGCCGCTAGACTGTCGCCGTTCCGCTGCGGGGTCGTCTAATGGTAGGACGCCTGACTCTGGATCAGGAAGTTGGGGTTCGAGTCCCTGCCCCGCAGCCTCAGCTCGTTGTTACCGCGCGTTCGACTCGACTCAGACGAGTGCGCGCAGCTCGTTCGTGAGCGCTTCGGCGTCCTCCGGCCGTCCGTGGAGCTGAGCGGGCGTGTTCTGGAACTGCACGATCCGCCACCTGCCGTTCTCGTTTCTCGCGACGAGCGTCTGGACTGCATTCAGTTCGGGGTTCACGTCGGATTCGCCGGCCGGCACGAGCCCCGCGACGGCGGCCAGAAGCGCGACCTCGTTGGTGACGATTCGTTCGGCTCTGACCTCGGCGACGTACCTGCCGGTTTCGTGGTCGGCGAAGATCGAGCCAAGGCTCTGCTCGATTTCCGCGCGGCCGTTCATCTCGCTGCCGTCGAACCCGACGACATAGCCATCGTCGACGAACAGGGCCGCGTAGCCGGCCGCGTCATTGCGGTTCCATGCCTCGAGCAGCGCGAAGTACAGACGAGAGACGTCGCCCATTCTCGATCGAGCCTCCTACCCGCTCCGCCCGACGGCTAAC
>JBKPRX010000023.1:0-25652 GCA_046734795.1 Actinomycetota bacterium
GTTGAACACCTTCTCCATGATGTCGCGAACTGCACTGAGCGGGTCGAGCTCGCGGCGCGCGACGGCGTCGAGCAGCCGGCGCAGTTCCGGATCGTCGGCAACCGCGTGCTCCAGCAGTTGCTTTGCCCGCGCGGATGCGACAGCGAACACCTCGCGCGCGAGATTCTCGCGCCGACGCTCGTCGAGCCGTCCGTCGTCCTCGAGGTAGCGGCGGTGCTCCTCGATGTGCTCCCACAGCTCGACGACGCCTTCGCCGCGGACGGCCTCCGTCAGCACGATCGGCGGCTGCCAGTCGCGCTCCTCGCTGAGCGACACGATCGAACGCACCTCGTTCAGCATCGTCTTCGCAGCGGGATGGTCGCGCTTGTTGATCGCGATCACGTCGGGAATCTCCATGATCCCCGCTTTCAGCGCCTGCACCGAGTCGCCCGAGCCCGGCATCAGCACGAGCAGCACCGTGTCGGCGACGCGGATCACCTCGACCTCGCTCTGCCCGGCTCCGACGGTCTCGAGGAAGACGAGCTCCTTTCCCGCCGCGTCGAGAACGAGCAGCGCTTGCAGCGTCGTCTCGGTCAGCCCGCCGACGTGGCCGCGCGTACCCATCGAGCGGATGAACACGTCGGGATCGAGAAAGTGGTCCGAGAGCCTGATGCGGTCGCCGAGGAGCGCACCACGCGTGAACGGGCTCGACGGATCGACGGAGACGACGCCGACGGAACGGCCGGCGCCGCGTACGTGTGACACGAGGGCGCCGATCAGCGTCGACTTGCCCACGCCGGGCGGCCCCGTGACACCGACCGCATACGCGCGCCCCGTCTCGGGATAGACGTCCGCAACGAGCTCGTATGCGGCCGGGGCGCCGTTCTCGACGAGCGTGATCGCTCGTGCGACAGCACGCCGATCGCCGGACCGCACGCCGTCCGCGAGCGCCTGGCGCGTCCACTGCCGCCGCGCGGCCATCGTCGAACTCTAGTGCGCGCTTAGACCGAGACGACCCGAGCCGGCGGCAGGTCCGCCTCGACCGCCGGCGGCGCGTCGGCCTGCAAGCGGCTCGCACGCACGTCGATGCCGGCCGTGAGGATCGTGCCCGCGAGGCCCGCGACGATGACGATCACGCCCGCTCCGCCCCACGCCCAGCGAGCGCCGACAGCATCGAGAAGCGGACCGGCGGCTGCCATCGCGAGGCCGAGGACGAGGTAGTTCGCGCCCATCACGACGGTGAGCACGCGCCCGCGTAGCTCGTCCGGCGCCCCACGCTGCACGAGCAGCAAGTTGCAGCCGACGGCCACGCCGTTCCCGATTCCACCGACCGCGGCGACCGCAGCGGCGACCCAGACGTTCGGACTCACAGCCGCGAGGAAGAACGCGAGACCCATCAGCGCGAGCGAGAGACCGTACACCGCCGAGATCGGGAACCGTTCGAGGATCGCGCTGCTCGCAAGCGTTCCGACGATCAGGCCGAGTCCGATCGCGCCGTACAGGACGCCATAGCCGAAGTTGCCCGTTCCGAACGTGTTCTTCGCGAGGAAGATCTCGCCGACGTTGACGACGCCGAACCCGGCCATCGCGATGCTCCACGTGACGAGTACGGCGACGAGCGCGCGCGACCGGCGCACGGTCCGAAGTCCGTCGCCGACGTCGTGCCAGTGCCCGCGAGTGATCGCCGCCGTCGACTGCAGCAGGCGCGCTGGAATCTGCGCGAGCAACACGGCCGAGACGAGGAAGGAGACTGCATTGATCCCGTACGCGGCCGAGGGTCCCCACGCGGCCGTGACGATGCCGCCGAGCGGCGGGCCGAGCGCCCAGCTCACGTTCTCGACCGCGCGGAGAAGCGAGTTCGCGCGCGGCAAGTCCTCGTCCGAGACGAGATTCGGCAGACCGGCGTAGAGCGCAGGACGGAAGAAGCCGTTCGCGACTCCGGCCACCGCGGCGAGCCCGATGATCGCGCTCGGGCTCGACACGAATGGCAGCGCCGCGAACACACCCGCGCGCGCGAGATCGGCGCCGACCATCAGCCCTCGACGCGAGAGCCGGTCGAGCAGCGGCCCGAGCGCGAGCCCGATCACGATCGCCGGCAAGAACTCGACGATGAGGACGCCCGCCACCCATGCGCCGGAATTCGGATCCGTGCGCGCCTTGATGTCGATCGTCAGCGCGACCGCCGCGAGCAGCGTGCCGATGTTCGAGACTGCGGCCGCGGCGAAGACGACTTTGAAGCCTCGACCGCGGAGTGGTCGGGTCAACTGCGGCGAACGGGTGAGGCCCGACGCGTGCACTGCGGAGACGCTACCAGGGGGTTACGCGGTTTTCGAGACGCTCAAGAGGACATGGCTCAACGCGCCAGCGAGGAGCTCGTGCTCGTCCTCCGTCCCGACCGTGATGCGGATCGCCTGCGGTGCTCCGAACCCCTCGAGCGGGCGCACGATCACGCCTTCGCGCAACAGCTGTTCGAACATCGCGCGCCCGTCGCCGACGTCGACGTAGACGAAGTTCGCGACCGCGTCGACCGGCTCGAGCCCCTGGGAGCGGAGGATCGCGAGCAGCTGCGCGCGTCCGCGTGCAGTCGCGCTGCGGCGGCGTTCGAGCTCGTCGGCGACGCCGATGCTCGCCAGCGCACCCGCTTGTGCGATCGACGTGACGTCGAACGCCCGCTTCACTTTGCCGATCGCCGTGACGACGTCGGGCGGGCCGATCCCGTAGCCGACGCGGAGGCCCGCGAGACCGTAGATCTTCGAGAACGTGCGCAACACGAGCACGCGCCGGCCGCGCTTGAACTGCTCGGCGATCCCGTCCGCGTACTCCCGATCGTCGATGTACTCGAAGTACGCCTGGTCGAGCACGGTCAGAACGTGCTCGGGCACGTTTGCGAAGTATTCGTCGAGCTCCGCGCGCCGATTGATCGTTCCCGTCGGGTTGTTGGGGTGGCAGACGTAGACGAGCTTCGTTCGCGGCGTCACCGTTTCGAGCATCGCCGCGAGGTCGTAACGATGCTCGCGAAGCGGAACGGAGATCGGAACCGCACCGATCTTCTTCGCGTCGATGAGGTAGCTCGGAAACGACGGCCAGCCGAAGACGACCTCGTCGCCGGACTCGAGCACTGCTTGGTTCAGGCAGTCGATGACGCCGTCTGCGCCGGAGCCGACCGCGACCTCTTCGAAGCGAACGCCGTGGTGCTCGGCGAGCGCGCTCCGAAGCGCCCACGCGCCGCCGTCGGGATAGCGGTTGAGCTCGCGCGTGGCGCGCTCCATGGCCTCGAGCGCGGCCGGGAAAGGCCCGAACGCACCTTCGTTCGACGCAAGCTTGACGACGCGCTCGAGGCCGAGCTCACGCTGGACTTCCTCGACCGGCTTACCCGGCTCGTACGGAACGAGATCGGCAAGCGACCGCCTGAAGAACCCGTCTGCCTGCCCCTCGCTCACTCGAGCTCCGCATTGTCCTCGTGATCGTCTCGGTGACGTCGCCAGAGAACCACTCCGACTGCCGCGGCCGCAAGCGTCGCCACGACCGCGGAAGCGGCCGCCTTGCGCTTTCTGCGGTTACGCGACGTCTTGCGCTTCAACAGGCGCTCCGCGATCTTCAAGGCGCCCCAGCCGACGAGCGCGTTTCGGCGATTGAGCATCGTCATGGCCGGCCTCGCTTCATCCGCTGCCTCATGCGGCTGACGCTAGCGGATCCGCCGCGACTGCTCGAAGGAGCGTGGGGAGCCTGAGGCTCCCCACGCTGGAAAACCCCCGGGGCCCTGCGGGCGGCATGACCCCGGGTTGGGGACGAGGGCACGTCCACAAGGAGAGACGCCGCTCCGGAGAAAAACTTGCGGGCTGGATTCAGCCGTTCAAGCCGCCGTCTCCGGCGGACTGCCTGCCGTTGCCCTTGCCCTGACCCTCGGTCGAATCCGACGAACTCGAGGTCTGAGCGGCGTCGACCGGCGGAGCCGTGGTCGTCTGGTCCTTCTGCGTGCCCTGATCCTGCTTCGTCTGATCCCGCTGGGCCTCGTCTTGGTTTCCCTCGTCCTTCTTGCTGAGGCCGCCGTTCTTCGGGCCGTTGGGCTTCACATCCTTCGCCGCGGCCTTCTTCGCTTTGCCTTTCTTCGCGCCGCCGGTTTGGTGCTCGGTCGCGCGACGCCTGCGGCGATTCTTGCTCGCGGCGTCCGCCGCTTGTTCGGAGGCGACGGTTGCGACGACAACGCTGTTCTTGCGTTCTTGGCCTTCGGCTCGGCCGTTGCCGCGGTTGCGCTCCTCCGACCTGCCGCGATTCTCCTCGAAAGCCTCGGTCTCGGCTGCCACCGCTTCGACCTCCGCTCGGCCTTCGCCGCTTCTCTTGCCGCGACCGAACGAGTCTTCGCTGCGCTGGCCGTTCCCACGCCCGCGCGTCGCCGGAGCGCCCTGCCCGCGCACGCGTGCCGGAAGGACGACGTTCGTGGACACAGCTGCCGCGGAAGACGCGACGGCGCCAGGCACTGCGTGCACTGCGGGGCGCTGCGCGACTCGTGCCCGCGGCGGCGAATGGTGCTTGACCTGGCGGACCGTCTCGTAGCTTGCGCTCCCGGCAACCGCGGCAGCGGCGACGACCGCCGCGGCCTTCGTCGCGACCGCAGCAGCACCAACCGTTCCGCCCCCGCCGCCCCCAAAGAACGAGGCGAGCGACACCGGCAACGGCACCGAGCCGAGGGCCTTGAGCGCGGAGCGTTGTGCACGCTGGCTCCGTGCGAAGGTCGCGCACTCGGGACATTCGCGCAGGTGTGCCCGAAGCGGTCCCTTCTCGGCACGCGACAGCCGCCCGTCGAGCTGCTTCGAGATCGCGAGCTCGGCCTCGCGGCACGTGAGGCTTCCTTCGAGCTGCTCGCGCAACGCTTGTCGCGCGCGGAAGATCAGCGTCTCCACCGCGCCGACCGAAAGCTCGAGCACTTCCGCGATCTCCGCGTACGAGCGTCCTTCGAGCTCGCGCATGACAAGCGCCGCACGCTGGTTGAACGGAAGGTACGAGAGCGCGCGACGAATGTCCTCGGCGCTCGGCGTCTCGTCGTCGCCGACGAGCTGCTCTACGGTCTCTTGATGGAGGGCGACTTCGTTCGGTCGCCGCTGCGACTGACGGAAGCGCTGACGACACACGTTGTGCGCGATCGCGATCAGCCAGTTGTGCGGCTTGTCCGGCCGCTCGCCGCGCTCGAACGCGCGATACGCGTTGAGGAACGTCGTCTGGGTGACGTCCTCCGCGTCGGCGCGGTTCTGCAGGACCGCGTACGCGTACCGGTAGACGTCCTTGACGTGACGTTGGTAGAGCCGTTCGAACGTGCGGTCGCGGCGCGCCGCTTGCGCGAGGAGAGGAGCCATCTCAGAGGAAGATCCCCGAACTGCCGAAAACTTGCACTCGCGCGCGCCGGGCCGGCTCAGGCGGAGGCGCGGGCGCGCCGGCGTGGCCCGACGTGGATCGGCCGCCCGAGAGCCACGAGCCCTGCTTCCTTCAGCGCTTCGGCAAGCGTCGGGTGCGGGGCCATCCCGTCTGCGATCGTCTCGACCGTGGCCTCGGCGTCGAGCGCCACGACGCCGGCCTCGATCAGATCCGTGACGTGCGGCCCGACGAGCACGAGGCCGAGGAGCTCGCCGTACCGCGTCTCGTGGATCGACTTCGCCCAGCCGGCGGTCTCGTTCTGCATCACGGCGCGCGCGTTCGCGATCCACGGGAACGAGCCGACCGCGACTTCGTCGCCGTACTGCTCGCGCGCCTCCGCTTCCGTCAAACCGACCGCTGCGATCTCCGGATCGGTGTAGATCGGACGCGGCACGCCGCGGTTGTCGACGACGGCGTCATGGCCCATCGCGTTCTCGGCCGCGACCTCGCCTTCCCGGAACGCCGTGTGCGCGAGCTGCCAGTAGCCGGCGCAGTCGCCGACTGCGTAGATGTGCGGCACCGTCGTTCGGCGGTGCTCGTCTGCGGCGATTCCTTTGCGCCGATCGAACTCGACGCCGATCTCTTCGAGTCCGAGATTCTCGACGACCGGACCGCGACCGACCGAGACGAGCATCAGATCTGCGTCGACGGTCTCGCCGTCACCGAAGTGAACCGTCAGTGAGTCGCCGCCGTCGACGCGCGTGCACTGCTTGCCGAGGTTGAGCGCGATGCCGCGCTTCCCGAACTGCTTCGCGAGCTCCTTCGCCGCGTCGGCATCCTCCTGCGGAATCAGTGTGTCGAGCATCTCGATGATCGTCACGTCGGAGCCGAAGCGCTTGAAGATCGAGGCGAACTCGCAACCGATGATTCCGCCTCCGAGCACGACGAGCCGGCGCGGAACCTCGGTCTGAGCGAGCAGCCCCGTCGAGTCGACGCAGCGCGGATCGTCGAGACCATCGATCGGCGGACGGAACGGATACGACCCGGTCGCGATGATCGCGCTCCGGAAAGCGACGTCGTCCGCGGCCTCGACCGAGATCGTGTTCGCGTCCTTGAACCGGCCGGTGCCTTTCACCCACTCGACGCCGTTCGCTTTGAAGAGCTGCGCGACGCCCCCGGTCATCTGCTTGGAGACTCCGTCTTTCCACTCGTTCGCAGCGGCGAAGTCGAGCTTCGGCTCGCCGACCTGCACGCCGAGCTTGGGGAAGGTCTCCTCTGCCTCCTTCAGGAACGCGGCCGTCTGCACCCACGCTTTCGTCGGGATGCATCCCACGCGTAGGCATGTGCCGCCGAGCTCCGACTCCTTTTCGACGCACGCGACCTTCGCGCCGAGCTGCGCAGCACGAATCGCGGCCGTGTATCCACCGGGACCGCCGCCGAGAACTGCGACGTCGACGTCCATGTCGCGATCGTAGCGGTGCAAGACTCGCGCGAGGTGGCATGCGTCGTCTCAGCGGGCGACGTGGGCGAGATCCGGCAGTGTCGCTAGTGGCCGCGGCGCATGCGCGCCAGGATGATCGATCGTGCGATGGCCGCGGTTGGCCTTCCGCCTGCCGCTCGTTTCGCCATTCGTGGACGCTGACTTGGAACCGCGTCTGTCCGTGCGTCCAATCGAGCACCACGTGGCCGGAGTACTCAGCCATTCCGGGCGCGACTCTGTAGACGTCGACGGGCTGGCCGGCGATTCGAATCACGCCGAGCGCAGCCGGGCGTCTCCGGCCGGCCAATTGCGTCTTTCGGATGCAGCAGCACGTTCAGGACCGCCGGCTTTCCCACCGCGAGGAGACGCGTGGCGTCGAGCCACACGCGCTCGCAGTTACGACGACGGCGACGAGGACTCCGACCCGGACGAATCGGCTCGACTGCCGCGTGAACGCTGCCGTGTCTCGCGCGTTCAGAGCTGCTGCGAGAGCTGGATTCGATTTCCGTCCGGGTCGTAGACGTCGAGGAGGCGGATGCCGCCGGCGAGCTCGAGGACGACGCCGACCTGGACGCCGGCCGCGCGCAGCCGCTCTGCCTCGGCCTTCACGTCGTCGACGTCGATGTGCGCGACACCGCCGGCTTCGTCCGGCTCTCCTTCGGCGAGCCCGATCTCCATCTCGCCGTGCACGAGCTGAGCCCACCCGCCCGGCGCGTCGAACTCGGTTTCCGTGAAACCGAGCAGTTCGCGATAGAACTTGCGCCCCGAGTCGAGGTCGCGCACGTGGTACCACACGGTCGCCACGGCTGGAGGCTACAACGCGAGTCCCGGCTCCTCGAGGTAGCTCTGCAGCGTCTGCAGGAACTCGGCGCCGGTTGCGCCGTCGACTGCTCGGTGGTCGCACGTGAGCGTCAGCGTGAGCATCGGCCGGACGACCGGCGCACCGTCGAGCGCAACGACGCGATCCTCGGTCGAGCCGACGGCGAGGATCGCCGCCTGCGGCGGGTTCAGCACGGCGATGAACTGGCGGATGCCGTACATGCCGAGGTTCGAGATCGTGAACGTGCCGCCCTCGAGATCGTCGACCTTCAGCTTGTTCGCGCGCGCGCGCTCGACGAGCTCGCTCCGCACGGCCGCGATCTGCGCGATCGAGCGCTGGTCGCTCGCCGTGATCACCGGCACGACCAGTCCTTGGGGCGCGGCGACTGCGATGCCCATGTTCACGCTCGGGAAGAGCTCGACTGCGTCGCCCGCGAACTGCGCGTTCAGGTCGCGGTGACGCATCAATGCGATCGCAGTCAGCTTCGTCAGAACGTCGCCGATCGTCACGTGCACGTCGGGGTTTGCTTCGCGTTGCTTCGCCACGAGCTCGTTCGCTCGTGTCATCTCGACGTCGATCGTCAGCTGGAAGACCGGGATCGTCCACGCTTCGGTGAGCCGGCGCGCGATCGTGCGGCGAACGTTCGTCAGCGGACGCGACTCGACTTCGCCCGTCGCTGCGGCAGGCGTCGCAGGCGGGGCGACTGTCGGTGGGGCGGGCGGCGTTCCCGCCGCCGCGCGCTCGACGTCCTCGGCGACGATCCGACCTTCGGGGCCGGTGCCGCGGATGCTCGAGAGCTCGACGCCGCGTTCGCGCGCGATCCGGCGAGCGAGCGGCGAGGCTTTCACTCGCCCGTCGCGCGGACCGCCGTCGCCGGCCTCGCGCGCGGGCTCCGGCTTTTCGGCCGGCGGCTCTTTCTGTTCGCGCTCGGCGGGCGACGCCTCCTTTGCGGCAGGCGATGCGCCGTTGCCCTCGCGGCCGTCGAGTGAGACCTCTTCGCCCTCGTCGCCGATGACCGCGATCGTCCGTCCGACCGGCACCTCGCCTTCGGCGACCGCGATCTTGAGGAGAACGCCCGAAGCTTCGGCCTCGACCTCCTGCGTCGCCTTGTCGGTGTCGACTTCGAAGAGCGGCTCGCCCTTCTCGACCCGCTCGCCTTCGGACTTCAGCCACCGCACGATCGTTCCGGACTCCATCCCCTGGCCGAGGCGGGGCAACTTCACCTCAGTCGCCACGACCGACCGTCCTCTTGATCGCCGCGAGCACGTCGCCGGCGTGCGGCACGACCCACTCCTCCATCACCGGCGCAAACGGAATCGGCGTGAACTTCGCGCCGACACGCTCGATGGGGGCGTCGAGCCAGTCAAACGCGTGGTACTGGATCACCGCCGCGACCTCAGCCCCGAAGCCCATCCGCGTGACGGCCTCGTGGGCGACGACGCACCGGTTCGTCTTCTTCACCGACGCGACGAGCGTCTCTTCGTCGAGCGGCTGCAACGTTCGCGGATCCACGACCTCGACCGAGATACCGTCTTCCCCGGCCCGCTCTGCGGCGCGCAGCGCCTCGTGGACGAGTCGTCCAATCGCAATCACGGTCACGTCTTCGCCTTCCCGATGGATCCGTGCCTTGCCGAGCGGGATGGGCTCGATCTCCTGCGGCACGTCGCCCTTGATGCCGTAGAGCGTCCGGTGCTCGAAGAAGACCACCGGATTGTCGTCGTAGATCGACGACCACAAGAGCCCGCGGACGTCCTCCGGCGTCGACGCGAACACGACCTTCAGCCCCGGGACGTGAACGAACCACGCTTCGAGCTGCTGCGCATGCTGTGCGCCCGGAGACCACCCGGCGCCGCCTTGCGTACGGAAGACGACAGGCACCGTCACCTGACCACCCGACATGTATCGATGCTTCGCCGCCTGGTTGATGATCTGCTCGGCCGCGAGCGTCAAGAAGTCCTCGTACATGACCTCCGCGACCGGACGCATCCCTTGCAGCGCCGCGCCGATCGCGGCGCCGGCGAGAGCCATCTCGGAGATCGGCGTGTTGCGAACGCGTTCGGCGCCGAACTCCGCCAGGAGGCCTTGCGTGACGCCCATCGAACCGCCCATCTCTGCGATGTCCTCGCCGAGGATGAAGACGTCGTCGTCGCGGCGCATCGCCTGCAGAAGCGCGTCGCGAACGGCTTCACGGTAGGTCAGCTGCGGCATCGGACTTGTGCGCCTTGCGTTAGAGAGTTGACGCGAAGTTGTAGGTGCGGTTGATGTACATCACCATCGCCATCGACCGCCATCGACCGTCGCCTGTCCGAAAAAGCGGTCATGCGTAGACGTTCTTGAGCGCGTCCTCGGGCTTCGGGTCCGTGCCGGCCATGGCGAACTCGACCGCCGCGTCGACGATCTCGCGCACCTCCACGTCGATCTCGTCCACCTCGTCTTCGGACAGGGCCAGCCGGTCGCGGAGCAACGTGATCGGATCCTTCGTCGCTCGGAGCTCTTCGAGCTCACCCTTCGGCCGGTAGACCTGTGGGTCGCCGATGTAGTGACCGGAGAGCCGGTAGGTGTTCACGTGCACGAAGACGGGTCCGTCTCCGCCACGCGCATGCTCGAGCGCACGTCGCGTCGTCTTGAAGACTGCTTCGACGTCCTGCCCATCCACCTTCATGGCCTTCATCCCGAACGCCTCGGCGCGCTTCGAGAGGTCGCGGATCGGCGAGTGCTGGCTCTCAGGCGTCGACTCGGCCCAATGGTTGTCCTCGAGGACGAAGACGGCCGGGACCTCCCAGAGCTGCGCCATGTTGAGCGCTTCGTGGAACGTGCCGATGTTCGTGGCACCGTCGCCGAAGAACGCAAGCGCAACGCGCGGCTCGCCGCGGAGCTTGAACGCAAGCGCGGCACCGGTGATCTGCGGCAAGCCGCCGCCGACGACAGCGTTGGCACCGAGATTGCCGCGCTCGACGTCGTAGAGATGCATCGAGCCGCCGTAGCCGTGCGAGCAACCTTCGACCTTTCCGTAGAGCTCCGCCATGAGCTCGTTCGGGTGTGTGCCCTTCGCGAGCGTATGTCCATGGGCGCGGTGCGTCGAGGCAATCACGTCACCCTCCTCCAGCGCGCGACAGACGCCAACCGCCACCGCCTCTTGGCCGATTGCTACGTGCAGGAATCCCGGGAGGTCGCCGGCGCGAAACCGCTCCTCGACCTTCTCCTCGAATCGCCGAATGAGGAGCATCTCGCGGAAGCACTCGCGAAGATCCGACTTCGACAACGTTGCCTTCGTCTTCTTCTCGACTCGGGCCACGCGGCTGAGTCTAGACTCAGGCCCGTGCGACTCGCGGACCAGTGGACCGACATCGAACGCGGTCTGGATCCGAGTTGGCACGACGCACGCCTCGAGCTGACGGTCGACGACGAGACACGTGCAGACCGCGCTGCGCAACTCCTTGCACCGGCAGCGCCGGGACGTTCCGGGCGCACGATTCGTCTCTTCGGCGCGCGCAGCGGCGCCGGTGTCGGACCCGAAGCGGTCCGCCGGCTTCTGCGCCGCATCGACAGCGAAGGCATCGAAGGAACGCTCGAGCTCGTGGGAAGCGGTCGAGCCCCGGACGCACCGGCTGCATCGCAAGGCTCCTTTGCCGCGCGTTGGAGTGTCGCGCTCGACCGACTCCCGTCGGATTGGACCGACCTCTACTGCGAGCTCGAGCTGACCTCGACCGACCACCTCGACCGCGCTGCGCTCCTCATCGCGCCGCTCAATCCGATCCGGTTCGGCGACTCGACCGGCTACCGCTTTCGTTGCGCACGAAGTTTCGGCTACGGCGCATCGCCGCAGATGGTGCAGCGCTGTCTAGAGCGGCTGGACGAACACTCGATCCGCGGCGAGGTGCGAGTGGTGCACGCGCTCTCCGATTCGCATCCGATCGGAACGCAGGGTCCCGTCTGGTACATCGGCGGTCGAACCGTCTGATGGCAGAGGGCGACTTGCAGATGGGCTTGGACGAGAAGCTTTGGCCGGAACGTCGCAGCCGGTCGTAAGCGACCTCGCGTTCACTCCGGCGCTGACGCAGGCCGAGCTCGTGCGACGCGGCGACGTCACGCCGCTCGAGCTCGTCGACCTCTACCTCGCACGGATCGAGCGACTCGATCCGCAGCTGAACGCGTTCGTCACGCTCGACGCCGAAAACGCGCGCGCAACCGCCCGCGCACCGCGACCGGGGCCGTTTTCAGGTGTTCCGATCGCGATCAAGGATCTGACCGAGACAGCAGGACTGCGCACGACGCTTTCGTCAAAGGCGTTTGCGAACAACGTGCCGACTCGCGATGCCGCGGTCGTCCGGCGAATCCGCGAAGCGGGCTTTGTCATTCTCGGCAAGACGAATACGCCGGAGCTCGGCTCGATCGCGAACACCGAGTCGGAGCTGAACGGCGCGTGTCGAAACCCGTGGGACCCGACGCGCACTCCGGGCGGCTCGAGCGGCGGCGCCGCCGCCGCGGTTGCGGCAGGGATGTCGCCGATTGCGGAAGCAAGCGACGGCGGGGGGTCGATTCGAATTCCGTCGTCGTGCTGTGGTGTCTTCGGGATCAAGCCGTCGCGTGGGCGTGTCTCGCGCGCGCCGTACGGCTACGGCGTGATGGGGATCGCGACGAACGGGCCGATCGCGCGAACGGTCGCAGACGCCGTTGCGCTTCTCGACGTGCTCGCAGGCTACGAGCCGGGGGACCTCTACACGGCTCCGCCGCCGGCGCGCCCGTTCTCGAACGAAGTCGGCGTCGATCCGGGGCGACTTCGCGTTGCGGTGACCATCCAGCCGCCCTTCGATGTGCCGGTGCATCCTGCCTGCGTCGGCGCTGCGCGCACGTTCGCGGACCTCTTGACCGAACTGGGGCACGACGTGGACGAGACACCGTCTCCGTACGCGGATCCGGAAGCGCCGCGGTACTTCGGTCGCATCTGGGCGGTGGGCCCAGCCGTCTTTCCTGCGCCGGACGAGTCGCTGGAGCCGATCAACCAGATGCTGGCCGCGCGCGCGCATCGCACTACGAGCGCCGAGCTTGCGCAGGCTGTCGTCGCACTCGAGGGGTTCACGCGCCGAGCGCTGGCGTTCTGGGCGGACTACGACGTGGTCGTGACACCAACGCTTGCTCAGCCGCCGGTTCCGGTCGGATGGGCCTTCGCGCCCGAGGATCCGCAGGAGCAGTTCCGGCAGCAGTTCACGTTCACGCCGTTCACCGCTGTGGTCAACGTGACGGGCCAGCCGGCGGTCGCGATTCCCGTCACCGAGCACGAAGGGTTGCCGATCGGCGTGCAAGCGATCGGCCGCGCGAACGACGAAGCCACGCTCATTCGGCTTGCAGCTCAGGTGGAGCAGGCAAGACCGTGGGCGGATCGCCGTCCGCCGATCTCGTAGCGCGTCGAACGACTAGTCGAGCTGCGACTCGAGCTCGCTCGCAAGGGCATTCGCGGCGCGCCCGTCGCGAGCGATCACGAGCACCGTGTCGTCGCCGGCGAGCGTGCCGACGACGAGGTCGTGCTCGACGCCGTCGAGAGCGCGTGCGATCGCCGGAGCGGAACCGAGCTCTGCCTGGAGCACGACGACGTTCTGCGCAGCGACGATCCGGCGCCCGAACTGACCGAGGATGCTCGCGAGGGTCTCGCGCGGATCCTGTCGACCTCGCCCATGCGTTCGCGGCAGCTCGTAACGAGGATGCCCAAGCGCATCGTGCGTCTTCTCCAGCCCGAGCTCTCGGATGTCGCGCGAGATCGTCGCCTGCGTGACCGTGCACCCGAGTCCGGCGAGGGCTGCCAAGAGCTCGTGCTGCGTCCCGATGCGCTTCCGCGAGACGACGCTCGCGATCAGCCGATGTCGTTCCGCCTTCGCCATCGGTTGGACTTGCATAACCGGGAATAAGTATCCAGGTTTTCCCTCCCGCGAACCCGGAAAGCAGCGTGATGTGCTGAGGAAGTTGCTGTGGACCGGGCTCTACGCCGGGTTGAGCGCGGGCGCGACGATGGTCGCCCGCCGTGCCGCGTCGCAAGTTTGGCGCGTGGCGACCGGCGAGGAGCCTCCGGCAAAGAAATGACCACGGCGGACACGCTCGTCGACCGCGGCGCCGATCGTCTCCGCGACCTTTCGAACCGCGCTGCCGCGCACGGCGGCGTAACGCGGAAGTTTGCACGGCCGCTTGCCGAGGACGCCGACTTCCTGCGCAAGCTCAAGCCGAGCCTTATGATGGCCCGCGCGAAAGGAGAGCTGCCGATGGACGAGCAGCCACACCCCGTCGACGTCGCGCCGGCCCCGCGCGGGAGTCGTTCACGTAAATCAGGCATCAGCCCACTCGTGATCGTCGGCGCGGCGCTCGCGACCGGCGTCCTGCTCGCGAAGTGGATCGACTGGAGGGGCCATGCACACCCGCGAGACTGAACGCTTCGCCCACGACAAGCGCGGTCTCGGCGAAAGCGCAAAGCGCGTCGCAGACAGTGCAAGCGCGATCGCGCGACTGGAGGTCGAGCTCGCCGCCGCAGAGCTCAAGCAGAAGCTTGCGTCGTTCGCCGTCGGCATCGCACTCGCGCTTGCCGGTGCACTTCTCGTGGTCTATGCACTCGGATTCGGGCTCGCGGCCGCAGCGGCCGGCCTCGCAACGCAGATGTCCACGTGGGCCGCACTGCTCATCGTCACCGGGATCCTTGCCGCGATCGCGACGGTGCTTGCGCTGATCGGCCTGAGGAAGATCAAGCGCGGGCGCCCGGTGCCGGAAGAAGCAATCCGCGAAGCGAAGTTGACGACGGAGGCGCTCAAGAACAATGGAGACTCGAGAGGCAATGGCCACCGCAACGCGTGACCGCACACCAAGCGAGGTCAAGCGAGACCTCGAACTCGAACGCGAGCGGCTTGCGCACGCCGTTGATGACCTCCGCGAAGAGGTCGGGGAAGCGACCGACGTCACGGGCAAGATGAGCGCGCACCTCCCGATCGTCGCCGCGGGCGCGCTCGGATTCGGATTCGTCGTCGCGGGCGGCATCGGCGCGACGCTTCGCCTCGTCTTCAGGCGAGGCCGCGAAGGCTCGACGAAAGCGCGGCTCGGGCGCTTCCGCATCGTCGATCGCGACTAGGCCAAACGACGATCAGCACGATTTCTTTCGCGACACATCCGTGACGGTCTCGTCACCGAGGGTGATGTACATCAACATCGCCATCGATGTACATCACCGTCGCCGTCGACGGCCATCGACGCATGAGCACGGCCAAAGCCGCCTAGCCGGTCGTGGCTTGTCCAGCCGAGCTTGTCTAGTCAGCCCTGTCTAGCCGGGCGCTCTGACCCTGAACTTGCCGTGCAATGCTGCGTGCGCGTCCGAGCGGAACGTGTAGATCCCGGCCCGGAACGTGACGCTCCACTTCGCGACGCCCTTGAATGCAACGCCGGTCCGCTTGTTGATGCCGGGACCGATGAGGTGGAAGTTGTCGTGGCTCGTGCGGTCGCTCACCGTGACCACCGCGCGGCCGGCTTTGAGGCCCGCTGAGCCGCTGACGCCGATGGTCGCGCCCGGGCCGACGCGGCCGGCCAGCTTCGCCGCGCGACTGCCGCCACCCCCACCCCCGCCACCGGTGGTCGTCGTCGTCGTCGCGGGCGGGGGCGGCGCATTGCCGACGCTGAACGCGCCCTTCATCAATGTGTCGTGCGGATCGCAGACGAACGTGAAGTTCCCGTCGCGCAGCGTGACCGACCACGTCACCGTGGTGATCTCGCCGATACCCGTCGAGACGTCGACGCCGGGGCCGCGCAAGTGGAAGTTGTGAATCTCGGACCGGTCGTGGACGACGATGGAGTATGTGCCCGGGTCGAGATGAGTGACTCGAGCGCCGTTCGCGTCGACGAGCGAGATCACGTACGCGTCGTTCAAGCCGACGTCGGCAGTGAGCACCGGGTCGGCGCCCGCGCGACCTCCGAAGCCTGAGAGAAGAAACGCGGCAGCCAGACCGCAGAGCGCGAGCAACGGCAACGTGATTCGCCTCGTCATCGCTGGGAACCCCTTTCGTTCGTGCACCGAACCGATGGTTGGACTACGCACTCTGCCAATGTTCGGTTTTTCCAGGAGGACGGTCGCGAGCTCAGGCGCGGAGTTCGGCACCAAACCGCTTAGCGAGGGCGTCGACGACGAGCCGCCGGAGCCGGGCGGCGTCTTCGTCGGTCAGCGTCCGCTCGGGCGACTGGAACGACACGGCGAACGCAAGCGACTTGCGGCCAGGGCCGAGCTCGGCGCTTCGGTACTCGTCGAACACGCGGACATCGCGCAACTCGGGGCCGGCAGCTTCACGCATCGCGGCGGCGAGCTCGGCAGCGGTGACGGCATCTCGGACGACGAATGCGAGGTCCTGACGGACGGCGGGGAAGCTGAGCAGATCCTCGAACTGGAGGCGCTCCGGCGCCGCGCGGAACAGCGCATCGAGGTCGAGCTCGAATCCGCCCCAGCTGCCGTCGAGCAAGCCCGGCCGAAGCTCGCCGAAGACACCGTGCGCGAGGCGTCCGGTGCGACCCGGATGGAACAGCTCCTGTTGGCCGCGCTCGATCGCAAGCTCGACGCGCAGCGCTCCATAGAGCTGCTCGACGGCACGCTTTGCAACGGCAAGCCCGCCTGCCGCGATGCCCGCAACGTGCCAGCGCTCGTCCGGCAGGGCGCCGTCACGCCGGAAGTAGACGCGCGCAAGCTCGAAGAGCGCCACGTCGCGGTTGCCGTTGTCGAGATTCCTCTGCGCAGCCTGGACGAGCGAAGGCAGGAGGCTCGTCCGCAGGACGGTGTGCTCCGATGTCAGCGGCTCCGAAAGCCGCACGCCGTCTCCATCTTCTTCTCCATCTCCGTTAACGAGCGACGGCGTGTACGCCTCGCTCAAGCCCGCACCTGCGAGCACGTCCTCGACGAGACGACGCAATCGCTGTTCGCGCGAGAGCCGACCGAACATCGCGGTGCGCTGCGGCAGCGTGAACGGGATCGCGTCGAGGCGGAATCGTGCGAGCTCCTCGACGAGATCGATCTCGCGCACGAGATCGCGCGCACGCCATGTCGGCACGGTGACGTTCCAATCCGCGTCGAGGTCGCAACCGAGCCGCTCGAGAATCGTGCGCTGGTCGTCCTGCGGGATCTCGAGCCCGACGACTGCATCGACGCGCTGCGTTCGAACGTGGATTCGCGGCCGCGACGGCAGCTCGCCTTGGACATCGGCTGCGCCAACCCACCGAGCGCCCGCAAGATCGACGATGAGCTCGGTCGCGAGGATCGCGGCGTCGCCCGCGAGGTGCGGGTCGATGCCTTTCTCCCAGCGATTGGATGCTTCCGTCCGCAGCCGGTGATGCTCGGAGGTCGCAAGGATTCCGGCCGGCTCGAAGTTCGCGGCCTCGAGCAAGACATTCGACGTCGCCTCGGTAACCTCGGTCTCGGCGCCGCCCATGATTCCCCCGATTGCGATCGCGCGTTCCGCATCGGCGATGACGAGGTTGCTCGTGTCGAGCTTGCGCTGCGTTCCGTCGAGCGTCTCGATCGCCTCGCCGTCATGCGCGCGCCGAACGACGATGCGACCTTCCGCAAGCGTGTCGTAGTCAAATGCGTGCAGCGGGCTTCCGAGCGCGAGCATCACGTAGTTCGTCACGTCGACGACGTTCGAGATCGCACGCATGCCCGCGGCTGTCAGACGCGCGCGCAACCACAGCGGAGACGCGCCGGTCCGAACGTCGCGGAACAGCCGGCCGATGTACCGCGGGCAACCGGCGAAATCCTCGATGCGGACGTCCACGGCCTCGTCGCCCGCGCGCTCGGGTTCCATCCTCGGCACCGGCGCAAGCTCGAGCTCGAGCAGCGCGGCCACTTCGCGCGCGAGCCCGTAGATCGACAAGAGATCCGGCCGGTTACCGGTCGTCTCGACGACGAGCACGTCGTCCGCGAGTGGGATCAGGTCGCCGAGCGGCGTTCCGACCTCCCAATCGTCCGGCAGCACGAGGATCCCCTCGTGGTCGCCGCCGAGCTCGAGCTCGCGCTCCGAGAGGATCATCCCCTCGGAGACCTCGCCGCGCAGCTTGCGCCGCTCGAGCTTCAACCCGTCCGGCAGCACGGCGCCGTCGAGCGCGACCGCGACCTTCGCGCCGGCGGCGAAGTTCCAGGCGCCGCAGACGATTTGCCGCGGCTCCGCCTCACCGACGTCGACGCGGCAGAGCTGGAGCCGATCCGCATTCGGGTGCTTCCCGGCCTCGAGCACGTGGCCGACGCGGAAGAGGCCGAGGTTCCCCTCGACATCTGGAACACCGCGGCGCTCGATGCCTTCGACCTCGGCGGTCGTGACCGCGAGCCGGTCGGCGAGCTCCGTCAACGGAACGTCGATTGCAACGTAGTCGCGCAGCCACGAGACGGGAACGCGCATCAGCGGAACTGCCTCAGGAAGCGGTGGTCGTTCTCCCAGAACAGGCGCAGGTCGCCGATCCCGTACCGCAGCTGCGCGATCCGCTCGATGCCGAGACCGAACGCGAAGCCGCCCCACTCCTCGGAATCGACGTTGCAGTTCTCGAGCACGGCGGGGTCGACCATCCCGGAGCCGCCCATCTCGATCCAGCCGCTGTGCTTGCAGATGCGACAGCCCACGCCGCCGCATTCGAAGCACGAGACGTCCGGTTCCATCGACGGCTCCGTGAACGGGAAGTAGTGCGTGCGGAAGCGCAGCTCGCGGTCGGGCCCGAAGAGCTCGCGCATCACGTACAGCAACGTTCCTTTCAGATCCGCCATCGTGATGTTGCGGTCGATCGCGAGCCCTTCGACCTGGTGGAAGATCGGGTAGTGCGTCGGATCGATCGTGTCGCGCCGATAGACGCGGCCGAGCGACACCATGTAGATCGGCGGCGCTTGCGACTCCAGCTTGTGGATCTGCGCCGGCGACGTCTCTGTCCGAAGCAGCGTGTCGTCGTCGACGAAGAGAGACGCGACGGGAGAGCGCGCCGGATGCCACGGAGGCATGTTGAGCGCGTCGAAGTTGTAGTACGACGTCTCGACCTCGCGCCCGTCGACGACCTCGTAGCCGAGGCCGACGAAGATGTCTTCGAGCTCGCGCCGGATCTGCGTCGTCGGATGCAACGTGCCCCGCGTCCGCGCGAGCTGCGTCGGCTCCGTTCCGTCGAGCCGCGCGAGGAGATCGCTCGGGAGTGTCGGGTCGATCGCACCCTCGGCAAGCGCGCGCTCCAGCTCGGCGCTCTCGAGCTCGCGGCGGCGGGTCGCGAGCGCCTCTTCGACGCGCTCGCGGATCGCGTTCAGCTCCATCCCCGCCTCGCGGTCGCGGACCTCGCGCAGCTTGAGCTTCAGCGTCGACTTTCGACCGAGCCACTTCGTCTTCTCGTCGTCGAGCTCACGGCTCGAGTTCGCGCGCGCGAAAGCCTCGGTCGCGTCGCTGATGTAGGTCGTCGGATCCCAGTCCACGCGGCGAATCTACCGCTTGCGCATCCACAATCCCTTCGATGACGTCGTCGCCCGAGTCCCCATACGACCGGATCGCGCGCTTGTACGACCCTTGGAGCCGGAGTGTCGTGGAGGACGTCGCGTTCTACGTCGAGGAGGCTGTCGCCTCGGGCGGTCCGGTCGTGGAGCTCGGCGTCGGGACGGGTCGGATCGCGATTCCGATCGCCGCCGCCGGCGTCGCCGTGATCGGAATCGACTCGTCGCGTGGCATGCTCGACGTCTGCGCGGAGCAGGCTCGCAACGCCGGGCTCGACACGCTCGTGGACGTTCGCCTCGGCGACCTTCGGCACCCGCCGGTGGACGAGCGTGTGCCGCTCGTCATCTGTCCGTTCCGCGCCTACCTCCATCTGACGGACGACGAGGCGCGACTCGAAGCGCTCGTCGCGGCGCGCGCGCTCCTTCGGCCCGAGGGGCGTCTGATCTTCGACGTGTTCGCACCCGGCGCGGACGACATCGCCGCGACGCACGGGCGCTGGATCGAGCGCGAGCCGGGGATCTACGAGCGCGCGGTCTGGGACGAGCACGCGCGTGTCCTGACGCTCACGGTACGAGGAGAGTCGGCGGAGTCCACGCTGTCACTCGCGTGGCTCGAGCCCGCGCGCTGGCAGACGCTCTTGCGCGAAGCGGGCTTCGACGTCGAAGCCGTCTACGGCTGGTTCGACCGGCGGCCCTACGCGTGCGGCGAGGACGTCGTCTTCGTCGCGCGCCGCGCGAGCTCGTAGAGCGCGATTGCGCCCGCAGCGGCGACGTTCAGCGAATCCGCGTCGGCCGCCTGAGGGATCGTCGCGTGTGCGTCGACGGCGAGCTCGTCTGCCAATCCCTCACGCTCGCCCCCGAGGACGAACACGAGCGGCGGCGCTAGGTCGTGGTCTGCAAGCGGGACGCCGCCTCGCGGTACGAGCGCGATGCGCCGACCCGGTGCATCGTCGAACGCACAAGTCGGCACGCGGAAGATTGCGCCCATCGACGCACGCAGCGTCTTGGGTGACCCGAGGTCCGCACAGCCGGCGGACAACGCGACGAACGCGGGTCCGAGCGCGTCGGCGGTACGCAAGAGCGTGCCGAGATTGCCCGGATCGCGCACGCGCCAGAGCGCGAGGCCGGCTGATGGCAGCGGTTCGCGCGGAAGATCACCGCGTCGGTAGACGCCGAGGACGCGCGGTGGATGCGCGAGCGAGGAGACCTCGGCGAGGAGCTGCGGCTCGACTGTCTCGCCCGACACGAGCAGCTCGACCGTCTCGATGCCGGCCGCGCTTGCAGCGTCAACCAGGTCTTCACCTTCCGCGACGAACAAGCCGAGCTTGTCGCGCCAGCGCCGCTCGCGCAGCTTCCGTACGAGCTTGAGCTTGTCGTTGTCGCGCGAGGTGATCATGCGCGCCAGTCGATCCACGCACCGTGGAAGTCGGCGTGCGCGAGCTCCTCGGGCTCGCCGTCGCCGGGCCACAACCGCGCGGTCAGGCCGTAGTACGTTCGCGAGCCGTCGGAGGGCGAGACCGTCTCGACGAACGCGAGCGGCCCGCCGCTCCGGCCCGCCTCGGCGATCATCGCGACGGCTTCGCGGCGTCGGGCGTGCGGAAAATACTGCAGCACCGCCGTCTGCCACACGATCGTGAGCGCATCGCCGCGACGCTCGGCGAGCAACCCCGGCAGCAGCCGGAAGAGATCGCCTTCGACAAGCCTCGGCCGGTCGCGGCGCGCGACTTCGAGGGCGGCGTCGAGCTGCTCGAGCCGCCACTCCTGATCGGGCCACACGAACGACTTGAGCAGAAGCGCGGTCTCGGGCGACCCCACGTCGAACGGCGCAAGGTCGATGCCGACGCGTGAGCGAACGTGCGGCGTCTCGCGCAGAAGGTCGCCCGGCACTGCACGCCGTTCTTCTCCGCGGAGCACGAGCGTCGCATCGGCGTCGCCCCATTCGCCTGCGCCGTAGACGTAGCGATGGCGATCCCACAGCAGATTCAGCCCGGCACTCGCACCAAGCTCCAAGAGATCGAGTGTGTCCGCGCGAACGCGGCGTGCGAGCTCGAGGAAGCACGGCAGAAGCGCCCAGCAGCGCTGAACCTCGTTCGTTTGCACGGTTTGCTGGGTGAGGAATCGCCGCACGACGCCGGCGTGTTCGCGGAGCACGTCACGCGGCGCCTCGTTCCATGTCGACTCGCCGCGCAAGACGAGATAGTGGAACGCAGCGACGACGCGAAGCGGCGTGTCCCACGTGTAGCTCTCGACGAGTTCGTCCAAGGCGGGCTCGTCGGCGAGTGTCCGCCACAGACGGTCGTAGAGCGGCGAGCGGCCGTCGGCGCTCTGCGCCTGCTTGAGGAAGACTTCCGCGCGCTCGCTCAGGTCTGCGCCGCGAGCGCAGCCTTCGCCTGCTCGGCGATCGCGCCGAACGCGGCCGGGTCGCTTACCGCGAGGTCGGCGAGCACCTTGCGGTCAAGCTCGATCCCAGCCTGGTGGCAGCCGTGGACGAACTGGTTGTACGAGAGCCCGTTCGCGCGTGCGCCCGCGTTGATGCGCATGATCCAAAGCCGCCGGAAGGTCCGCTTCTTGTTCTTGCGGTCGCGATACGCGTAGACGAGGGAGTGCTCGACCTGCTCCTTCGCGTAGCGGTAGTTCGAATGCTTGAGGCCCCAGTAGCCCTTCGCCTGCTCGAGGACCTTCTTGCGCTTCTTGCGCGCGTGGACGGATCGCTTTACGCGCGGCATCTACTTCAGCCCCAGCATCTTCTTGACGGCGCTCTCGTCGGACTTAGCGACCGGCTGTGCCTTGCGGAAGCTTCTCTTCCTCTTCGCGGGCTTGTGCTCCAGGTTGTGGCTCCGCATCCCGTGGCGGCGCAGCAGCTTCCCGCTCGCCGTCAGCTTGAACCGCTTCTTCGCTCCGCTCCGTGTCTTCGTCTTCGGCATCCCGTTTCACTCCCGCATTCTTCGTCGGCCCGAGCACCATGACCATGTTGCGACCGTCGAGCAGAGGCGGCGATTCGATTGCGCCGATCTCTTTCACGTCCTCGGCGAGTCGCATCAACAGATCGCGACCCCGCTCCGGATGTGTCGTCTCCCGACCGCGGAACATGATCGTAACCTTGACCTTCGCCCGCTGGTTCAGGAACCGCTCGACGTGTCCTTTCTTCGTGTTGTAGTCGTGAATCCCGATCTTGGGCCGAAACTTGATCTCCTTGACGTGGATCTGCGACTGGTGCTTCCGCGCGAGCTTCGCCTTCTGCTCCTGCTCGTAGCGGTACTTGCCGTAGTCCATGACCTTGACGACGGGCGGATCGGCCTGCGCGGCGACCTCGACGAGGTCGAGGTTCTTTCCGTAGGCGTACTCGCGCGCCTCGTCGGCGGTCTTGATTCCGAGCTGTGCTCCGTCGTCGTCGATCAGTCTCACCCGCGGCACGCGAATCCCGTCGTTGATTCGCGTTCGATCCTGCTGCGGGCGCTCAGGCGGTCCCGAAGGCCTGCGTCGCGGCCTCAAGCGTGCTTCACCAAGTCGGGCTTCGTCCTCCCTCTACTTCGCTTCCATGAAAAAACCGCTGCAAGCAGCGGCAGATTCGTGAACTTCGAATCGCTTGAACCCCACGTGACGACTGTCACGGAGGTGAGGAACGGTTTCGCCCCTGCTTGCCAGGTCTAGAGAGTAGCAAGGCGTTCTCGCAGCTCCGCAAGGCTCGCCGTGGACTGCTGCCCGCCCCGCTCCCGGATCGCGAGCGCCTCCTCGGACTCTCGGTCGCCGTACACGATCGTGATCGGGATCTTCTCGACTTCCGCGTTCCGAATCCGCTTGCCGACGGTCTCGTCGGACTCGTCGACCTCGACGCGATGCTCAGCGAGCTTCGCCGCGATTGCGTGTGCGCCCTCGCGATGCGACTCACCCACGGGAACGATTCTGATCTGCACGGGCGCAAGCCAGAACGGAAACGCGCCTGCGTAGTGCTCGGTGAGGATGCCGATGAAGCGCTCGAGCGATCCGAACAGCGCGCGGTGGATCACGAGCACCGGATGCTCTGCGTTGTCGGGCCCCATGTAGGTCAGCCCGAAACGCGCCGGCATCTGCCGGTCGAGCTGGATCGTGCCGAGCTGCCAGGAGCGGCCGAGCGCGTCGCTCACGTGGAGGTCGATCTTCGGTCCGTAGAACGATCCTTCGCCTGCGCCGACGACGTAGTCGATCTCGTTTCTCTCGAGCGCGCCGCGGATCTGCGCTTCGGCGACGTCCCATTCCTCTTCGGAGCCGAGCTTGTCGTCCGGGCGGGTCGAGAACTCCGCCCGAGGCTCGAGTCCGAAGAGCCCGTAGAGGTAGCGCAGGTAGTCGATGCACGCGTCGAGCTCGTCCGGGATCTGCTCCTCTGTGCAGAAGATGTGCGCGTCGTCCTGCGTCACCTTGCGCACGCGCGTGAGCCCGTGCAACGCGCCGGCGAGTTCGTTGCGATGCAACGGCGCGGCCTCGGCGAACCGCATCGGGAGCTCTCGGTACGAGCGCAGGCTGTTCGCGAACAACCACATGTGCCCGGGGCAGTTCATCGGCTTGATGCTGAGGAAGCGGTCGCCCTCCGGGATCAGGAACATGCTCTCGCGGAACTTCTCCCAGTGGCCGGAGATCTCCCAGAGCCGTTGCTCGTAGACGAGCGGCGTCTGCACCTCGACGTAGCCGCGCTTTGCGTTCTCGCGCCGGCGCACCGCTTCGAGCTCGTTCCAGATCACCATCCCCTTGGGATGCCAGAACGGCGAACCCGGCGAGATGTCGTCGAGGTGGAAGAGATCGAGCTCCGTGCCGAGCCTTCGATGATCGCGACGCTGCGCCTCGGCGATGCGCTCCAGGTGTGCGGCGAGATCTTTCGGGTCGTAGAACGCGGTGCCGTAGATGCGCGTCAGCTGCGTGTTCTGCGCGTCGCCGCGCCAGTACGCGCCGGCGAGGCCGGTGAGCTTGACGGCCTTGATCGGCTTCGAGTTCTGAAGGTGCGGACCGCGGCAGAGGTCGGTGAACTCACCCTGCGTGTAGAGCGAGATGTCGCCCTCGGCGGTGTCGACGAGCTCGACCTTGTACGGCTCGTCCTCTTGCTCGAACCGAGCCTTCGCCTCCTCGCGCGAAAGCTCGCTGCGCGACCACTCGCGGCCTTCTTGCAGCTCGCGCTCGATTTCGGCCTCGATCCGCGCGAGATCCTCCTCGTGGATCGGCTCGGGGAACTCGAAGTCGTAGTAGAAGCCGGTGTCGATCGGCGGCCCGATCGCGATCTTCACTCCGGGATAGAGACGACGGACCGCCTCGGCGAGCAGGTGCGCCGTCGAGTGGCGCAGCACTGCGAGCGCATCCGGATCGTCTTTGTCGCGGGTCGTCAGGATCTGGATCGGCCCGCCGTCCTCGAGCGGGAGACGCAGGTCTTGCACGCGGCCGTTCGTCCGCACGAGGACCGCTTGCTCGGCGAGCTTCGGCCCGATCGCGCGCGCGGCGTCGAGACCGGTCGCGCCGTCGGGAAGTTCGAGCTCTTTGCCATCGGGAAGGACGACCTTCATGGAAGCCAAGGATAAGCACCCTCGCGAGGACGACAGGAACGACGAGTTGGACGAGTCGCCGGTTCCGGATCCCGAACAGTCAAACGGCGACGCGGAGGACGATCCAGAAGCGGACTAGGTCGCCTTCGCGCGCGTGTCGCGGAACTCCATCAACACCCATGACGAGAGATGGTGCTCGTCGGGCGGACGTTCCTCGACCGGCACGAAGCCCGCGCGACGCCACGCGCGTAGCGCGCGCTCGTTCCACAGGTACGGGTCCGCAGTGACGTAGGCCCAACGGCGGTCACGACGGAGGTGCCGCGCAAGTGCGCGGCCCGCGTCGGGTCCGATCCCCTGGCCCCGAAAGCCGGGCGCAAGGAACATGTCGACGCCGCCGCCCTGATCCGTATCGCTCTGCCACGCCTGGATGTAGCCGACGGGCGTCGCTTCCAGCTCGATGATGAACGCATCGACCTCCGAGCTCAGCAACCGGGTGACAAGCTCTTCGCGCGTGAACGTCTCGTCATCCCAGTAGCGAATGACATCGGGATCGGCATGCCATTCGAGCAGCGTGTCGACGTCGTCTGGAACGACGACCGGCCGCAAGCTCGTCCGCACACCGTGAATCTCCACGCGCGCATTCTGTTCCTTTTCGATCGTGCGTGAGTCGAGTACTTGCACGGCCGTTCGCTCGACGCGAAGTGTCTGTGCATCGACCTCGTTTGCAGGTTGTGCAAACAGGAGACGAACACACGCAACGAAATATCGACGCTGTCAGACAAGGCGGCTAACTTATGTTGATCGTTGCGCAAGTCGATAGTGCAGAACGCGCAAGTGACGCGCAGACACGTGAACACGTCAACGAGATCTACAAATAAGGCAGGCGCGAAAATTGCGCCGGCCGACAAAGGAGGCGACGTCCGCATGCAGAAACGACCGATGCGGGCAGTAGCCTTTTTCGCACGGCCGACGGCGTACGTGCAAAGCGCCGGAGGTCAACAACTCCGACCAGGAGGCAGTTGATGGCGAGCAGAAGCTCGAAGTCGCGGAGCACGAGAAAGA
>JBKPRX010000024.1:0-7034 GCA_046734795.1 Actinomycetota bacterium
ATAGCGCTCGCGCAGCCGTCGGTTGCCGCCGCAGTGATCGAGATCGGCATGGCTGATCAGGACGACATCCGGCTCGAGCCCGGCGCCCTCGAGATACGGGACGATCACCTCGTCGGGCGTTGACGCCAGACCTGTGTCCAGCAAGACGACGCGCTCGTCGCCGACGAGCACGTACTGGCACATGAAGCGCGGGCCGAGGTTCGACTCGATTCGATGGATGCCGGGCGCGATCTCCATGCCTACGCCCTCAGCGGATCGGGACGGGATCCTCGCGTGATCGTGTAGCCGCCGTCGACACGCAGCACCTCTCCGGTCACGTGGGCTGCTTCGGGCGATAGCAGCCATCCGACCGCGCCCGCTATGTCGCCCGGGGTCGCGAGTCGGCGACCCGGGGTATCCGAGACCGCGAGCTCGGGGTCGAGCCCAGACGCGAGCGCGTCCGAGCCCCAGCCCGGCGCGACAACGTTCGCGCGGACGCCACGCGGGCCGCCCTCCAGCGCGGTGATACGAACGAGGGTCTGGAGCGAGAGTGCGGCTGCGCCGACGGCGCCGCCGCCGGGGAACGGTTGCGTCGCGAGGATCGAGGTGACCGCGACCCACGCACCTGATCCGCGTTCGAGCGCGGCCCGCAGCCATCGCTGCGCTGCGAAGAACGGCTCCTCGGCCCACGCTCGGAACACCGTCAGCCACTCCTCCGCCTCCAGCTGCGCCAGCGGTCGCAGCTCGACGGGCGGCGGGAGCGTGACGAGCGCCTCGGCGCCGACGTCCTTGCGGACGAGGTCGAGTGCTCTCGCCCGGAGCTCCGCCTCCAGTCCGGCGTCCTCTCCCACGAGCAGCACCCGCATCAGTACTTGCCGATCACGAGCCCGCCGTCCACACGCAGGTAGGCGCCGGTCGTGTAGGTCGCCGCCGCTAGATACGCGACGGCCTCGCCGAGCTCGCGCGGATCGGCCGGACGCTGACCGAGCGGGATCGACGCTTGCTGCGTGGCGCGCTTCTCTTCGGTGTCGAAGTCGGGCGATGCGTCGTTGATGTTCGTGTCGACCCAGCCCGGGCCTACATGGTTCACGGAGATCCCGTCAGCGGCCCACTCGCGCGCCATCACGCCTGCAAGGAGCCCGGCGGCGTGCTTCGACGCTCCATACGCGGTGAGCGTCGGAAACGGCATCACCGCGTTGACGGAGGACGTGATCACGATCGCGCCGCCGGACCGCTGCCGCCGCATTTGCACGGCTGCAGCTCGACAGCCGTACAGGACGCCGTGCAGGTTGACGCCCATGACGAAGTCCCAGTCATCGCGCGTGAGCTCGCTGGGTGTCTGCCAGCGCGCGACGCCGGCGTTCGCGACGAAGACGTCGAGGCGGCCGAGACGCTCGACGGTTTCGGCGACGAGCTGCTCGTTCTCCTCCGGCCTCGTCACGTTGGCCCGGATGAACGTGCTCCGGCGTCCGAGCGCGTCGATCTCCGCCACGCGCCTCGCCGCCTCGTCCTCGTGGCCGGCGTCGATGATCGCTACGTCGGCGCCGTGCTCGGCGAGCACGAGCGCGATGCCGCGCCCGATGCCACGGTCACGCGCGGCGCCGGTCACGAGCGCGACGCGGCCGGCGAGCGTCACACGCTCACCAGGATCTGCCCGTCCGCGACGCGGACCTCGAACGTCCGCAGGCGGATGTCGTCGAACGCGATGCAGCGGCCGGTCGGCACGTGGAACTCGAGCGCGTGCCACGGGCAGGTGACGACTTCGCCCTCCCAAATCCACGCCAGCTTCCATTCGGTATGCGGCCCGTAGTCGATCGTTCCCGACACGGCCCCGTCGCACAGCGGCCCACGTTGGTGCGGGCAGAGGTTCGGGAGTGCGTGGTAGCTGCCGCGGATGTTGAATACTCCGAGCTCGCGGTTGCCGGCGCGCACGATCCGGTGCGTGCCCTCGGGAATGTCCTCGACGCAGCCGACCGCGTATTCCCTACGCTCGCGCGGCATCGACCTCGAGTCCGAAAAACCGGATCGCGTTCTCGCCCATGATCTTCCGCCGCGCCGCGTTACTGAACGGCAGGCCGAAGACATGTTGGGGGTGGTCGAAGTCATGGTGCGGCCAGTCGGACGCGAACATCGCCTGGTTCTCGCCGTCGAAGAGCTCGAACAGCTTGACGATGTCCGAACGCCGCTCCGGCTCCTCGATCGGCTGCGTCCCGTAGAAGAAGCGTCTCATGTAGTGGCTCGGGCGCTCCTGGAGGAGCGGCACCTCCCGTCGGCGCTCCAGGTACTCCTTGTCGAGGCGGTTGAGCAGCCACGGAACCCAGCCCGTGCCCGCCTCCATGAACGCGAGCTTGAGCTCAGGAAAACGGACCGGCACGCCGGTCTCGAGCATGCTGACGAGGTTCGCGACCATCGCGAGCGGGTGCGCGAGCGCGTGTACGGCGAGCGAGGTCCGGAACTGCTCGAGCTGGAACGGAAACGCCGGATAGACGGCTTCGACGCTGTGGATCACAACCGGCCGGCCGACTTCCACACACGCCTCGTAAACAGGGTCGTAGAGCTCGTGCCCGTACAGGATGCGCAGACCCGATGCGGGCAGGTAGACGCAGACGAACTCGTCGTGTTCGCCGTGTCGCCGGATGTCGGCCGCTGCTGCGGCGGGATCCTGCGGCGCGATTACGAGCGCCCCCTTCAGCGTGCTCTCCTCGAGCAGCCAGCGCTCGCGGAGCCACTGGTTATAGGCGCGTGCAAGCTCGGCCGCGAAAGCCGGATCGCGGACCATCGCGAGCAGCAGCAGGTTGTCGGGGAAGAGGACGGCCAGGTTCACGCGCAGGTCGTCGAGACCCGTGCGCAGCTCGCGCGCCGAGGTCACGATCTGGCGGCGATTGCTGCCGCCCGGAAATGGAACTCGATACTCCGCCCTGGGCGCCATGCCCCAGTAGTCGAGATAACGTTCGCCCGTGCTCGCGATCTCGCGCAGCCCGACGTCCCACGGCGAGCACGCGTACTCCGCCAGCTCCGCGGGATCCTCGTGGACGTGAACGTCGGCGTCGACGACCGTTATCGTCTCGAGCGTCTCCTGGCCCGCGGCGGTGGATGCGCGTGACTGGGTGGCACCCGCCATGGGCCTACGATATCCCGCATGGTGCGCGGCGACGCCGAGGCGGTCGGGGGCGCATTCGGGCCGTTCCACGTCCACCGCGGACATGACTTCGAAGGATTCGAGATCGAGGAAACGCGAGCGCGCACGCTCCTCCTAGCGCGCTGCGCGTGCGGCGCCGTCCTCGACGTCGCCGACGCTGTTTTCGCGTCCTGCCCGGCGTGCACAGGAGCGCGAACTCCACGCTGCGCCCGTTGCGGCGGGAGCGGCCAGGTGGTCGACCATGCAGCGCTGCGCTGGCGACTTCCGGCCGACGGTTAGGCGAGCTTCGCCATCACGTGCTTGATCTGTGTGTAGTCCTCGAGTGAATAGGCCGAGAGGTCCTTGCCGTAGCCGGACTGGTTGTAGCCGCCGTGCGGCATCTCGGAGACCAGGGGAATGTGGTTGTTTGATCCCGACGGTCCCGAACCGGAGCTTCCGCGCGGCGTTGAGCGCGCGGCGGACGTCTCTCGTCCACACGATGCAGCGAGGCCGTACTTGACGTCATTCGCCCACGCGATCGCCTCGTCGTGACGATGCGCGTCGACGAAGTGGTGGCCGGCGCCAATGGCAGCAAGTCATCGTCGCTTCGCGCGTCGACGACGAGAAGCTGGAATGGGTCGGCAAGAGCGGACCGGGTTCCGAGTTGGACGAGGAGGGTGACCTGGTCCGGTTCGCTTCCCCGAGTTCGATGGGCTACCGGCCGACGCGAGAAGAGCCGCAACCCGAGCAGCCTCGGCAGGAAAGAGCCTGCGGAACGACTAGCCGCTGAGGCGCGGCGCATGCGACCGGGCGGGTGCCGCCCTGAGCCGGAGATTTCCGAGACGATCGGGGCCGTCCCAGCGGCCGTCGAGCTCGGCCGGCGCGGACGAGTCCGATTTCGATCGGACACGTGCGCCGCCAAGGTGGTCCAGATCGAAGTCGGTGAAAATGACGTCGCCCACACGGAATCGTGCGGTACAACGGTCGACTGCTGCGGTGGCTGGGGTATCCATGGCTGACGATCCCACGTCCAGGTAGGCAGCGGGGTCGTGACGGAGCCTCGGTTACGTGAGCATTGGTTCGAGAACAGTTGCGATGACTTTCTGGGTCGGCTCGGGTCTCAGTTCATGATCCCGGCAGCGGTCCGATCCGACGACAGATTCGGCTCGAGCGGAAACGCACGTCGAGTGGAAGGAGCAGAGATGGTCGAGCACAAGGTCGCGACCCGTGAGGAATGGCAGGCGGCCCGAGACGAGCTCGCCAAGCTGGAGGCCGAGCAGGCGGAGCGGAACGAAGAGATCAAGAAGAAGCGGCTCGAGCTCCCCTGGGTCCGTGTCGAGAAGGAGTACGAGTTCGATACCGAGAACGGGACGAAGACGCTCGCCGAGCTCTTCGAGGGCCGTTCGCAGTTGCTTGCCTACAACGTGATGTTCGGACCTGAGTACACGCTTGGCGCCTGCCCGGGTTGCACGAGCCTGGCCGACGGGCTCGACGGCTCGCTCGTCCATCTCAACCACCGCGACGTGACGCTGATCTGCTTCTCGCGCGCGCCTGTCGACCGTCTGGCCGCGTACAAGCAGCGGATGGGCTGGCAGTTCCCGTACGTCTCCACGTACGGCTCCGACTTCGCGTTCGACTTCGGCCTCGCGCTGACTGAAGAGCAGGCTCAACAGATCCCCGAGATCAGGGAGCTGATCGCCGACCCACCCGAGTGGCTCCAGGAGTGGTCGGGTCAGATCGGGGCCGAGCTGAAGGACGGCCTGCGCGAAAATCCGAGCTGGATAGCCTTCGCGCGCGAGAACGGCACGGTCTACCACTCCTACAGCGTGTCGGCACCCGATCCGTTCGTAGCGCCGTACTTCAACTTCCTGCTCGAGCGAACCCCGAAGCCGCAACCCGCCGAGCCCCGCACTTGGCGGAAGGACGAGTACCCGGACTAAGAACCGTCGGATTGGTTCGCGGTGCGGATCGCCTGCCGGCCTAGCCCGAGGCATTTGTCGAAGCTGACCGGCGTGTGCGAGAGTCGTGTATGCCCACTCGGATCGCCGGAATCTGCGGCCTCCTGGCATTCGTGATGGTGAACATTGGCTGGATCGCCGGTGGGCTCGCGCAGCCGGCCGCCTACAGCGTCGCGAACGACGACATCTCCGACCTCGGGGCGGACACCGCCAGCAGCTCCTGGGTCTACAACCGGATCGGCGCGAATCTCACCGGCCTGCTGGTCGTAGTGCTCGCGCTCGGGCTCTGGCGAGCGCTGAGCCCCGACGTGCTGGGGCGGCTCGGCGCGGGAGCGTTGCTGGTCGCCGGGTTAGGCGCCGTGCTCGACGGCTTCTTCCACCTCGATTGCCGAGGGATCGACACCGGATGTACGAACGACTCGTGGCATTCCCACGCGCACAAGATCGAGTCCGGCGTCACCGGCGCCGCGACGATCGCCGCGCCCCTGATCCTCGCGTTCGCGTTCCGGCGCATCCCGGCATGGCGGGACTCGTGGCTGCCGAGCCTGATCACGGTGCCCGCGATCGTCCTGGCCAATGTCGTCTTCTCGGCGGTTGGGAACGGGGCGGCCACGCGAGCGGGAACGGTCGTCGCCTTCCTCTGGATCGCGTTCGTCAGCGTGCGCCTGCTTCAGCACGGGGACCGCTCAGCGGCGACCTGAGCGGCCGGCTGGCCGCCGACGGGTCGCCCGACGTGCTGACGAAGACGCTGGGGCGGTGCGGCGTGCGCTCGCGGACGGGGTCGCGCGCTCTTCGCTCGCGCGGAGGACGCGCTGAACCGTGGCGGTCTCGGTTTGGCGGAGTGGGCCGATCGTTAACGCATGGTGCCGCCACTGCTTGCTTGGCGAGGCGCGATTGCGATTCCGGCGTTCCAGCCTGGAGCTCTTCCGCCGCGGGGAGGCGAGATCGACTCGACGTCGAGCCCGCAACTGGCGAGGAGCCATGAGACGGTCGAGTTTGAGTTCCACATCTCTCCCGTATTCAGCTCGTCGCGCCCCCAGACGGGCGTGGGAACCTGCGGGGCGAGTTCGAGCAACCGCTGCGCGTACTTGGGCTCGTCGGTCAGTCGGAGTGGACTCTCGACGGCCTCGGCAATGTCCGGAATGATCCCGTCGCGCCAGCTGCGGATCTCGTAGCGGAAGAGGCGGAACCGGCCCAACGCTCGTGCTCCGACGGCGCCCTCGGCGACCACACCGCGGCGGGAGCCTTCGCCCCACGCAGGCGCCTGCTCGATCACGAACCGCCCCTCCGGCACGTACACCTGGAGCGCCGAGTGGTAGAGGTCGCAGCGGTCACGGTGCTCGAACCGCGCAGCGAACCATTCGAAGACCTTTCCGTTCAGGCGGACGGAGTGTCCGCCGGCGCCGAGCGGGAGCCAGTAGAGATCGATGGCGGCAGGGTCGGTGGTATTCAGCGGCATCGGGTAGGTCTCCTGACGCCAGTGGCGTCTCCGCAAACAGTTGCCGAACTCTCGCTCGTGACCGCGACGGCGCTCGGGTCAGCGCAGGGTGTGGTGGCCACCCTCGACAAATATGCGCTTACAGCGTTGCGCAGAGATACCGCCGGAGCGCTTTTACGCCGGCGTCGTTTACTAACCCAGACGAGCGAGTAGGGGCACAAGCCCCGCCCGCTTGTGCGGAAAGAACGTGGAAACGACGCGCTGCAAACCATGACCATCGTTAGCGGTTGGCAGGGTGTGCGATTCGCTCTGTTGCAACGAACGGCAACCCAGGGCGTCACGTGGCGAACCGCTGGTCACGGTCGACAAGCTGGGGGTCACTGGTTCGAGCCCAGTACCTCCCATCTACCCTAGAGTGGCCGTCCGAGGCCTTTCCATCAATTCCTGAGGTGCGAGGGCGCCTCGTATCACGTCGATGTCACCAGCTGGGATTGCTCGCGACTCGCTCCTTGGCGGTCTGCCCATAAGCGTGTGGATGAGT
>JBKPRX010000025.1:0-5537 GCA_046734795.1 Actinomycetota bacterium
CGCGTTGCGGGACAGTTAATTCGGACGCCACGGGTGCTAGCGTCGTCGCGTGCTGGTGATGTCGCGTGCCGAGGTGGAAGCGCGGCTCGATCTCGACGAGCTGATCGATGCACTCGCCGCCGCGCACGCGGAGTTCTCCGCGGGCGTCGCTTCGATGCCGAAGCGCATCGCGGCGCATGTTCCCGAGCGCGACGCGATCCTCGGCGTCATGCCGGCGTATCTGCCGTTGGCGAACGTGTTGACGACGAAGCTCGTGACGCTGTTCCCAGAGAACGCCGGGACGTCGCTCCCAACGCATCAAGCGGTGATCGTCGCGTTCGACCCGACGACCGGCGAGCCGATTGCGTTGCTCGACGGGACAGGGATCACGGCAATGCGCACGGGTGCGGCATCGGCGCTCTCGGTGCGACTCCTTGCGCGCGAGGACGCGGCGACGCTCGCGCTCATCGGCAGCGGCGTGCAAGCGCGCAGTCACGCGCGCGCGTTTGCGCGCGTCCGCCGGTTGCGCGAGATCCGGGTCGCGGCGTGCAATCGCGAACACGCCGAAGCGCTCGCGGCAGAGCTTGCAAACGAGCTCGGTATCGACGCGAGAGCGGCAGCGGACGCCGAGGAGGCTGTCCGCGGCGCCGACCTCGTCGCTGCGACGACGCACTCGCCCGAGCCGGTCGTGCAGCGTGAATGGCTGAGCCCCGGCACGCACGTCACGTCGGTCGGCGTCAATCCGCACGGACGCGAGATCGCCGCCGAGGTGGTGCGCGACTCGCTCGTCGTCGTCGAGTCGCGCGAGGCGGCGCTGGCGCCGTTTCCCGCCGGCTCGAACGACCTCCTGTGGCCGATCCGCGACGGCCTGATCGGCGAAGACCACATCCACGCGGAGCTTGGCGAGCTCATCTCCGGCATCAAGACCGGCCGCACGAGCGACGAGCAGCTGACGCTCTACAAGTCCGTCGGCATCGCGATCCAGGACGCCGCGGCCGTCGCGGTCGTGCTCCGGAACACCGACGGACTTCAGTCCATCACGCTCTGACCAAGCGGTTAGTTGTCGGCGAGGTAGGCGATCCAGAAGACCGTCTCGACGAGCACCGCAATTGCGCTTGCGCGGAAAGTCCAGCGCATCGCAGCGATCCGGCTCCGGTTCGAGTTGAGTCGCTGTACGAGGGAGAGCGAGAGCTCTCGGTAAGGATCCTTTGTCGCCGAGGCGTTCTCGATGAGCGAGACGACTTCGCCGACGTCGGAGGCAAAGCGGAGATCGGTCGGGAACAACACGCCGAGGCTCGCCACGCCTGCCAGAAGGAAGGCGATGACGGCAAGCCACCCGAGAGAACTCGCCGGCACGTTGCGAGCAACCGCTTGGCCGCCGAAGAACGAGGTGACGACGAGGCTCGTTGCGAGGATCGTGCCTGCGCGCGTTCGCAGGCTGCTGTGTTCGTCCGCTTGCGCTCTAAGCGCGCGGACTGCCTCGTCGTACGCCAAGCGGAAGTCGGACATCAGCTCGAGGCGAGCGTATAGCCGTCCCAGGATGTCGCAGGCTCGGCCGCGGAGCCTGTCGCCGGGGGCGCGGGCTACTGCGGCGGTCCGGCTGCGAGCGTTGCCGTCTGCATCTGCTGCTGGCCGAGCTCGTCGGCCCACGTCAAGACGACGCTGTCGCCGGGCGACTTGCCCTGCAGGATCGAGACGAGCTGGCTCGCGGAGGAAACCGTCTTGTCGTCGAGCGCGAGGATCTGATCGCCGACGGCGAGTCCTGCCTGCTCTGCGGGTGAACCCGCGACGACGGCCACGACGACGAGTGCGCCGGCGCGCTGCGCGAGGCTCACGCCGAGGAAGGCGGTGTCGCCGACATGGACGGTGGCCGAAGGACGGCCCGCTTCGATCTGTTTCACGATCGAGAGCGCACGAGCGATCGGAATGGCGAAGCTCGCCGTCGTCCGCGTGTCGAACACGTTGCCCGAGACAGCCGCGGCAGTGTCCATTCCGATCACGTGATTCGAGCTGTCGAGGAGCGGCCCGCCCGAGTCGCCCGGCTCGAGCGGCGCGGTCGTCTGCACGAGCGAGGCGAGGCGCGCGCTTCCGCCGCTTTCGTCCGAAACCGTGAGCGTTCGGTTGAGTGCGACGATCTTGCCGCGCACCATCGCGAGTCGCCCGGCGCCGTTCGCGTTTCCGACTGCGCGCACGAGCTGGCCGATCTTGAGCTTCGTCGACTGCGCGAGCGAGACGGTCGTGAGCCCGGACGCGTTGTCGAGCTTCAGCAAGGCCGCGTCGCCCGTGATGCTGTAGCCGGCAACGGTCGCGTTGTAGGTGCGTCGGGTCTGCGGCACGAGCACGCGGATCTTCGTCGCGCCGCGGATGACGTGATTGTTCGTCAGCACCTCACCGGAGCGCGTGAGCACCATCCCGGTCCCCGCCGCGGCCCCCTGCTGGTACCCGAGCGCGGTCTCGATCACGACGACGCCGGCAGTGGGCGACGTCGCGTTGGCGGAGCCGCTGCGCGCAAGCGCGAGGCTTGCCGAGAGCGCAGCGACGAGAAGTGCGAGCGCGATGATCAGAATCGCGCGAATCCGGAAGGGCGGCGTGAGCTTCATGCCGTCCGTGATAGCAGCGGCGGAACATCCACCGTCGGCCGCGCGCGCGATTCACAGCGAACTCTCAGCGGACGTACACAGGGCGCAGGTCGGCGCGGAGAGCGCGATTCGAACGCGTTCGGCCGACAGGACGGACCGAGGCTGTTCGCCCCCTCGCAGACGCGGTAGCGTCCAGCCAATGACCGGCGACGGACGCGCACGCTCATGGTGACCCCGGACGAGATCGCCGGCATCACGATCTTCGCCGACCTCAGCGTCGAAGACCGCGAACGGCTCGCGCGCGCGGCCGCCGACATTTGGTTGTCGCCGGGCGAGTTCGCGGCGCAGGAGGGCGCGGAGCGTGCGCTCTTCGCGGTGCTCGAGGGGCAGATCGAAGCTGTCAAGGACGTCGACGGCGTCGAGCGCAAGGTCGGCACGCGCGCACCGGGCGACATCTTCGGCGAGGTGCCGATCGTCCTCGGCACGCTCTTTCCCGTCGGCTTCCGCGCCGTCGAGCGCACGCGCGTCGCACGGCTCGGGCCCCAGGACTATCACGCGCTCGCCGCCCTGGCGCCCGACGTCGCCAAGGAAGTCGGCCGCCTCGCCGGTCACCGGATCGGCGGCCCACGCGGATTGCAAGGACTCGCAGCCGAGCCGCCGCCGCCACGCGCCCTGATCGTCGGCGAGCGGCTCGATCCCGCGTGCGCGCAGCTGCGGCAATTCCTCGATCGCAACCAGATCAGCTTCTCGTGGCTCCAGTCGGACGACCCCGACGCCGCGACGCTCTGGGGCGGGCCGCTGCCGGACGAGCACGACGGCCCGGTGATCCGCGTGGTCGGCGGCAAGACGGTCGTGCGGCCGCAGTTGCGCCGCGTCGCGCAGCTGCTCGGCCTCGAGACCGAGCCGCAAGCTGTGGACTACGACGTCGTCGTCGTCGGCGCGGGCCCGTCCGGACTCGCAGCCGCCGTATACGGCGCCTCCGAAGGACTGCACACGCTCGTCGTCGAGCGCGAGGCGCCCGGCGGACAAGCGGGCACGTCGTCACGGATCGAGAACTACCTCGGCTTTCCCGCGGGCGTCTCCGGCGACGAGCTCGCGAGTCGCGCGCTTCATCAGGCGCGGCGGCTCGGCGCCGAGATCCTCGTCACGCGAAAGATCACACGCATCGACGCTCAACGCCGCGAGCTGCATCTCGACGGCGGCGACGTCGTCGGCGCGCACACGATCATCGTCGCGTGCGGCGTCTCGTGGCGACGGCTGGATACGCCGGGCTTCGACCGCCTCGCCGGCAAGGGCATCTCGTACGGTGCATCGCGGAGCGAGGCGAGCATGGCGCACGGCCTCGACGTGCACATCGTCGGCGCCGGCAACTCGGCGGGGCAGGCGGCACTGTTCTTCGCCGCGCATGCGCGCAGCGTCACGATCCTCTGCCGCGGCGACAGCCTCACGAAGAGCATGTCTCGCTATCTGCTCGACCAGCTCGCGACGCTCGACAACATCCACGTGAGCGTGAACAGCGAGATCGTCGCCGCGAACGGCGCCGACGCGCTTGAGACGATCGAGGTTCGGAACACGAAGACCGGCGACACGACGGAGATCGCTTCCGGCGGCGTTTTCATCTTCATCGGCGCGGATGCGGAGACGGACTGGCTACCACCCGAGATCGCGCTCGACGCGCGCGGCTACGTCCTCACCGGCCCGGACGTGCGCGCGTCCGGCGCGTGGACGCTCACGCGCGACCCATACCTGCTCGAAACGAGCGTCCCGGGAATCTTCGCGTGCGGCGACGTCCGCGCGAGCCCGGTGAAACGAGTAGCAGCCGCAGTCGGCGAAGGCAGCATGGCGATCGCGTTCATCCACCAGTACCTGCGCGTGCCTGCCGCCGTCGAGGCGACAGCTGAGCGATAGGCCAGGTCTGCGCGCCGCCGGCTAGCGCCGCCGCCGGCCGCCGCGCGGAAGCACGTACCAAACCACGAGAGCGACGATGATGATTGCGGCTGCGACCGCGACGACGGCGGTGGTGGAGGCGGCGATGACCACGTTCGCTTTGCTATCCGTTCTGTTCGCCGCAAAAACCCGGGCGGCAGCCGAGCGAGCGCCGCCGGCTCGGACGAGCTAGGCGATAGCCCAGGTCTCGCCCGAGTGCAACAGCGCCTCGAGGTCGCCCTCGCCGCGCTTCTCGGTTGCTCGCTCGATCTGCTCTGACATGAGCTCGTCGTAGACCGGGCGCTCGACGTTGCGGAAGACGCCGATCGGGGTGCCGCCGACTGTCTCCTGCGTCAGGCGCGACAGAGCGAACGCCAAGCCGGGCGACTCCGCGTGCTCGTCGTGCACGAGCAGCTCGCCTTCGGAGGAGTCGACGACCTCGAGCGACCCGTCTGCGTGTTGGCGAACGCCTCGCTCGAGGTCGTTGCCGAAGCGAATCGGCTGGCCGTGCTCGAGGTAGATGCGGTTGCTCTTGTCGTCGCGCACGAAGTCGAACGCGCCGTCGTTGAAGATGTTGCAGTTCTGGAAGATCTCGACGAACGCGCTGCCCTTGTGCAGCGCGGCCGCGCGCAGCACCTCCTGCAGATGATGCCGATCGGTGTCGATCGTGCGCGCGACGAACGACGCCTCCGCGCCGATCGCGAGCGACAGCGGATTGAACGGCGCGTCGAGCGAGCCCATCGGCGTCGACTTCGTGACCTTGCCGAGCTCCGACGTCGGCGAGTACTGGCCCTTCGTCAATCCGTAGATGCGGTTGTTGAAGAGCAGGATCTTCACGTTCACGTTGCGGCGCAGCGCGTGGATCAGGTGATTGCCGCCGATCGAGAGCGCGTCTCCGTCACCCGTGACGACGAACACGGCGAGGTCAGGTCGCGTCGTCGCGAGCCCCGTCGCGATCGCCGGCGCGCGCCCGTGGATCGAGTGCATCCCGTACGTCTCCATGTAGTACGGGAAGCGCGCAGCGCAGCCGATGCCGGAGATGAAGACGATCCG
>JBKPRX010000026.1:0-7576 GCA_046734795.1 Actinomycetota bacterium
CTCGAGATTCTCCCGGCGCCACTACGCCCGGAGGATGCCGAGCTCGTCACCGAGGCGAAGATCGGTGCTCTGCTCGAGGTGGCGCGCGAGTCGTACGACGTGATCGTCGTCGACACGTCGTCCTTCTTCCACGGGCCGATGCTCGCGACGCTGGATCAGACTGATCAGCTTGCGCTCGTCTGCAGCCTTGACGTGCCGACGATCAAGAACGTCCGGCTGAGCCTGCAGACGCTCGACCTGCTCTCGTTCCCGCTCCGGAAGGTTCGCGTCACGCTCAACCGCGCGAAGACGAACGTCGGGATCAAGAAGGGCGACGTCGAGAGCGCGCTCGAGCAGAAGGTCCAATTCGAGGTGCCGAGCGACCGCGAGGTTCCGGTCGGCGTCAATCGCGGCGAGCCGCTCGTCGCCACCGACGGTGGCGCGGAGTTCTCGCGCGCGATTCGCGACATGGCGAAGGCAGTGCTCACCGCTCCCGACGGCGGCAAGCGTCGTCGCCGGCTCTTGGCGAGGAACTGATGGGCCTCCACGACCGCATCTCGAAGCAAAACGGCACGTCGGCACAGTTGCTCTCGGAGCGCCCGCTCACGGGCGCTCCGATGAGCGGAGGCGGCGACGAGTTCAGGCCGCCGACCGATCCGTACGCAGAGCTGAAGACACGCATCCACCACGAGTGCATCGCGAAGCTCGGCGCTGAGCTCTTCAAGCGGGACAGCGACGAAGACCTCACGGAGCGGGTGCTCCGGACGGTGACGGAGCAGCTTGCGCTCGACGGCACGCCGCTCACGCGTGACGAGCGTCGCCAGCTCACGCGCGAGATCACCGACGACATCCTGGGCTACGGCCCGCTCGACCCGCTCCTCCGCGACGACACGGTGACGGAAGTCATGGTCAATGCGCACGACAAGGTGTACGTCGAGCGCGCGGGCAAGCTCGAGCGCAGCCCGGTTGCGTTCGTCGACAACGCGCACGTGCTCCGCATCATCGACAAGATCGTGTCCCAGGTCGGGCGGCGCATCGACGAGGCATCGCCGATGGTCGATGCGCGTCTGCCTGACGGTTCGCGTGTCAACGCGATCATTCCGCCGCTCGCACTGCGCGGGCCGACGCTGACGATCCGGAAGTTCTCGCGCGACCCGTACACGATGAACGACCTCATCTCGTTCGGCTCGCTCACCGCGGAAGCAGCTCAGTTCCTCGCCGCTTGCGTCAAAGGCAAGCTCAACATCCTCATCTCCGGCGGTACCGGTACCGGTAAGACGACGACGCTCAACGCCATGTCGGCGTTCGTGCCCGGCGACGAGCGCATCGTCACGATCGAGGATGCGGCCGAGCTCCAGCTCCAGCAGGAGCACGTGATCACGCTCGAGTCGCGCCCGGCGAACATCGAGGGAACCGGCGAAATCCGCATCCGCGAGCTCGTCCGAAACGCACTGCGCATGCGCCCCGACCGGATCATCGTCGGCGAGGTCCGCGGCGCAGAGACGCTCGACATGCTCCAGGCGATGAACACGGGCCACGAGGGCTCGCTGACGACGATCCACGCGAACTCTCCTCGTGACGCGCTCTCGCGCCTCGAGACACTCGTGCTCACCGGCGGCGTCGACCTGCCGCTCCGTGCGATCCGCGAGCAGATCGCGAGCGCCTTCGACCTGCTCGTGCAGATCTCGAGGCTCGTCGACGGCTCGCGCCGGATCACGCACGTGACCGAGGTGCTCCGCATGGAAGCGGACGTGATCACGCTTCAGGACATCTTCATCGCGAAGCCGCCGGACGAGAACGCAACCGCGGCAGGGCGTAACACCCGCCTGTTGACGCCGCTCGACAAGACCGGCTTGAAGCCGAGCTTCCTCGACAAGCTGACCGCGAACGGCGTCATGCTCCCGCCCGCGTTCTTCGACGTCGGCGGTGGGCCGCCGGCAGCGGCGCGCGCAGTGTTCGCCGGCGCGTACGGGACGTTCCAATGATGCCGCGCCAGCGAAGCACCGTCGCGGTGACGATGGTGCTGTCGGTGCTCGCGCTGGCATCGCGTGCCTGGGCGGGCGTCGACGTTCCTCGTGTCGATGCGAACGGCTACCCGACAGTTCGCCTCGTCGCCGTCACGTCACAGCCGACGACGACACCTCCGACCGTCCGCGAGAACGGCCTGAGGATCCCCGCGCGGGCGCAGAACCTTGCAAGCCAGACGAACGTCGTTGTCGCGATCGACCGGTCACAATCGATGGCGGGCCAGTCGCTCCTCGACGCTGCCTCGGCCGCGCGATCCTTCGTCGTCTCCAAGCCGGCGTCGAACCGTATCTCGATCGTCGCCTTCGGCAAGACCGCATCGTCATTGACGGGCTTCTCGTCGTCGACGATCGATGCGGAAGGCGCGTTGCGGACAATCGACGTCGACAGCGAGCAAGGAACTGCGCTCTACGACGCAGTCGTGCTCGCCGCGAATCGTCTCTCTCGCGTCGACGGTGGACGTGTCGTCGTCCTCCTCACCGATGGACGCGATGTGTCGAGCAAGGCGACGCTGAAGAAAGCCGTCGCGGCAGCCAAGCATGCGGGCGTCCAGGTCTATCCCATTGCGATCGCCGGTCCGGACGACTCGGTCGAGCCGTTGAAGCAGCTCGCTGCGGAGACAGGCGGAACATTCCAGAGCGCCTCTTCAACCGCCGTTCTGAAGTCCGTCTACAGCGCGATCGCGGCGCAGCTCGCACGCACCTGGACGATCGAGTACGAGACGGTGTCCCGGCCGAAGAGCGACGTCGCGGTGAGGCTCGATTTCGCGGGCGAAGGCTCGACTGTCCGCAATTTCAAGATCCCCGCAGTCGACGCGCCCGAGGCGGCCAAGCCGATGTTCTTGCCCGCAAGCGTCTACAAGAGCCCGCTCGCGACCGCCGTGATCACCCTTACGTTCGGCGCGTTGCTCCTTCTCGCCGCGATGTTCTTCGGCGCGGCGCGGAAGGCGTCGTGGGTTCGCGGGAGGCTCGACGCGCATCTCGTGAGCGACGAGGCCCGCGGCAAGCGCCGCAGCCGGCGCGGCCGGGGCAGCCTCGTCGTCACCGTCTTGCAAAGCACCGAGCGCGTCTTCGGTCGGCTCCGTCAATGGGGCGCACTTCGTCGCGCCCTCGAGCGTGCGGACCTACCGCTCCGTCCGGCGGAGTTCGCCTGGATCTCGGTGGGGAGTGCGATGCTCTTCGCGCTCGTCTTCGGTGTCGCGGGCGGGCCGACGCTCGGTCTCATCGGCTTCCTCGTCGGGAGCACGCTTCCCTACCTCGTCGTGTGGTTCAAAGCCAAGCGCCGGCTGGCAGCGTTCGAGAACCAGCTGCCGGACATCCTGCTGACGGTCGCGGCCTCGCTGAAGGCCGGCCACAGCTTCCGCCAGGGGATTCAGACGATCGTCGAAGAAGGGCAGGCCCCGGCGGCCGAGGAGTTCAAGCGCGTCCTGACGGACACGCAGCTCGGCCGTTCGATGGAGGACTCGCTGCTCGACATGGCGGCGCGCGTCGGCTCGAAGAACTTCGACTTCGTGATCACCGCCGTGACGATCCAGCGGCAGGTCGGCGGTAGCCTCGCCGGCCTCTTCGACATGGTCGCGGACACCGTCCGCCAGCGTCAGCAATTCGCGCGGCGTATCAAGTCGCTGACCGCGATGGGACGGATGTCGGCCTACGTGCTCATCGGACTGCCGTTCTTCATGGTCGGCGCGATGACGCTCCTGAACAGCTCGTACATGAGCCCGCTCTTTCACACGAGCGCAGGTCACGTGATGATCGCAATCGCGCTCGGGATGATGGCGTTCGGGTCGTTGATTCTCAAGAAGATCGTCTCTTTCAGGGGGTGACGTGATGCTGCTTCTACTCGGATTGATGTGTCTCGGCGGTGCAGCGTTCTTCGTCGTCGACGTTGCGACGGCACCGGCGCGGAAGCAGCACGAGTCGATGAAGCGTGCGTCGAGGTACGGACGCTTCATCGCAAGCGATTCCGAACGGCGCTCGTTCAACGAGCGCGTCCTGGCCCCTGCGGTGACGCGGCTCGCGCGACTTGTCCTTCGCGTGAGCCGCAAGACTTCTGTGCACGACGTCTCGGTGAAGCTGATCGCGGCCGGCCTCGCGATCTCGCCACAGGCATTCCTCGCGACGAAGGCCGCGACCGCCGTCGGCGGCGGGATCTTCGGCCTCGTGCTCGGCTCCACGCTCGGCGGTCCGCTTGGAGGTTTCATGCTCGGAGCGCTGCTGGCCGTCGGAGGGTTCATCGTTCCGGAGTTCGCGCTCGGCGCGAAGGCTCGCAGCAGGCGCGACCAGATCCGCGCGGATCTGCCGGATGCTCTCGACCTCCTTGCGGTGAGCGTCGAGGCGGGGCTCGCCTTCGACGGCGCTCTGACGAAGATCACCGAGCACATGGCAGGTCCGCTGAGCGACGAGTTCGCGCTCGCGCTCGGCGAAGTGCGGATCGGCGAGAGCCGCTCCGAGGCATTGAAGAAGCTCGCTGAGCGGACGGGTGCGCAAGAAGTCGCCGCGTTCACCCGCGCGATCATCCAGGCGGATCAGCTCGGCATCTCGCTCGGGCGGATCCTGCGCGTGCAGGCCACCGACACGCGTAACCGCCGGCAAGCGGCGGCGGAGGAGCGGGCGATGAAAGCGCCGGTGAAGATGCTCTTCCCGACCGTGCTCTTCATCTTCCCGACGATGTTCATCGTCATCCTCGGGCCCGCCATGCTCAGCCTCCTCGACCTCTTCAAGTAGACCGATGGAAACCGCCGCAGACAAAAGCAACGTGACGAACGAGACCGCCGAGACCGAGAAGGGCTTCGGCACAGGGCTGCGGGCGCAGCTCGCGCGGCGGCGTGAAGGCGGGACCCCTGACACCGCCGACATGCCGCCGCGTCGGGCGGCGTTGGAGGAGCCGCCGGTGACGCCGACGCCGATCTTCTCCGACACGGTGACCCCCGTTCTGCACGCAGCCGCAGGTGAGCTCGACGCGTTGCGGGCGCAGGCGCAGACCGCCACGGTTGAGCTCGACATGCTCCGCAAGGAGCTGGCCGAATCGGCGGAGCGCGAGCGCGAGCTCAGGCGCACGCTCGCCGAGCAGGTCGAGGCGTACGAGCGGAACCTCGCGGCGGAGAAAGAAGTCGCGGTGCGCGAGGCCGAGCTCGGTCAGCGCGCAACCGCAGTTGAAAGTCGTTTCGCCGGTCTCGACGATCGGACGCGCGAGCTCGACCAGCGCGAGCGCAGACTCGCAGAACAGGCGAAGGCGCTCGAGGATACGAAGCGCGAGCTCGCCGCCGAGCGCGGGCAGGACGAGCAGATCCGTGCGGAGCTGAAGCGCGTCGAAGCGCAGCTTCAGCAGCGGCTCGCAGCGGCAGAGGCTCGCGAGCGCGAGCTCGAGGCCGCGACGAAGGCCCACACGAGCGAGGCCTCACGCATCGCGAAGGAAGCATCCGTCCTCATCGACCGCGAGAAGAAGCTGACGAAGACGGAAGAGCAGGCCGCAGAGCGCGAGCGCTCGCAAGAGCAGCGCCTGCAGAGTCGCGAGAAGGCGCTCGAGGATCGCGAGACTGCCGCGCGCCGCCGCGACCGCGACGTCGCCGAACGCGAGAAGCGACTGACGGCGCGCGAGCAGGAGCTTGCAAAGGCGCAAGGCACACTTGCCGCGCGCGAGACGACGCTCGCCGAGCGCGAAGGCGCGCTGCTCCAGGAGGAGGAGCGTCTGCGCGTCGAGGCGGAGACCCTGCAGGGCCGCGCCGGCGCGGGCGCAGGTCAGCTGGCGGCGCTTGCGGAGCGCGAGCAGGAGCTCGACGCGCGCGAGCAGGAGTTCACGGCCCGCGAGGCGGAGATCAACCAGCAGCTTGCGGCGCTCCAGCGGCTCGAGCTCGCGACGGCCGAGGCGACGGAGCTCGAGAGCAAGCGAGCCCTCGTCGAGGAGCGCGAGCAGGAGCTCGCAGCACGTGAGACGGAGTTCGGGCGTGAGCTGGCCGAGCGTGCGGCCGAGGTCGAGCGCATGAAGTCCGAGCGCGAGCAGGAGCTCGCGGCACGTGCGGCCGAGGTCGAGCGCATGAAGTCCGAGCGGGAGCAAGAGCTCGCGGCACGCGAGGCCGAGCTCGAGCGGGTGAGGGCCGAGCGCGAAGCAGAGCTCGTCCGCGCGAGCGAGACGGCGGCCGCGGAACAAGCACGCCTCGAAGAGCTCCGGACACGGCTGGACCGCATGGAGGACGCCGTCACCGACCGGCTCAAGTCGCTCGACGAGCGCGAGCGCGACGTCAAGGTGCGCGAAGCGACGGTCGACGCCGATCTCGAGATCCGCGAGGAGAAGCTCGAGCGCCAGCAGCGCGAGCTCGAAGAGCTCGCCGCGAAGCTCGAGCGCAAAGAGAAGAACATCGGCGCGTACGTCCGCCAGCTCCAGAGCAAAGGTCCGTCGGACCCCGGCTCGACGAGCGATTGGTGGGACAAGCAGCTCGGCAGAAACAAGCCGGCCGCCTGACCCGTCCCGCCGTCGTCTGATTCACTCAAGTCGCTCTGGCAAGCGACGCACACCAACTCAGCGAAGAAGCGGCGCACCTGTACGAGGCCGCGACCGACGGGCGCACGCGCTTGCTGCGGCTCGACGCGCTTCTCGACGCGGCGACAGCGCTCGCGCCGGGTCTCCTTCCGGACGAGCACCTGCTCGCGGCGGACCGCGCAGCGACGCTCGCAGCCAAGCACGGCTACGAGCGCGACCAGGCGGACTTTCTCGCCGCGGTCCTCGCGGCGCCCGAATGCGGCGCGCATCTCGCGCGTGCGATGCGCCGACCTCTCGGCGACGCATTCGTTCTGCTCGAGCGATTCCGCCGAGAGGACGTTTTGGATCTTGGCTTCGCCCACCTACGACGCGACGGGCGCGTCGCCTGGCTCGAGCTGCGCAATCCCGCCGCGCTGAATGCGGAAGATCACGAGACGCTGCCGTGCACTGAGCTTGCGACCGACGTCGCGCTGCTCGATCCCGACGTCGACGTCCTCGTGCTGCGCGGCGGCGTCGTCGAGCACGAGCGCTACCGCGGCCGGCGCGTCTTCAATGCTGGGCTGAACCTGAAGGCGCTCGCGCGCGGCAGGCTGCCGTTCCTGTTCTTCGCCGACCGCGATCTCGGCTGGGTGGCAAAGCTCTACTACGGGCTCTGCCTCGACGACGACAGCGTGGGCGAGACGCCTTGGATCGCGGTCGTGGACTCATTCGCAATCGGCGGCGGCACGCAGCTTCTGCTCGTCGCGGACCACGTGATCGCGGAGTCGAACGCGTACTTCAGCCTGCCGGCAACGAACGAAGGCTTCATCCCCGGCGCCGCGCCGCTCCGATTGCCTCGCACAGTTGGACCGAGGCTCGCGCGCGATCTGCTCGTCCGCGGGCGTGTCCTGCGTGCGAACGAGCCCGAGTCGCGCGCACTCGTCGACACGGTCGCAGACGCGACGGAGCTGGAAGACGCGGTCGCGTCTGCAGCCGAAGCGCTGACGGCTGCCGGCAACGTCAGCGTGACCGCGAACCGCCGGGCCCTGCGCGCAGGCGAGGAGTCCGAGGAGGAGTTCGTCCGCTACTGCGCGCTCTACGTCCGCGAGCAAGC
>JBKPRX010000027.1:0-14135 GCA_046734795.1 Actinomycetota bacterium
CGGCGCCGAGCTCCCAGACGAGCGCCCGAACGCTCGGGGTCACCGGTGCGACGCGAAACTCCGTCTCGACGCCGTGCGCGCCGTACAGCCGCGTGAAGAAGAAGCGCGTCCGGTAGAGGTGGAGCGGCGCGCAGACGACGACCGCCCGCCGGATCTCCCGCTCGAGCAGGAGCGGCAGGGTCCGGCTGGCGTTCTCCGCCGTCACCGAGGCCGTCGCCTCGACGAGGAGCTCGACGTCGCGGCCGCGCCAGGCGGCCCGCATGTGCTCCGCCTCGGACAGGGCGCCTCGCCGCGACCAGCCGCTGAACACCACGACCTCGACCGGTCTCTCCGCGACGACGCGCTCGGCCTCGCGCACGAGGTCGATACACCGCTCCCGGGCGTGGTTCCCCGGCACGACGACGGCGGTCCGCACCCGTTCAGCGTACTGCCGGGAGGTGCCGAGACCTCCGGTCGAGCGAGCACCGGAGGAGCCCTAGAGCTCGCTCACTCAGCCACGCCGAGCTCCCCCGGATGGGTGTTGCGGAGCAGCGGCGGCTCGGCGAAAGGGAGATGTATGCGGCAACTGCGGCGCTGCGAGCGCGGTCAAGCGATCGTGCTCATGGTCCTGTTCCTGACCGTCATGGTCGGACTCGTCACGCTCGTAGTCGATCTCGGCTCCTGGTTCCGATCACAGCGGCAGCTCCAGAGCGCGGCGGATGCGGCTGCGCTCGCGGGCGCGCAGGCGCTGCCGAACAGTCCCGGGGACGCGTCCGCGCTCGCGCAGCAGTACGCGACGAAGAACGCATTCGATCTCTCCTCGGCCGACTACTCGATCGGGAGCGACCTCGCCTCGAACGATCGGATTACCGTCCACGTGACCCGGACCACGCCCGGATTCTTCGCCAAGGTCTTCGGGATCGACTCCGTCCGCGTGGGAGCGACGGCGATCGCCCAGGCGAAGATGATGGCCAAGGCGAAGCATGTCGCGCCGATCACGGTCAGGGACACGCACCCAATGCTCGGCGGATCGGGCTGCCCCTGTTTCGGCCCCGGGAACGAGACCACGCTCCCGCTGCGGACAGGCGCCCCCGGCGGCTTCGCGCTCGTCGACCTGAGCGGCAATGGGAACGGCACCACGAGCAACGACGTGATCGCCGACTGGATCGAGGGCGGCTACCCGGACGATCTCTCCGTGGGCACGTACCTCTCCGACCCCGGCGCCAAGTTCAACAACTCCCGGATTCAAGCCGCCCTCAACTCGCGGATCGGCAGCGTCCTTCTCTTCCCGGTCTACGACACCTACGGCGGCGGTGGCTCGAACGCCGGCTACCACGTGATCGGCTGGGCCGCCTTCCACCTCGACGGCACCGACCTGAACGGCCAAGGCTCACTCACCGGCTACTTCACCGAGGTCACCTGGGAAGGCGTCGGCACGACCACCAGCGGCAGCCCCAACTTCGGCGCGCACACAGTCCAACTCGTCGGCTGAGCCGAAAAGCCCTTCAAAGCGGGGCTTTCTCTTGAGCGGACGACGGGGATCGAACCCGCGACCCTCAGCTTGGGAAACGAGCCGAGGGGCGCATGGTTGAGCGGATTTCGCGCAACCATGCCAGAAGGTGAACGCTCGGAACCGCTCGAGACCGCTCAGGCCGGGTGGTCACTGGCGCACAACTGGCGCACAGGGCGGCGTCCCGACTCGCAAGAGGGCTGACCGAATCAAGTGCAGCGTGCGTTCGCGAGCGGTGTGGAAAAAGAAGTGCTCGCCGGGGACGGCTTCACAGAAAGGGGCGTCCGTCTCGACGGCCCACTGATGGGCCTCCTCGGCGACCTCCCTGTCGGAATCGCCACGGAGGCAAAGGATCGGGCAGCCCAGGCGTGGCTGCGGACGATACCGATAGGTCTGAGCGAGCTCAAAATCGGCACGGATGACCGGCAGCATCAGCTCGAGGAGCTCCGGCAACTCGAAGACCTCCGGCGGCAAGCCGTCGCAACGGCAGACGTCGGCGAGGAACTCCTCGTCGTCGGCTTGGAGCTCCGGGAGATCGTGACGCTCGGCGACACGCCGAGCCACCTCGCAGCAACGCCAAGCATCGCGGAGCTCGCGTCGCCGTAGCCTACACTGGGCCCGTGGACGCGCCGAACGGAGTGATCGTCGTGACGGGGACGCCGGCGGCGGGAAAAAGCACCGCGATCCGCGCATTACGCGAGGAGTGGCCCGGGCTCGCCCACTTCGGCATCCGGCGATTCCTCGGCGCGGAGATCGCGCGCGGGACGGATGTCGGCATGCGCGCGCTCGACTTCTCGTCGCGCCTCCGGTGGCTTCCCGACGAGTTCGTCGACGAGATCTTCAGCGGCTGGCTCGACGACCACCTCTCTGCGCCCGGCTGGATCGTGGAGAGCTTCCCCCGCAACGCGAGTCAGGCCCGGATGCTGCAACGCATCGTGGCGGAGCGTGGTTTGCAGACGCTCTGCATCCTGACGTTCGACGCACCCAACCCGGTGCTGTTCGCGCGCGCGGCCGCCAGGACCGTCTGCCTCACGTGCGACGGCCCTATCGCGGACACGGTTTCGGCGCCCGGCGCCAGGTGCGCTCGCTGTGGAGGCCCGCTCGTGCGCCGGAAGGACGACGACTTCCTGGTCTTCTCCGAGCGAATCCAAGCGTATCGAGAGAGCTTTGGAGAGGTGGCCACGGCGTACGAAGGAAACGCTCCGGTCGACCGAATCGACGGCTCTCGGTCGATCGACGAGGTTCGCGAAGCAACCCTGTCGGCGATCGTGCGCTCGTCGCGGCGCCGGGAGCATGCAAGCCCGGCGACGTAGCTCCCGCGAGCTAGCAGGCGACGAGCTCGCCGACGTCGCGCTGCATCTGGTTCAGCGACCTTAGCTCCTGCAGCGCAGGCCGCAGGTGACGCGGCCGTCCGCCGCCCATGAGCCAGCGCCTGATGTCGAACGAGACCCACGCGATGATTCGCGCCGCGCGGGTCGCGAACGCGACGTCGAGGTCGACCTTCTCCGGCTGAAACGTCTCCCAAAAAGCCCGAAAGGCTGCCGCGTCGATTCTGCCGGGCTCCGACGACCATGCGATCGCAGTGGTCACGACGTCGGCGTCTCGATCGACGGGACCGGCGAACTCCCAATCGACGATTCTCGGCCCCTCGCTCGTCCAGACGACGTTCATCGGGACGATGTCTCCATGAGCGACGACGGCAGGACGATCCGCCGGAAGGGCGGCGTACCGCCGGCTCCAGTCGACGATCGCGGCGAGCGATCGCTCGAGATCCGCGGCCCACGACATTCCACGGTCCGTCGCTCGGGCCGCGAGCGCCTCCCAGTCGGAGGGATGAGGGAGGCGCCAGGGCCGCAGCTCGAGGTCGGGCGCGGAGAGATGCGCGTCGTGAAGCGTCCGGAGAACCGCCGCAATCGTGCGTGCACGCTCCCGTCTCGGCGCCGCCGGGGCCTCGGCCGCCCACGGATACACGAGCGCGCCGGCTGCTCCCGCCGCCCAGACGGTGTCCCCGTCCGGCGCCGGCAACGCGAGAACCGCCGGGACCCCTCGCGCATGAGCCTGCCGCGCGACGTCCTCCCCTTGACGGACGCTCCCCTGCCGCGCCTCGTCCGCCAGCGCCAGCGCGTCGAGGAGCTTCACCGCGTACGCCCCACGGTTGGTCGGCACGTGCCAGACTTGGTGGACGGCGCCGCCCCGGCATCGCGTCGGCGCGTCGGTCACAGCTCCGAGGCCGTCTCGCTCGAGATCCCGGAGGAGCGCGTGGAGCTCCGGCGGCGGCTCGGTCACCGGGGATCGGCCGGCTGCGACCAGTCGGCATCGGGGACCAGCTCGAGGTAGCACATGTCGACGCGCAGCACGTCGAAAAAGAGCTCGAAGAAAGCCCGGTCGAGCCCGTGCCGCGTCGCGAGGGCACGCTCCGCCCGCGGCGCTTCGTTTGCCGGCAGAACTCGGCCGCGCATCCGGAGCGGCGGCCCGACGGGGCGGCCGGGGCCGGTGCACGGGCTGGCGAGCGCGCCCGGCTCCCGGCGGAGCCGCTTGACCTTTCCCGAGCCACGCTCGGTACGGACGTAGACGCGGCCGCCGTCGAAGCCGGTGAGGACAGGCGTGAAGACGGGGCTCCCGTCCCGGCGAAAGGTCGTCAAGAGCGTGTACTTGTTCGCAAAGAGGGACTCGAGAGCTCCCGTCGCCGGCCCGAGGACCAGCGCCCGATCGTCGTCCGTGAAGACGTGCGGCGTGAAGAGCTGGAGCAGCCGCAAGGGCGGGATCCTGCGTCCGCGCCGCGGTCGCGCCCAGGGGCGCGACCAGCGGAAGTTGCGCCACGACGCCTTGAGCGACGTTGGCGGGTCGAGCTGTCCTGACTCGACCGGAGCCCGGAAATCCGAGGATCTCATCCGACCCCAATTCTGCCGAGGTTTCACCGCCGAGCACGCGTGCTACGCCCGCACGCGAAGAGACGTCGAGCTACAGGCTACGAACGACGCCGCATGGTTGAGCGCATTTCGTGCGACCAAGCCAGAAGCGACCGCTGTCGGCCTCCTGAGGTCGGGCACCGACCTGAAAGCGCTCGGCCCGAGGCTCTGGGGCGCCGAGCTCCGCGTCCCGAGCTAAGCGCTACGCGGTGGCCGCGGCCCTCTGCAGTTGCTCTCCGGCTAGCACTTCAAAGTCCCCATAGAGTTGCGAGACGCCGCTCTGCTCACGCGCCCGCCTGGCGGCGGGACCGACACGGCCCCAGGCTCCCGCGACCCACAGCCAGTCGTAGACGAGATCCCGGTCGAGCAGTTCGTGCTTCACGAGCGTCCCGATCGTCTCGTAAAACATCAGGACCGTATAAACCGCGGGATTAGTCACCTCGGCGGTGTCGGGGTCGAAGTCGTCGGCAAACAGCGCCCTCGACGCGTCGCCGAAGTCGATCATGGCGCCCCACTTCGCAAGCTCGACGATCAGCGTCGCGTCCTCACCAGTTCCAGCCATTAGGCCCCTCCTCAAGGTCGAAACGGGGCAGTCTTGCCCGCGCGAGGACGGATGTCAAGACAAGGGGGCACCTCGCTCCTCCAGCAGGCCCTGCGCGAGCGCATGCCGCACGAGCTCGGCGGGCTCGACAGGCGACGAGGCTGTGTGTCGCCGCTGTCCCCGACGACGTGATCACACACAAGGTGCAGCCGACCGGCCATTCCGGCCCCAAGATCCTCGAGAGGATCGAACGCGGCCGGCACAACCTCGTCGTGCTGGGTCCCGCGGTCGCGGGCGCGCGCAGGAGGGGTCCTGGGCAGCGTGAACGGCTACCTCCACTTCCACTCCGAGGTGCCGTTGCTTTCCGTCCCCCGCCGCCGGCGGCTGACCCCCGACCCCTCGGAGAGCGGACGGTGCGGGCGCGCGACGAGCATTGAGCGTCGCGGGAGCGCTGCGGCACTCCCGCCCGCCACACTTTCCGGAGGCGTATGACTCGCGCGGCTCCGCGGTGGGACCGTGGAGGCAGCTTAGCCGCTCTTCCTCTTCCGGTAGGCGCGTTGGCGGCACGGGCTCGAGCAATAACGGGCGTCTGCTCTTCGACGTCGGCCAAGGCAGCCGCCGCACTCTGCGCAGGTGTGTGGGAACGGCAGTCGACCTTCGAAGTAGGTGAGCTCCTCGCCGCAAGTCGAGCAGGCCGTGTGCACGAATCCGGCGTTACGGCTCTCACGCTGGCGGGATAGCCGTAACGCCTCGATCTCGCGGGTCGTGAAGCACTCAGGTGACAATGTCCTCGTCCTTAAGACGCGAGAGTCGCTCAACCTCGGCTCTGAAGGCCGCCACAGCACCCGCCGCCTTCGCCTTGTCGACGACCTCTAGGCCCTTCTCGGCCAGAACGTCGTTGTAATCACCGTTCTCAGGGGCGAGGGCTGGCCGGATCCTCAGCAAGCGCGAGCAGCCCTACAAGCCCGGGGTCGCGTAACTTCCGGTCCTTCACCGCCTTTCGCGCGTCCGTGCGCCAGCCGAGGGCGGCGGCGTAGGTGGGGAATGACCGGCGGATCTTCTTCCTATCGCGCTTCGAGTAGACCCACGCCTCGTAGGTCGGGGAGCAGTTGCACTGCCCGCCCTCGCGCGTTCTGCAGCGGCGACCGTGCCGCGTGCGGATACCGGTAGTGCGTGCCATGGAGCTAGCCCTCCTGGCAACAGAAAAGCCCCGGCGAGCGGGGCTTTCTCTTGAGCGGACGACGGGGATCGAACCCGCGACCCTCAGCTTGGGAAGCTGATGCTCTACCAACTGAGCTACGTCCGCGCTCGCGACACGATACCGCGCTCGGCGACAGATCAGCGGTGCGTGATCGTGACCGGCGTGCCGAGCGGGAGGACGCGCGCGAGCCGCAGGATCGCGCGGTTCGTCGTCCGGATGCACCCGTGACTCACGTCGTGCCCCAGGCCGGACGGGTCGTTCGTGCCGTGGAGGCCGATCCGGCCGTCGCCGCCGAACCCGAAGCTCGTGTAGACGTTCGAGTGCGCCGAGAGGCCGAAGGCAAACGCGCCGTAGGCGCTGCGTGTGTCGGGTGGGCGGATCCGCGACACGACGTAGTACGTGCCCGCCGGCGTCGGGGTGACCGCGCGCCCCACGCCGACCGGGGCTCGGAGGACGCGGACGCCGCCGCGCGACACGGTCAAACGGTGGGCGCCGAGGTCGATCCTCACGCGGTACGACGACGTGAAGAGACGTACCTGTGACCGGGGAACCCAGCCGCTGCTCCCGTTGGGGCGCGTCGGCAGGTAGACGAGCGCGCGGTGCGGGCGCAGGGAGCGGACGAGGAAGGAAAGCAGGGTCCCGTCGTCGGTCGGATTGGAGAGCGTCTGCCGGACACGGCTCGACGCGGCCGAGCCGTAGACCGAGACGTTCGCGACGCGCGCATAGGCCACGAAGATCGTCTGCCGTACGCTCGGTCCCACGCCGGGCTGCGTGTGCGCGCGGGCGCTTCCCGCGCCGAGGGACGCCGCCACCAGCGTCGAGGCTGCGATCGCAGCGAGGCGCACGTCAGCCGGTCAGGTTCGGCCGGCCGTGCGTGACGCGCATACCCTGGCCGCGGAGGCCGGCTCCGGTCTTCTTCTTGTGCTTCTTGTGCTTCTTCTTTTTCTTGTGGCCGGTCGTCGTCGTGTGCGTCGTGCTCGTGCCGCGCGTGCTCGTCGAGCGGGTCGTCGTCGACGAGCTCGACGGAGACGTCGTGGTCGTGCCTGTCGACGTCGAGGACGACGACGTCGAACTCGCTGTCGTCGTGGAAGTGGACGTGGTCGTCGACGAGGACGAGGACGAGGTGGAATGAGTCGTGGTGCTGGTGGTGGTCGTCGAGGCGGTGGTGGTGGCAGTCGACGTCGAGCAGTACTCGTACTCCGCCGGCAACGTGCAGTACTGGTAGCCGTACGTGTAGCCGAGCAAGCCGCGGCCGCTCGCGTAGCCGATCGCGGCCAGCGCGACCATCGCGACCACGACCAGGCCGGCCGCGAGCACGCGACGGGGCCAGCCGGTGCGGTGGGTGAGCCGACGCGCCACCTGCTCAGGATCGTAGGGACGCCTACGGACGGTTCATCACCCCTCTGGAGGGTCGTGCGAGCGGGACGGGCAGCGGAGCATCGGAGTACGCACCAACAGTCACAGCCGTCACGAAGATCGGCGTTTCCGGAGCACGCCCCATCCCCGCAAAGGGGCACAGGATCGAGACAATCGCGTGCCGGTCCAGCGGACAACGTTCCCACACCTGCCTGTGGAACCTGTGGAAAACTCGGCTCGCACGCCTGCCGCAAGGCGAGCCCTGGCCGCGCGGCGGAGTCTACGACGCAGGCCGCGGATGAGAAGGGGACCGTGTCGAAAGTGCGTCCAAACTGCGACCTTTTCGTGACTCCGCCTTCGTGAGGCCGCGGAGACCGGCACGATCGGCGGCGTGCCGACCCGTGCGCTCGTCACCGGCCTGATCGTCGTCGTCGTGGCCGCCGGCTGCGGTGTGGGCCTGCATCGGGGCCCTCCGCCTTCGCCCTTCTGCCGCTCCGGCGATCCGCTCGCCGGCGTCTACCACCCGTCGCGGCTCGTGGTGAAGAGCCGCTGCCGGATCGCGTCCGGAACCGTGGAGGTCGTGCGCTTCGAGCCCTACGACGGCGACGTCCACGTCGAGCTCCGGCTCGATCCCGGCCAGGACGGCCTCCTCTCGCGCGGGAACGACCGCCTCGCCGGCAACCTCCTGCTGGAGATCGTCCCGCTCGACCGGGCCCGCGTCCCGGTGCCGGAGGCCGGCACGCGCGTGAGCGTCGTCGGGCCGCTCGTCGACGACACCGCCCACGGCTGGCGCGAGATCCATCCCGCGTGGGCGATCAGCTCGGGGACGATCGTGCCCGCCTCGGCGGAGGAGCTCCGGCGCCTCCGGCTCCTCCTCTCCGGCGTGGACGGCGCCGCGGAGGAGGACGACGGCTAATAATTCGGGGCTACCAAGCTTTCTGGAGGGATGAGATGGCTGCACAGGACCTCGAGTCGACCGCGCGCGCGATGGTCGCCGAGAACAAGGGGATCCTCGCCGCGGACGAGAGCGACGGGACGATCAAGAAGCGCTTCGACTCGATCGGCGTCGAGTCGACGGAGGAGAACCGCCGCGCCTACCGCGACCTGCTTTTCACCACCGAGGGCGCCGAGGAGTTCATCAGCGGCGTCATCCTCTTCGACGAGACGATCCGGCAGAGCTCGGCGGACGGCACGCCGTTCCCGAAGCTGCTCGAGCAGCGCGGGATCATCCCCGGGATCAAGGTCGACAAGGGCGCGAAGCCGCTCGCGAACGCGCCGGGGGAGACGATCACGGAGGGGCTCGACGGGCTGCGCGCTCGGCTCGAGGAGTACCGCGAGCTCGGCGCCCGCTTCACCAAGTGGCGCGCCACCTACTCGATCGGCAAGGGCACCCCGAGCGAGTACTGCGTCTGGACGAACGCGCACGCGCTCGCCCGCTATGCGGCGCTGTCGCAGGAGGCCGGGCTCGTCCCGATCGTGGAGCCCGAGGTGCTGATGGACGGCGACCACACCATCGAGCGGGCTTTCCACGAGACCTCGCGTGTGCAGCACGCCGTCTTCACCGAGCTCCGTGATCAGCGCGTCGTCCCCGAAGAGATGCTGCTCAAGCCGAACATGGTCCTCTCGGGCTACTCGGCCTCGGAGCAGGCCTCGCACGACGAGGTTGCCGAGTACACGCTGCGCTGCCTGCTCCGGCACGTCCCGGCCGCTGTGCCCGGGATCGTCTTCCTCTCCGGCGGCCAGACCGACGAGGACGCGACGGCGAACCTGAACGCGATGAACGCCCGCGGGCCGCATCCGTGGGAGCTCTCGTTCTCGTACGGGCGCGCGCTCCAGGCGCCCGCGCTCAAGGCCTGGGGCGGCGAGACAGCGAACGTGGAGGCCGCCAGGAAGGCCTTCTACCGGCGCGCGAAGTTCAACGGCGCCGCGCGGTCCGGCTCCTACGCGCCGGAGATGGAGCGCGAGGCGGCGGTCGCCTAGCGGTACTCGCGACCGGTGAACCGGGCCAGCTTCTCGAGCTGGTGCTGGCCTTCGATCCGGCGCACCGTGCCGGAGCGCGAGCGCATGACGATCGAGTCCGTGTAGACGCGGTCGCCGTCCCGCCTCGGACCGCGGAGCAGCGCTCCCGACGTGACGCCCGTCGCCGCCACGAAGACGTCCTCGCCGGCGACGAGGTCGTCGGTCGTCAGCACGCGGGCCGGGTCGAGCCCGGCGTCGACGAGCTTCTGCCGCTCCTCGTCGTCGCGCGGCCAGAGGCGCCCCTGGATCCCGCCTCCGACGCACTTGAGCGCCGCGGCGGAGATCACGCCCTCGGGCGTGCCCCCGATCCCGTACAGCATGTCGACGCCGGTCGCGGGCTGCGCGGCCGCGATCGCGGGAGCGACGTCTCCGTCGCGGATCAGGTTGACCTTCGCGCCCGCCTCCCTGAGCTCGGCGATCAGCTCATCGTGCCGGTCGCGCTCGAGGACGACCACGGTCACGTCGCGCGTGCTGCAGCTCTTCGCCTCCGCGACCCGCTCGACGTTCTCGGTCGGCGAGCGCGTGATGTCGATCGCGTCGATGGCCTCGGGCCCGGTCGCGATCTTCTCCATGTAGACCGCCGCTCCCGGGAAGAACATCGTGCCTCGCTCCGCGACGGCGATCACGGCGATCGCGTTCGGCTGGCCGAGCGCGGTGAGCCGCGTCCCCTCGAGCGGGTCGACGGCGACGTCGACCGCGGGGCCGCTGCCGCTGCCGATCTCCTCGCCGTTGAAGAGCATCGGCGCCTCGTCCTTCTCGCCCTCGCCGATCACCACCACGCCGTCCATGGCGACTGTGTCGAGCATCAGGCGCATCGCGTCGACGGCTGCCTGGTCGGCCGCGTTCTTGTCGCCCCGGCCGACCCAGCGCGCCGCCGCCATCGCCGCGGCCTCGGTCACGCGCACGAGCTCGAGCGCAAGGTTCCGGTCGGGCGCAACGTCCGTCGGGTGCGCCCCCGCCGCGCGGGTGACCTGGCTCACTCGGCCATCCTAACCGCGGCTCACATCCGCTCCGGCGCGTGGACGCCGACCAGGTCGAGCGAGCGCGCGATCACCGTCTGCGTCGCACGGCACAGGCCGAGGCGGAACGCCTGGGCGTCGCTCCCGAGCACGCGGTGCTCGTGGTAGAAGCGGTGGAAGTCGTCGGCGACGCGAATCACGTAGGTCGGCAGCGCGTGCGCGCCGCGCCGCTCGGTCGCCTCGGCGACGATCCCCGGAAGCTCGGCGAGCCGCTTCACGAGCTCGCGCTCCTCGCGCGCGAGCGGCCCGGCCGGCCGCGCGGCCGCCTCCGCCCCACCCGCGTTCCGCAGGATGCCCGCGATCCGCGCGTGCGCGTACTGCACGTAGTAGACGGGGTTCTTCTGGCTCTTCTCGGCGGCGAGGTCGACGTCGATGTCGATTGTCTGGTCGGGGCCGCGCGAGACGAGGTACCAGCGGGCCGCGTCCACGCCGATCTCGTCCATGAACTCCTCGAGGAAGACGACCTCTCCGCGCCGCTTCGACATCGTCGTCTGCGCGCCCCCGCGTGTCAGGTGGACGAGCTGGTACAGGAGCACCTCCACGCGGGACGGGTCGTAGCCGAGCATGGCCGCGACGGCCGCGTACCACTTGCGCGTGCCGTGGTGGTCGGCGCCGAGCACGTAGATGGCGCGGTCGAAAGCGCGGTCGAGCTTGTCCGCGAGGTAGACGACGTCGGCGCCGCGATAGGTCGGCGCCCCTCCCTGCTCCGCCGAACGGACGACGACGCGGTCCTCGTCGTCGCCGTACGCCGACGACCTGGCCCAGATCGCCCCGTCCTTCTCGTACGTGTCCAGGCGCGACAGGAGCTCGGGGAGCCGATCCTCGAGCTCGCTCTGGAGCGCCCACGAGTCGAAGCGAATCCGGAAACGCTCGAGCGTGCGCTCGATCTGCTCCAGCATCGCCGGCACGGGATCGCCCTCCATGCGGGCGAGCTCGTCGACGTACGCGCCCCGGTAACCGTCCTCGGGCGGCTCCTCCCCGCGCCGCCGCGCCTCGACGGAAGCCCGGAAGCGGTCCATCTGCGTCCCGCGGTCGTTGTAGTAGTACTCGCGCTGCACCTCGTGGCCGGCGAAGGCGAGGAGCCGCGCCACCGAGTCGCCGTACGCGCCGTTCCGCGCGGCCGCGACCGTGATCGGCCCGGTCGGGTTCGCGGACACCATCTCGATCTGGATCCGCTGCGGCTCGGCGGCCCTCGTCGCGCCGTAGCCCTCCCCCGCCTCGAGGATCGCCGCGAGCGCGGCCGCGTACCACTCGTCCGAGAGCCAGAGGTTGACGAACCCGGGCCCGGCGACCTCGGCGCGCTCGACCGCTGCGAGGCCCGACGCCCGCCCGGCGAGGTCCTCGGCGAGCTCTCGCGGCGGCCGCCGCTCCGTCCGGGCGAGTCGGAGCGCGACGTTCGTCGCGTAGTCGCCGTGCGCGGCGTTCGCGGGCCGGTCGAGCTCGACTTCCGCGCCAGCGAGCTCCGTCAGCTCGGCCGTCAGGTCGGCGAGGGGGTTAGCCGGCAACGGCCTCGCGCGGGGCGAAGAAGTCCTCGAGGCGGCGGATCTCCTCCGCCGTGCCGACCCCGATCAGGACGTCGCCCGCCTCGATCAGCTCCTCGGGGTCAGGCGTCGTGTCGAAGCGGCCGTCGGGCTTGCGGACGGCGACGATCATCGCGCCGGTCTCCTCGCGCACGCGCAGGTCGCGGAGCGTCCGCCCCGCCCGCGCGCACGTGTCCGTGACCTCGATCTCCTCGAGCCGGAAGTCGTCGCCCTCGGCGGTCATGACCGTGTCCAGGAAGGCGGTGACCTGCGGCTTCAGGACGAGGTTCGCCATCACGCGGCCTGCGGTCGCGTACGGCATGACCACGCGGTCGGCGCCCGCGAGCTTGAGCTTCCGCATCGCGTCCTCGTCGGAGGCACGCGCGACGATCCACAGGTCGGGCCGCGCCGCACGGGCAGAGAGGGTGATGTAGAGGTTGTCGGCGTCCGAGTCGGAGGACGCGACGAGGCCGCGGGCCCGCTCCAGCCCGGCCTGGGCGAGGTCCTCGTCCTCGACGCCGTTCCCCTCGATGAAGAGAACCCCGGCGCCGCTAGCCTCCTCGATCGCGTCCTCGCTGAAGTCGAGGACTACGAACGGCACGTCGTTCGCCGCGAACTCCTCCGCCACGCGACGGCCGACGCGGCCGTAGCCGCAGATGATGAAGTGGTTCTCCAGCCGCTCGATTGCCCGCTGCCTCCTTCGCTTGGCGAGCGCGCCGGAGATAGCGTCGCCCGCGATGGCCTCGACGATAGCGGCGGCGACGTATCCGATCAGGACGAGCCCGGACAGGACGACGAGAATCGTGATGATCCGGGCGCCGTCGTTCCTGGGCACGGTGTCGAGACCGGTGAGGGACGCGGTGACGATCGCGCGGTAGAACGCTTGGAGCCACGACTCGTCCAGGTAGTGGTGGAAGCCGATCGTCCCGAAGACCAGCGTGACGACGATGCCGGCGGCCGCGTACGCGACCCGGCGCGCCCTGAAGGTGCCCGTCACGGCCGTAGTATCCTCGACGCGTGGAAGGCGACGGCCAGGAGCGCCAGCTCAATCTCCAGGTCGACCCCGAGCAGATGGCCGGCGTCTACGCGAACTTCGTGAACGTCAGCTTCTCGGACTACGAGTTCACGCTCACGTTCGCCCGCGTCGAGCACGAGGTCGAGGAGGGCGACCTGAACGGCGTCGTCGTCTCCCGCGTGAACGCGTCGCCGCGGCTCGTCCAGGATCTCCTCGACGCGGTGCAGGACGCGTGGTCGCGCTGGTCGACCCGCGAGGGGATCAGGAACCTGCCGGAGAACAGCGGGCCGTCTAGCGGCGACTAGCGTCGGCCATCTCGATCCTCTGCAGGAGGGTCGGGTGGTCGCCGAGGAGGAGCTGCGCCCAGCGCGGCGGGTCCGGCTGCTCCAGGTCGACACGCGCGAAGTCGACGAACAGGCCGCGCGCGGCGGCGGGGTCACGGGTCGCGCGCAGCGCGCTCCAGTCCGCCTCGGCTTCGTAACGGCGCGCGATCGCGCCGGCTACCGGCAGCGAGACGAGCTGGATGCAGAAGGCGGCGAGGAGCACCCCCGGAACCGCCTGCGGCCGCGCGAGACCGCCTCGCCGCTCGCCCGCCGCGGCGAGCACGAACGCGCACGGCAGCGCGAAGAGCGCGAACCACGCCGCGCCCTTCCAGAGGTGGTGCCGCCGGTGATGCGCGAGCTCGTGCCGCGCCGCGAAGCGGCGCTCCGGCTCGCCGAACGGCCGGCGGAGGAGCGTGTCCGTGAAGATGATCCGGCGGGTCGGGCCGATCCCGATCGCCTCGGCGTTCGCCGCGCGCGTCTCCGCCGCCACGCGATCGACGCCGACGCGGATCCCGGAGCCGGCGAGCTCCGCCGCGAGCTGCCTGTCGCGCAAAGGGTGCAACGTCGGCCCGAGCAGCGGCTGGACGAGCGTGACCACGAGCCCGAGCCCCGCGAGTGCCGGCCCGGCCGCGAGCCACCAGCGCCGCCCGAGCCGCCGAGCCAGGAGCATCCCGAGCGCGACGAGGACGAGCACCGCGACGACCGACCCCGGCGAGGGCAGGCGCCCGACGAGCCACGCGCCG
>JBKPRX010000028.1:0-5271 GCA_046734795.1 Actinomycetota bacterium
GCGAAGTAACTCCTCGGAATCCGCCCGAGGCTCTCGCCGGACCGGCGGGAGCCTCGGCGCGTCAAGATAGGCGTCTCATGCCGGGCGAAGCAGCGGAGCTCGTCTTCGACGAGGCGACGAAGCAGTATCCCGCTCGCACGGACGCTGCGGTCGACAAGCTCTCGCTGACCGTGCCCGCGGGCGAGATCTGCGTCCTCGTCGGGCCCTCCGGCGGCGGTAAGACGACCGCGCTGAAGCTCGTCAACCGCCTCATCGAGCTGACGAGCGGCGACATCCGCATCGACGGACGGAGCATCAGGGATCAAGACGTCGTCCAGCTGCGCCGCGGCATCGGCTACGTGATCCAGCAAGTCGGTCTCTTTCCGCATCAGACGGTCGAGACGAACATCGGCACCGTGCCGAAGCTGTACGGGCGGTCGCGCGGGTGGATCAAGCAACGCTCGGCCGAGTTGCTCGACCTCGTCGGCCTCGACCCGTCGTATGCAGGTCGTTACCCATCACAGCTCTCCGGCGGCGAACGGCAGCGCGTCGGCCTCGCGCGCGCACTCGCGGCAGATCCGCCGCTGATGTTGCTCGACGAACCGTTCGGCGCGATCGACCCGATCGTTCGTGCGCGCCTGCAGGACGAGTTCCTTCGCTTGCAGCACGAGGTGCGGAAGACAGTCGTCTTCGTGACGCACGACATCGACGAGGCGATCAAGATCGGCGATCGAATCGCGATCCTGCGCCGCGGCGGCACGCTTGCGCAGTACGACACGCCGACCGCAGTCCTCGCAAATCCGGTCGACGAGTTCGTCGCGGAGTTCGTCGGCGCAGACCGAGCACTGAAGGCACTCGCGCTGCGCACGCTGGCCGAGCTCGAGCTACGGCCTACGACCGACGGACCGCGGCTGCCGCGGACGGCGACGATGCGCGACGCCCTCTCGCTCCTGCTGCAGGAGGGCTCGAGCACGCTCGCAGTGACGGACGGAGACGGGCGCGTCCTCGGCTCGGTGACGTGGGAGGATCTCCAACCGTGATCGCGGCCGCCGGTCCGATCATCCCGAACTTCGGTCAAGGCAGCGAGTGCGAGCAGCAGAACGGCTGGTTCTGCACCGAGTGGATCCGCGCGCACTGGGACGACACGCTTCAGCCCGCGCTCGTCCAGCACATCTGGCTCTCGCTCCTCGCCGTCGCGATCGGCTTGGTGATCGCGCTCCTGCTCGCGCTCGTCGGCTTCCGCTATCGGCTCTTCGACGCGCCGATCGGTGCGTTCTCCGACTTCCTCTACACGATTCCGAGCCTCGCGCTCTTCCAGCTGCTCGTGCCGCTGACCGGATTGACCGTGACGACGGTGGAGATCGCGCTCGTCTCGTACACGCTGCTCGTTCTCTACCGAAACATCGTCGAGGGCTTGCGCGGCGTCTCGCCGGAAGTGCTCGAGGCAGCGCGCGGGATGGGTCTGACGCGAACGCAGACGTTCGTGCGCGTCGAGCTGCCGCTTGCGTCGCCGGCGATCCTCGCGGGCGTTCGCATCGCAACCGTCTCCACGATCTCGATCGCGACCGTTGCCGCGTTCGTGATTCCCAAAGGTCTCGGCGAGCCGATCTTCATCGGACTCGAGCAGAACCTCTTCAAGACCGAAATCCTCGCCGCCGGAGGATTGGCGATCGCGCTTGCGCTCGCAGCTGACGCACTGCTCGCGCTCGCGCAGCGCGCTGCGACACCGTGGAGCCGCGCATGATCGCCGACGAGTTCACTCCGCAGACGTTCGTCGACGCGCTGCGCTTCATCCCCGAGCATGCGTCACTGCTCCTCGACAAGACGGGCGAGCACCTCGAGCTCTCGTTCGCCGCGCTCGCGATCGCGCTCCTGCTCGCGCTGCCCCTCGGTCTCTGGCTCGGCCACAAGCACCGCGGGCTCTTTCTCGCGATCAGCGTCTCGAGCATCGGTCGTGCCTTGCCGAGCGTCGTGCTGATCGCATTCGGGATCGCGATCCTCGGCGTCGGGTTTTGGAACAACACCGTCGCGCTCGTCGTCCTCGCGGTGCCGCCGATCCTCACCAACGCGTATTTCGCGATCGCCGGCGTCGACCCGGAGGTCGTGGAGGCGGCGCGGGGCATGGGTCTGCGCGAGCGACAGATCCTCCTCCAGGTCGAGCTGCCGCTCGGGCTACCGCTTGTGATGGCCGGGATCAGGATCGCGGCGATCTTCGTGATCGCGACCGCGACGATCGCCGCAATCGCAGGCGGCGGCGGGCTCGGCGAGGTGATCGTGAACCAGGCGAGCTACGGCCTCGCGGGGGTCGTGGCTGCGTCGCTCTGCGTCTCTGTGCTTGCGGCTCTCACGGCGCTCGCGCTGCGGCTGATCCAGCGCGCGCTCTCGCCTAGACATGTCCAGGTCCCGTAGGGTGGACCCGTCCGGACACGCGAAAGGAGACGCTCGATGTTGAGGAAGCACAGGCGGCGCGCCGTCCAGGCCGCGTTCGCAGTTTCGCTGGGGGTCGCGCTGCTCATCGGCCTATACGGCACCGCCGGCGCGGCGACGTCCGCGAAGCCGACGGTCACCCTCGGCAACAAGAACTTCACGGAGCAGTTCATCCTCGGCCAGCTCTACAAGCAGGCGCTCGAGGCGAAGGGCTACAAGGTCGTCTTCAAGGGAAGCATCGGTAGCTCGGAGCTGATCGACACCGCACTCAAGAGCGGCAAGATCAACTTCTATCCCGAGTACACCGGCGTGATCGTCGCCGACCTCGCGAAGCAGAAGGCGCCGTCCAGCGCCAAGGCGACGTACGCCGCGGCGAAGAAGTTCGAGGAAGGCCGCGGCTCGACGCTCTTCACCGCGACGCCGTTCTACGACACCGACTCGTTCGGGATGCTGACGTCGACGGCGAAGAAGTTCGGCGTCAAGACGATCGACGACATGAAGAAGGTCAAGTCGTTCTCGTACGCCGGGTTCCCGGAGTGCCGCACGCGCATTACCTGCCTGCTCGGGCTGAAGCAGATCTACGGCTTGAAGCAGGTGAAATTCGTGCCGCTCGCGAGCATCAGCGTCTACACGCTGCTCGACCAGGGAAAGGTCACCGCAGGTGACGTCTTCTCCACCGATCCGCAGCTCCAAGGCTCGAAGTACACCGTCCTCAAGGACACGAAGCACATCTTCGGGTTCCAGAATGTGGCGCCTGTCGTCTCGCAGGACCTCGCCAGCGCAGGCGGCCCGGCGTTCGCAAAGACGGTGAACGCCGTGTCGTCCAAGCTCACGCTCGCTGCGATGCGTGCGATGAACAAGGCGGTCGCGATCGACAAGCAATCGCCTGCCGCAGTCGCCTCGGCGTTCCTCAAGGCGAACCACCTGAAGTAGTTGCTCGTTGGGGGCTCGCGAGCTCGCTCGTGGGCCCCCAACGGCCCGGAGCCCACGCGGCGCCTTCGGCGCACCATCCGCCGGGACGTCCGTTGCTTCAGTCGACGGCAGCGGCCGCCGATAAACGCCTCCATGCGGATCAGCGTCAGCGCGAAGGCGTACATGCTCCTCTCGAACGGCGCGATCGTTGCTGCGCTGGGCAGCGGTCTTGCGGTCGTCGGCGTCTTGGGCGGCGGCGTCGGGGAGGCGGGCGGCGGCGTGCTGCTCGCGCTTGGCTTCGTCGGAATGTTCCTTCATCGCCTCAGGCTGGCCCGGTTCTACGCGCGGGTGCTCGTCGGCCTTCGCGGAGGCGGTGCGCTTTTGGCGGGGACGGCGCGTGAGATCAGCGAAGCGACGAGACGAACGGCAGCGACGTCGGCGGAGCAAGCGGCGACGATGATGCAGACGGCTGCGACGGTCGAACAGCTAGCAACGACCGCGCGCGCGATCGCCGACCGTGCGCGCACCGTCGCGAGTGCCTCCTCGCACACGGCGAAGACGATGCTGGCAACAGACGAAGCAGTCGAAGCGATCGCGCAGAGGTCGGTCGATCTCGGCAACCAGTCGCAGCGAATCCACGAGATCCTCGCGCTGATCAGCGAGATCGCCGAGCAGACGAACCTCCTCGCGCTCAATGCTGCGATCGAGGCCGCGCGCGCAGGCGATGCCGGCAAGGGTTTCGCCGTGGTCGCGGCCGAGATCCGCAAGCTGGCAGAGCGTTCGCTCGAATCGACGGAATCGATCCGGCTGATTGTCGAAGCCATCGACGAGGAGACGAATCGCACGATCCTCGCGACCGAGCACGGCGCTCGTCAGGCGCGTGAGGTCGTCGCGTTGCTCGAGCACGCCGATCCTTTGCTCGAAGAATCCGTCCGCGCGACCGAGCAGCAGGAGGGCGCCGCAGAGCAGGTTGCTGCGGCGATCCTGCAGATCCGCGAGGCGGCGACGTCGCTCGTCGGGGAACAGGAGCGGTTGACCGCGAGCGCCGGCCGTGTCGGCTCGCTGGTCGACACGCTTCGCACGCTCGAGGCTCAGCTCGGCGCCGGGGACGGCGCGAGCATCGACGGTGCCATCCGCCGCTCGGGCAACTTCTGGATCCGCGACGCGCGCGAAAGCGGAAGCTGTGTCGCGCTCGTCGTCGTCGCTGCGGCGCTGTTCGCCCTCGGCGGCGGGCTGCTCCCCGTACTGCTCGGCGCTGCGGGGCTCTCGCTCCTGCTGGCGATCCGCTTCTACCGAGCGCGCTGGCTGTTCGAGCTCAGCAGCACCCTCCGCACAGGCGTCACTGACATCGCCTCGACCGTTACCGAGCTTCGTACGGCAGTTGCGACGAGCGGTGCTGCCGCCGCGCAGCAGTCGTCGGCGGTGGGCGAGATGACCGCGACGGTCGAGGAGCTTGCCGCGACTGCGGTGTCGATTGCCGAAGGCACTCGATCAGCGGCAGCGGCAGCGCAGGAGACCGAGGTGATGATGGCCGAGACCGACGAATCGGTCGCGGCAATCCGCGCGCGGGCACTCGAGCTCGGCAAGCGGGCCGTCGAGATCGGTGCCATCCTCCACCTGATCGGTGAGGTCTCCGAGCAGACGAACTTGCTGGCGCTGAACGCAGCGATCGAGGCGGCGCGCGCAGGCGAGGCCGGCAAGGGGTTCGCCGTCGTCGCCGGCGAGGTGCGCAACCTTGCAGAGCGGTCGCTGGAGGCGACCGAGTCGATCGCCGCGATCGTGACGGCGATCCAGGAAGAGGCGCAGAAGATGATCTCCGCGGCGGACGAAGGCGTCGCACGGTCACGCGACGTCGCGGAGTTGATGGACCAGACGACGCCGATGCTCGACGAATCGATCCACGCGACGGCGCAGCAGCAAGCGGCCGCAGCCCAAGTCGCCGCTGCGCTGTCG
>JBKPRX010000029.1:0-10770 GCA_046734795.1 Actinomycetota bacterium
ACGTGAACCTGTGAGGAGCAGCAGCGTCGCAGCGCTGGACGGTGCTGCACCTCGCCGCAAACGGTTGCTCGGCGCGCAACTACGGCGGTGCAGGCCAACACGCTCCTCAACTAGAGCGGCTCACAGCGTGACCGGCGCGGCTTCGGGATACTCCAGCGGCCACTACGACGAATAAAGCGAGAGCCATGAAGAAGACGAACGGCGGGTCCAAGACCACAGGAGCAGAATCTCCTTCTCAGCTGATCGACGCGCGAATCGCGGAGCTCGACGACTGGCGCGGTGAGATGCTCGCGCGGCTTCGCGCTCTCATCAAGGAGGCCGACCCCGAAGTGGTCGAGGAATGGAAGTGGCGAGGAGTTCCGACGTGGTCACACGGCGGGATCATCTGCACCGGTGAGACCTACAAGAACGTCGTGAAGACGACTTTTGCCAAGGGTGCCTCGTTGGAGGATCCTTCGCGCCTCTTCAACTCGAGCCTCGAAGGCAACACGAGGCGCGCGATCGACTTCCACGAAGACGACAAGATCGACGAGAAGGCGTTCAAAGCGCTCGTCCGCGCCGCGGTGGAGTTGAACACGTCCAGTGCCGCGAAGTCCGGGCGCAAGTGACGAGTTCGCAGTAAGAGATGTCAAAGCCTGAAGACGTCGATTCCTACATCGCGAATTCCGATGAACGGGCTCGTCCGATACTCGAAGAGCTCCGCAAGCTCATCAAGTCGGCGATTCCAGACGTAGAAGAAAAGATCAGCTGGGGCGTGCCCTTCTACAGATACCGCGGTGCTCTCGGGGGCTTTGCCGTCTACCGGGATCACGTCAGTTTCGGCAGCGGCGGGTCCGAGCTGCCAGCCGAGGACCGCCGAGCGCTCGAGGCGAGCGGCTACAAGACGGGTAAGAAGACAGTCCAGATTCGGTTCGATCAGGAAGTGCCGACCGCGGGGATCACGCGCATCGTGGAGGCGCAAGCCAGAAGGAACGCCGCGAACGCGGAGGCGACGTAGCGAAGCAGCCACTTCGGCTATGCCGCTCGCTTCGTCGCTGCGACCGTTGTCGCGATCTCGTTGCGGAGAGCGCGCAGGTCTGCTTTGACATTCGTGAGCCCAGCTGGTCGAGCACCGCTTGCCTCGAGAAGGTAGAGCTGTCGTCGGCGCGCATCGAGCTGCTCGAGCAACGCCGCGACATGTTGCTGGTGAAAGCGGCGGGTTTGGGTCGTGTCGACGGCGAGCGTCGTCATCAGGCGGCCTCCTTGATTGGTTCGGGTTCCGGTAGCGCGGGCGTTTGCAGCGGCACCTCGACTGGGGCGGGGCGCAGGAACGCTGCTGCGATCGCTGCGCCGGCGAGTAGGAGCGCGGTCAGAACAACGAGCGCGATCCGGTATCCGTGGTCGAGTGCCGCTGGAGTTCCGGTCGGAGTTGCGGCGTAGCGGCTCGTCGCCGTAGCGGCGATGGCCGTCGTGGCTGCGATACCGATCGCGCCTCCGATCTGGCGGCTCGTGTTGATGAGGCCGGAAGCGATGCCTGCGTCGGCACGTTCGACGCCGGCGAGAGCCGCGATCGTGATCGGCACGAACGAAAGCGCCATGCCTGCGCCGCCGAGGATGAACGCCGGAAACATGTCCCAGAAGTAGTGGCCATCCACCGGCAGCCGAGTCAGCATCCCGACCGACACTGCGGAGATGAGGAAACCCGCCGTCAGCGTCGTCCGCACGCCGAGCCTGCCGACGACGGCCTGCGCAAGGTTCGAGACGATGACGACCGTGCCCGCGAAGGCGACGAAAGCGACGCCGCTCTGGACAGCTGTGTAGTGGAGCACGTCCTGCAGGTAAAGGCTGAGGAGGAAGAACTCGGAGAACGCCACGGCGCCGACGATTGCCATCGACGCGTTCGCTGCAGCAAGCGTGCGTCGGCGGAAGAGCCGCAGCGGTAGCAGCGGCCACGGCGATCGGGCTTCGAAGCCGACGAAGAGCGCGAGTAGCGTCGTTGCAGCGGCGAGCAGTCCGACCGTCTCCGGGGCGTCCCAACCCTCGGTTGTCGCGTGCGTCAGTGCGTAGACGAGCAGCATGAGACCGCCCGTTGCGGTGACCGCGCCGCGCACGTCGAAATGACGGTGCCCGAGCTCGACACGAAGCTCCGGCAAGAGCATGGGGGCGAGGAGGGCAGCGACGATGCCGACCGGAACGTTGATGAAGAAGATCCACGACCAGCTGAGGTAGCTCGTTAGCAGGCCGCCGAGCAAGACGCCCGCGGCGGCTCCGCTTCCCGAGGCGGCCGCGTAGATTCCGAGCGCGAGGTTGCGCTCGCGGCCCTCGGCGAAGGTCGTCATCAGCAGCGACAGCGCTGCGGGAGCGAGCAGCGCACCGCCGAGTCCTTGCAGGCTTCGGAACGCGATCAGCGAGGCCTCGGACCAGGCGAGGCCGCAAAGCAGAGAGCTGGCGGCAAAGAGAAGGAGTCCGCCGACAAACAGCCGCCGGCGCCCGAGCAGATCGGCGAGGCGGCCGCCGAGTAGCAGCGCTCCGCCGAAGAAGATTGCGTACGCAGAGACGACCCATTGGAGGTTCGCCTCCGAGAACGCGAGATCGCTCTTGATGGAAGGCAGCGCTACGTTCACAATCGCAACGTCGAGAATGACCATGAACTGCGCCGTCACGATCAGCCCGAGTGCGCTCCACCTCCGCCGATTCGTGGACGGTTCAACCATTTTGGCTGTCGAATAATTGACCATGGCAATAATCTAGCTGACCGAACGTTGTCCGCGCTACACTTCTCTCAATGACTGAGATGGCTGAGACGACCGAGAAGGCACTGACGCAGGCGATCCAGCGCTACCCGGAGGAGCTGGTGGCCTCTTCGCTGTTCCTGCTGAAGCGTCTAGGAATGCGCGCGAAGGAGCATTCGCTCGATGCCTACGAGGCGCTGGAGCTCCATCCGTACCACCACGCGATTCTCGCGACCCTCGATGAAAGCTCGCGCGAGACGCAGGGCGCGATCGCAGAGGCTCTCGGCTACGACAAGGGTCAGCTGGTCGGGCTGTTGGACGAGATGGAGGACGCCGGGCTGATCGAGCGGCAGCGAGATCCGGGCGACCGGCGACGGCAGATCGTGCGCATGACTTCCGCCGGCCGCAGAACGCTCGATCGCGCCCGTCGACTCGCATTGCGGCTCGACGACGAATTCCTCTCGCCGCTCGACGAAAAAGAGCGGGCAGAGCTCCACGCGCTTCTGTTTCGCCTCGCCGAGGAGCACCTGCCAAACTGCCGTTTCGTCACGACCGCGGCAAAGAAATAACCGGCCGGCCACAGACACTGGACGCTCTCATGGCGTCCGCTCGCGCGCGGATTCGACGTTACGACGCGATCGAAGCGCTCGCTGCGATGCAAGACGGCGCGCTTCTAATCGACATCCGTACCGACACGGACCGCGAGCGCGACGGGATCGTGCCGGGCTCACTCCACATCCCGCGCACCGTGCTCGAGTGGCGGCTCGAACCGAACGGCGAATGGCGCAGTCCTCACGTGGGCGACTCCGACCAGGAAATCATTCTCATGTGCGATCACGGATTCGCTTCGAGCCTCGCAGCGGCGACACTCGTCGACCTCGGCTTCTCGCGTGCGGGCGATCTCAGCGGCGGCTTCGAGGCTTGGGCGCGCGCCGGGCTGCCGACGATGCGATCCGACGCGCACGCGCGAGAGGCGGACGAGCTCGCGGGGATGCAGCCGCCGGAAGGCACGCTCGCGTGAGCTTTCGCATCGCGAGGACCGTCAGCGTCTAGCTGTAGGTCGGCGGGCCGGGCCGCGCCGATGCAAGCGCGAGCTCGACTGCGTGAACGAGCGACGCCGGCAACCCGTCGCGCCCGATGCGCGCGAGTTTCTTCAACGCACGCTCCGGCTTGTGCGCCCTGCTGTGGAAGCCGAGTACGCCCTCGAAGTCCGGTTCGAGGACGACCGTGCGGCGCGCGCCTGCCGTGCTTCGAATGAGCGCGTTCAACTTCACCTCGGACTCGACGGGCTCGCGGTTTGGACGCATGTCGCTGTCGTGGACGACGACATACGGGATTCGCGCTCTCTGACAGATCTCGGCGAAGAGCGCCAAGTTCGTCTTGCCGCCGCACTCCACGATTGAGATCTGCTCGCGGTCCGCGTCGTAGCCAAGCGCGTCGAACACGAACGGGAACGCGAGCTTCTCGGTCATTCCTTCGACGAGGATCGCTGCCCGTGAAAAGAAAAGCTCGGCGCGCTCGGCGTCGAACTCGCACAAAGCGCGAAACGTGTCGCCGACATCGATTGCACGCAGCCGCTCGATGGCCGTCACGCCGAGCTCGTCTCGTCTGACGACATTGACCTCTTCCAGAGCCGCGACGTTGAGCAGACCGGGGGAGTGCGTCGTGAAGAAGACCTGGTTGCCGTGCTCCGCGAGGCGGTGGAAGAGGCGGTAGAGGTGGCGATGGCCTTGCGGAGCGAGAAAGAGCTCGGGCTCTTCGATCGCGAAGACGACACCGCTCACCTCGTCCGCGCATGCCTCGAGACCGCGCACGAGCGCCACGCGCGGTGCCGGCGCTCGCTCGAGCGCCTGCCGCAGCGACTCGTGCACCGCCGCTGCCTGCCCGTGGGCACTCCCGGCAACGAGATCGCCGCCGCGAAGCTCGGCCGGAAAATGGATGACCGGCGGGGCGCCCGTTCGGTCGGCGAGCGAGATCTGACTGCCGTCCGCGAGCATCGCCTCGATCGAGATCTCGCTCTCGCCGAAGGACACGTCGTCGGACGAAAGCTCGAAGTCCGCATCGAGGAGAGCACGAAGAGCGAAGAGCGCACTCGTCTTTCCCGCGCCCGGCTCGCCGATCAGGGCGCAGATCGGACCCGGACTCAACACGAGTCGGCGCGCGTTGCGGAAGTTGACGGCGCGAATCTCCTGGAGGAGCGCGCCGTTCGACGGGTTCGAGCGGCCTTTCGCTGCGCGTTTCGGTTGCACCACGAGTCGTTCTTATCAACTGCCGGAGTTGCGGCCGAAGCGTTGAGCGACCTAGAGGAACTTCGTCAGCTTGTCCGGGGCCTCGTGGACGAGCTTCTTCATGAACTCGGTCTGGATCGTCAAGTAATCGTGCTGCAGGTCCGTGAACTGCGTCTTCGCGGCCGCGCGCTTGACTGCGCCGAGCGTGAGGCGGTCGTGCAACTTGTCCTTGCGGTGGTGCGTGATCTGGTCGACGAGGTGCCGGTAGAGCTCGGGAGTCTCGGGCGCGCGCGGCTGCGGCTCCGTGAGCAGCGCGCCGAGATGCTGTGCGTTCGTGACGCGCTTCCCCATGTCCGGGATCGTGTTGTTCTGTCGTGCGAATCGAACGAGGATCGTCTTGATGATCGACGTGTGGTCGAAGAGCTCGTGCGAGAAGGTCCGCCGGCCGACGAGTGGTGAGACGACGATCGCAGGGACTCGCACGCCGTAACGGTTGAACGTCTTCGGATCGTCGTCAGGTGGGTTGCGCGGCGGCGGCACGTGATCGAAGAAGCCGCCGTGCTCGTCGTACGTGATCACGAGCATCGTCTTCTGCCAGTTCGGGCTCGATGCCAGCGCGTCGTAGACCTTGAGGACGAGAGCTTGTCCGAGCGTCACGTCCGACGGCGGATGGTCGTCGTTCGACGGCGGCGAGATGATGCGCATCAGCCCGGTTCGCAAGTCGGCGAAGCTCGGATCGATCCACGAAACGCTCGGCAGCTTCCCGGCGGCGGCGCGCTGCATGAACGTATCGCCGAAGTGCGGCGGCCGGAAGTGTCCGTCGAACCACGCCACGTGCTCGTTCAGGAGATGGTTGAACGGATAGTCGTTGTCGACGGCCCAGATGATCGGCGTGACGTCGTGGACGAAGGTCGCCCACGAGACTCCCTTGACGCTGTCGAGATGCCGCACGAAAGAGTGCAGGTGGTAGATCGGCGGGCTCACGTTCTCACGCTTGCCGGCAGCGCGGCCCGCCATTGAATAGAGGCGGTTCGGAAATGTCGAGCCCGCGACCGAGCTGAACCAGCGGTCACACACGCAGAACTTCTCGGTCAAGTGGTCGTAGACCGGCAGATGGCGTTCCGAGTGGTAGCCCATGACGTCGCCGGGATGGACCTCCGTCGGCCCGCCGCGCTCGTCCATGTACACCTGGACGAACCCTGCGTTGCCGTTCGCGAGCTGCTTGTCGACGGACGATCCGCCGTGCGGTGGGTCCTGCGCTTTCGTCATCCGCGTCTCGAGCAGCTCGTGCACCGGGAAGCTCTGGCCGTCGTACTGCGGGAACTTGCCGCTCTTGTCGCGGTAGCTGTTCGCCATCTCGGGCCGCAGGCCGTCGAGCTCGGGTCGCCGACCCGAGAGGGTCAAGTAGCCGAGCATGTGGTCGTACGACCGGTTCTCGAGCATCAAGACCACGATGTGGTCGATCCGGTCGAGCGCCGCGACCGATTCGTCGACGTCGACTGGCACGCGGCCCGGAGCAGGCGTTCTCGCACGCACGTTGCTTCCCTCCTCGCCGCAGGCGGTTTCTCGCGACCCTACTTCATGTGCGCGGCCGCCTCGGTCGAGCGCACATGAGAGACACGACCTGCAGATGCCGAAATCGGGGGATAGCCAGCTGCGGCCGCCAGACCCACGCTGTGCGAACACAAGGAGTAGTGCATGGCTCTCGACACTCGCCATGCGGCCTGGCAGACCCAACGAACCTATGCGGTGCAACTGCTGGCTCCGGGCGAGGCTGCCCGTGGACTTGTGGACGGGCTCGACGACTACGCCGACGCCCTCGACTTTGCGAAGGAGTGGCTGTACCGCCTCGACTCGGTGCGCGACGGGTCGACGAGGCTCGCGATCATCGAGATCTCCGGCGAAGCGACGCGCGAGGTCTGGTCGTATCCGTCGGCCGAGAGCGGCGCCGCCGAGGCACATGACCACGGTCAGGAGCTCGTCAAGGTCTTCGGCTTCAATCCCGCGACGTGGAAGTCGAACGTGCGCGAGTTCTCGACGACCGAGGAGAAACGGAGCTTGCGCGATCGCATCTCGACGACGGGCAACACTGACGTCGCGCCGCGCGTGCGTCCAGACGTTCGTCCGCCGGCGAGGCAACTTCAGCCGCGACCGGCGCCGCGGCAACCAGCTCGCGTCGTTCCGGCCGCGCGACCCGCGCCGCCGGCGGTCAACTCTGAAGTAGCGAAGGCGGCGCCGGCCAGCACGTACGAGAACGTCATTACGACAGCGCGACGAGCGTGGAGCGATCGCGTCACGCGATGCTTGCTCGTCGCGGCGTTTGCAACGCTCTGGTTCGCGCTCGTCGCAACCGACATCCGAGTGCTTCTCGTCTTGGTCCTGTTCGCACCGCCGATGTGGTATCGGCTGCGTCAGCCACCGAGCACCGGCAGCGACGCGACGTTCGACGACTGGACCTAGGCAAGCGCCGCAGCGGTTCGCAGAACCGTTTCACGAATCTCGTGCTCGCGCGCCCACGGAAAGCGCAGACCCGCCTTGCCGGCGGGCCTGCGTACTCGTGCGTCGCTCTGCGTTTGGTTACGCGTCGGAGCGTGGATCCGACGACGAGTGGGGGCCGTGGCCGCGTGGGCCGCCCGACTCGACGCCGACGACGTCGAAGGATGCATTCACGTACACGGTGACTGGATTGCCGTTGGCGTCGATCATGTGCGCCTCGTAGGTTGCCTCCCCATCCGCGTCGGTCTCGACGCGAATGATCGTGCCGCCCGGAACCTTCGCCAACGCGGCGTTCCGGACCTTCGTCGCCGTGTCGCCGGTTAGGACGGTCTCGTCGCTTCGCTGATGGCCCCACGGCGTCGCGGCGGCGGTGCCGCTGCCGCTACCGCTAGGGCTTCCACTGCCGGAGCCGCTCGCGGCGCTGGCGACGCCGTAGCTGCCCGCTGCGATCCCGAGCGCGATCGCCGCCACCGCGACGCTGCGTGGGAACTTCCGTCGTTCGCTGCTCATCCGAACCTCGTAACGTCGATGACGCACTCACCGTCGCCGCACCGCCTGAGAGGGGTCTGAGATGCGCGTCAGAGGCGTCTGCGAGTGCTAGTCCGGAAGCAGCGGCATCGTGAGGCCAGCGTTTCGCCCGAGCAGCACCGCACGTGTCACGGCCGTCGGGCCGAAGCGTTCGCGAATCTCGTCAAGCGCTGCGTCGAGCAGGACGCTGTCGTTCCGATCGAGCGGCAGGCGGAGCTGCATCGGAAGATCGTCGTCGAGGTTCGCAACCGCGATGCCGATCAGCGTGATCCCGCGCTCGCGAATCGTCGGGAGCGCAGCAGCCAAGAGAGAGCGAGCCGTGTCGAGCACGACCTGCGTCTGCGCTGTCGAGTGCGGCAGCGTATGTGAGCGCGTCGCGCGCGTGAAGTCGTCGAACCGGAGTCGCAGGACGATCGTTCGACCGACGCGTTTTGCCGCGCGCAGGCGGCGCGTGACGCGATCGACGAGCGTGATCAGGTCCGCATCGAGCTCCTCGAGCGTCCGTCGCGAGCGGCCGAGCGCGCGTTGCGAGCCGATCGACCCGCGCCGCCGGCGTGCCTGAACCGGCCGCGGATCCTCGTTACACGCAAGCGCATGTAGATGTCGGCCAGCGGCGCGACCGAGTAGCGCTGTCAGGGTCGGTTCGCCGGCGCGCGCGAGCTCGCCGACGGTCGTGATGCCGCGGCCACGCAGCTTTGCCGCTGTGGTCGGTCCGATTCCCCAGACGCGCTCGACCGGTAGCGGATGCAGAAACGCGAGCTCGCGCTCCGGCGGAACGACGAGCAGGCCGTCCGGCTTCGCGACCGCGCTCGCGACCTTCGCGAGGAACTTCGTCCGTGCGACGCCGACGGTGACGGCGAGACCGACTCGTTCGCGTACGTCGTGACGTAGACGACGCGCGATGTCCGTCGGTGTGCCGGCAATGCGTTCCATGCCGCGGACGTCGAGGAACGCCTCGTCGATCGACAGTCCTTCGACGAGTGGCGTCGTGTCCTCGAAGACCGCGTAGAGCGCCTTGCTCGCCTCGGAGTACGCGGCCATGCGCGGAGGGACGACGACGGCGTGCGGACACAGGCGGCGCGCGCGACGTCCGCTCATCGCCGTGTCGATCCCGTACGCCTTCGCCTCGTAGCTCGCGGCCAGCACGACGCCGCCGCCGACGATCACGGGACGGCCGCGAAGACGAGGATCGTCGCGCTGCTCGACCGCTGCGAAGAAGGCGTCCGCGTCGGCGTGGAGGATGGTCGCGTCCATCGAACATATGTTCCCATAGCGCGGGGTTGCGGACCTGGCCATCCGGCCAGTGACAAAGTGCGACCGCGGTCGGCAACATGCCCCCAGCGTTCGCAGGATCGAGCCCGGATCCAGATCTCAGTTGCCGTATCGCCATCGCTTGTTTCACCGTCCTGTCGTAGCCGGCGCAGTCGTCGCGCTGGCGCTCGTCGGCGTGTCTGCGTTCGTCGCCGATGCGCCTGCCGTTTCGCAGGCTGATCTGACGGTCGAAGCGACGAGCCCGGCCGGTGCAACCGTCTCGTATCCGGTTCCGGATCCACCGGGCAAGGCCACCGCGACCTGTGCGCCTCCGCCCGGGAGCGTCTTTCCGCTCGGCGCCACGACGGTCACCTGCACCATCTCGACCGGAGGCACGACGACCTTCGTGATCACCGTCGTCGACACGAAGCCGCCGGTTCTCGCCGGCGTACCGAGCCAGATCACCGTGCCGGCCGGTCCCACGGGTACGGCGACGGTCACCTACGGGACGCCGACAGCGACGGACATCGTCGACGGCACGGTTCCGGTGACCTGCGCGCCGGCCTCGGGATCGACGTTCAGCACCGGCACGACAACCGTCACGTGCACCGCCAAGGATTCGCGCGGTAACTCGGCAAGCGCGAGCTTCGCGGTCGTCGTCACCGGAGCGCCCACGACGACGACGACAACGACGTCGACAACAACGACGTCGACAACGTCCACGACGTCCACCTCCGCGACAACCACGGGCGCGACGACGACGACCGGGACAGCCACGACGGCCACGACGGTGACGGTTACGACGACGGCCCCGACGACGACGGTGACGACCGCGCCCTTCACGCCCCCCGCGCAGCCGGATCGGACACCGCCGGGAAACGTGGCCGGCCTCGCTGCGTCACCGCGTAACCACGGCGCGGTGCTCGCGTGGAAGCCTCCGGCCGAGAGCGACTTCGCGAGCGTCGAGGTCCTGCGCGCGCTCGCACGCGGCGGTGCGACGGTGATGGTGTATCGCGGTGGCGGCTCGAGCTTCACCGACACGGGTCTCGTCAACGGTCTCGTCTACCGGTACGTCGTGGTCAGCCTCGACCGTGCTGGAAACAGATCCCCCGGAGCAGCTGTGACGTTGACGCCGCGAGTGCGGACTCTCGTTGCGCCGCAGGCCGGCGCGACGCTCAAGCAGGCGCCGCGGCTTCGCTGGGTGCAGGTGCCGGGCGCTTCGTACTACAACGTGCAGCTCTTCCGGGGCAAGACGAAGATCCTCAGCGTCTGGCCGGGCTTGACTCACTACACGCTCACCAAGTCATGGCGATACAACGGTCGCTCCTTCAAGCTGACGCCCGGCACGTACTACTGGTACGTCTGGGCTGGCTACGGCCCGCACAAAGCTCGGAAGTACGGCCCGGTTCTCGGTCAAAGCAGCTTCGTGATGGCATGAGCGCGCGAGGGGGATACCGCACCGGTTGGCCAGCGATCGCGGCGCTCGCGGCGGGGGTCGCCGCGGCGACGCTCATCTGGGCCGGGGCCGCGCGCGCCGAGGATCCACCGCCGCCGGT
>JBKPRX010000030.1:0-33615 GCA_046734795.1 Actinomycetota bacterium
GCGGTGGACGACAGCCTTGCGGGCCGATGGGGGCCGCGAGTCGTCGGCTTCGTCCGGCTCGTGGCGGCCGTCGCGAAACGCAACTGAGATGGCGAGCGGCGAGGCGCGTGTGGCGGCAGCCGCGCCGGCGCGGGCGCGGGCGCGGGGTTTGCCCGTGCGCTGGGCGGTTGCCGCCGTCTTGTTCCTCGTCGCCTCGCTTCTCGTCGGGTTGGCGATTGGCCCCGTCCGGATCGGTGCGGGGTCGATCGTCCGCTCGGCGCTCTCGCATCTGCCGTGGCTCCACGTCGACTCGCCGCTTTCCGCCACAGGCGATGCGATCGTTTGGCAGCTCAGGGCGCCGCGTGTGGTGCTCGGCGCGCTCGTCGGCGGGATGTTGGCCGTCGCCGGCTGCTCCTATCAAGGCGTCTTTCGAAACGCGCTCGCCGACCCTTGGCTCCTCGGTGTCGCGAGCGGCGCCGGGCTCGGCGCGACGCTCGCGATCGTGAATCGCGGCGGCGGAAGTGCCGCCGTGCCTCCGGCCGCATTCGCGGGCGCGACGCTGGCGGTCGTGCTCGCGTACGCCCTCGGAAGGTCGGTCGGTGCAGCACGGACCGCAGGTGCGCTCGTGCTCGCCGGCGTCACGATCGCCAACTTCATGACTGCGGTGCAGACGTTCGTGCAGCAGCAGCAATCCGAGAACCTGCGTGACGTCTTCGCGTGGTTGCTCGGCGGCCTCGCGACCGCGAGCTGGCACGACGTCGGGCTCGCGGCGCCGTACATCGTCGTGAGCTCGATCGTCCTGCTCCTTCACCGCCGTGTGCTCGACGTCCTCAGCCTCGGCGACGACGAAGCCGCGGCTGTCGGGTTGAACGTGTCGCGTGCGCGGCTTGTGATCGTGGCCGCGACGACGCTCGGAACTGCAGCCGCCGTGGCCGTCAGCGGCTTGATCGGTTTCGTCGGGATCATCGTCCCGCACACGATTCGCTTGCTCGTTTCGACGAGCTATCGCGCGCTCGTGCCGCTCTCGCTCATCCTCGGAGCGGGCTTCCTCGTGCTCGCCGATGTCGTCGCTCGCACCGTGCTTTCCCCCGAGGAGCTGCCGATCGGAGTCGTCACGGCGCTCCTCGGCGCACCGTTCTTCGCCATCGTCCTGCGGCGATCGCGAGCCGGCCGATGATCGTCGCGCGTTCACTCTGGGTCGAGCTCGGCCGCACGTACGTCGTGCGCGACGTCTCGCTCGAGGTCGGAAACGGCGAGTGGGTCGCGCTTATCGGCCCGAACGGAGCAGGGAAGACGACCGTCCTCCGCGCAATGTGCGGGCTCGTGCCGTACGAGGGCGAGCTCGTCGTCGACGGGCGCGAGGTTCGCCGCGGCACGCGACGCGAGATCGCGCGTCGCGTCGCGCTCGTCCCGCAAACTCCCTCGACGCCGCCCGAGCTGACGGTTGCCGAGTACGTGCTGCTCGGGCGAACGCCGCACATCTCGTATCTCGGCTCGGAACGGGTGAGCGACCGCGAGGCAGCCGACCGTGCGCTCGAGCGGCTCGACCTCACCGCCTTTCGCGAGCGGCTGCTCGGCTCGCTGAGCGGCGGCGAGCTGCAGCGCGTCGTTCTCGCGCGCGCGCTCGCACAGGAGGCGCCCGTGCTCCTCCTCGACGAGCCGACGAGCGCGCTCGATCTCGGCCGGCAGCAGCAGGTGCTCGAGCTCGTCGATTCGCTCCGCCACGACGGCCTGACTGTCGTCTCGACGATGCACGATCTGAGCCTTGCCGGTCAGTACGCGGACCGACTCGTCCTGCTCGACCGGGGCGGCGTGGTCGCGGAGGGCCTCGCAACCGACGTCCTCTCCCGCGAGAACCTCTCGGCGTACTACGGCGCCTCGGTTCGCGTCCTCCACGAGGGCAACCACGTCTTCGTACTGCCCGAGCGCGGATGAGCGCGCTGGCGATTCAGGGAACGACGAGCTCCGCGGGCAAGAGCCTTCTGACGACGGCGCTCGCGCGCATCTGTCGTCGACGCGGACTCGACGTCGTCCCGTTCAAGGCGCAGAACATGTCGAACAACGCGCGCGTCGTGCGCGGCGGCGAGATCGGCGTTGCGCAGTACCTTCAGGCGCTCGCCGCCGGTGTCGAGCCCGACGTGCGCATGAATCCGGTGCTCGTGAAGCCGGAGGGCGACAACTCGAGCCAGGTCGTCGTGCTCGGCAAGCCCGATCTCGAGCTGAGCCGTCTTGCCTGGCGTGAACGACGGCACGCCCTTTGGGAGCCCGCACGCTCCGCGCTCGACGAGCTCCGTGCCGAGCACGAGCTCGTGTTGATCGAAGGCGCGGGCAGCCCGGCGGAGATCAACTTGCGCGGCACCGACCTCGCGAACATGCGGAGCGCGCGGCATGCAAACGCGGCGGTCGTCCTCGTGGCCGACATCGATCGCGGCGGCGCGTTCGCGGCTCTCTACGGAACCTGGGCGCTGCTCGAGCCGCACGACCGCGCGCTTCTCTGTGGGTTCGTCCTGAACAAGTTCAGGGGCGATGCGACGCTGCTCGCGCCGGCGCCGGAGCGGCTTCGCGAGCTGACGGGCGTGGAAACTCTGGGCGTCGTGCCGTGGCTCCGTCACGGCCTGCCTGACGAGGACGGTGCGGCGACGCCGATCGTCCATGGTGGCCGTCCGGCCGTCGCGGTCGTTCGCTATCCGCTCGCGTCGAACCTCGACGAGCTGAAGCCGCTGGAGGAAGTCGCCGACGTTCGCTGGGTCGGCCGGCCCGACGAGGTCGAGGGGGCTTTCCTCGTCGTCTTGCCCGGCTCGAAGCACGTCGCAGCGGATGCGGCGTGGCTCCGCCAAACCGGCGTCGGCGACGCGATCCGTCGCCATGCGGCCCGGGGCGGCCGCGTGCTCGGCATCTGTGGCGGTCTCCAGCTCCTTGGCGCGACGATCCGCGACGACGCCGGGGTGGACGGGCACGCGGAAGGTCTCGCCCTCTTACCGCTTACGACGACCTTCCGGCGCGACAAGACGACGCGGCATACGCGTGTCGCCTTCAGCGCGCTGCCGGAGCCTTGGACCTCGCTCGCTGGGCGCGAGCTCGACGGCTACGAGATCAGGCACGGCGAGACACGCGCCGACGCTTCGGTCACGAACGTGCTTCCGGATGGCCTCGGTTTCGCCCGCGGCGTCGTTTGCGGCATCTACGTCCACGGACTCTTCGAGCAGCCGGAGCTTGTGGAGGCGCTCCTCGGCGCGCGGCCGACACGAACGCTCGACGACACCTTCGACGAGCTCGCGGATGCCGTCGAGGCGTCGGTCGACGTCGATCGTCTGCTGAGCGCTGTGGGTTCCGGATGAACGCGCGCGCGGCGGCGGTCGTCGTCGGCTTCGCGGCCGACCGCGTCTTCGGCGATCCGCAGCGCTTGCATCCCGTGGCCGGGTTCGGGCGGCTGGCGCAAGCGGCCGAGCGCGCGTTCTGGGCGCACCGCTACGCAGCCGGCGTGGCGTATACGGCGCTACTCGTCGGCGGCGTGACAACCGTCACGACCGCGGTCGTCCACGCTCTGTCACGACGGCCGCTCGCCCGTTTCGCGTTCGAGGCAGCCGTCGTTTGGACGGTTCTCGGCGGACGGTCTCTCGAGCGTTCAGCCGCTCGGGTCGCCGCCGCGCTCGCGGAAGGCGACGTCGCCGCAGCGCGCGCGGGTGCTGGCGCTCTCGTGAGTCGTGACGTCGCTGCGCTCGACCCGGCAGAGCTCGCGCGCGCGACCGTCGAGTCCGTGGCCGAGAACACGAACGACGCAGTCGTTGCGCCGCTCATCTGGTTTGCGGCGCTCGGTGCACCAGGAGCGATTGCGTTTCGCGCAGCGAATACGCTCGATGCGATGGTCGGCTACCGCAGCCATCGTTACGCACGCTTCGGCGCGGCCTCGGCGCGGCTGGATGACGTGCTCGCTTGGTTGCCTGCGCGGGCGTCGATCGTGATCGTCGCCGCTTGCGCCCCGATCGTCGGTGGCGATGCGCGCGCAGCCGTTGCGGTCGCTACGCGCGACGGCCCCGAGCATCCGAGTCCGAATGCCGGCCGAGTCGAGGGCGCGTTCGCGGGCGCGCTGGCGCTTCGTCTCGGCGGTGCTAACCACTACGCCGGTCGTCTGGACGACCGACCGCAGCTCGGTGCCGGTCGTGCTCCGACGCAAGACGACGTGTTGCGTGCGATGCGTCTTTCCCGAGTGACCGGTTTCGCGGCGTTTGTGACCGCAGCGCTCGGAGCGCGGGCGTGGACGCGGTGAGCCTCCGTCTCCACGGCGACGCGCTCGGCCGTGTTGGCGCGCTCGACTATGCCGTCAATGTGTGGCCGCACCGCCCCTCGTGGCTCGACGCTGCGCTGGCGGACACGCTTCGCGAGACGTCGTATCCCGATGAGGGTCCGGCGCGTCGTTCCATCGGCGCGCGTTTCGGACGGCCCGTGGCAGAGGTGCTGCCGGCCAACGGAGCGTGCGAGGTGTTCTGGCTTCTCGCCGCCGCAGTTCGTCCACGTCTCGCCGCGTGCGTCCATCCGTCATTTACCGAGCCCGAGGCAGCCTTCCGCGCGTTCGGTGCGGAAGTCGTGCGCGTCCAACGGGAACGGGGGTCATGGTCGTTCGACTCCGACGCCGTGCCAGACGAGGCAGACGTCGTCGTTCTCGGGAACCCGAACAACCCGACGGGCACGCTCGATGCAACGGTTGACCTCCTCCGACTGCTTCGTCCCGGACGGCTCGTCGTCGTCGACGAGTCGTTCATGGAGTTCGTACCGGGCGAACAACACTCGCTCGCACAACACGGCGCCCCGGGTCTCGTCGTCGTCCGCAGCCTGACGAAGCTGTGGTCGGTTCCGGGCCTCCGCGCGGGATATGCGCTTGCGGAAGCGGAAATCGTGGAGCTGCTCGAATCGTTCCGACAACCGTGGAGCGTGAATGCTCTCGCCTGTCGCGCCCTCGATCTCTGCGCTCGCGACACTGAGACCGCCCCGGCCGTCTCTGCGGCAGTCGGCGAAGCGCGCGAGTCGCTCGTCGTAAACCTCGAACGGCTCGGTCTGACCGTCTGGCCGAGCGTGGCTAACTTCCTGCTCGTGCACGGGCCGCGGTCGCTCGCGGATGCGCTCGTTGAACACGGCGTCGTCGTGCGGCCGTGTGCCTCGTTTCCGGGTCTCGACGAGACGTATGTGCGCGTCGCAGTTCGCGGCGGCACCGACGACCGGCAACTCGTCGCCGCGTGCGAGGCGGCGCTCGTATGACGCTCGTCCTCTTGACCGGCGGCGCCCGAAGCGGCAAGTCGGCCTTGGCGCTTCGACTTGCGCGCGACGCTGGAAAGAGCGTCGTCTTCATCGCCACCGCCGAGCCGCGCGACGAAGAGATGACCGCGCGAATCGAGCAGCATCGCGACGAGCGACCAGAAGCGTGGCGGACGATCGAGGAACCGCTCGCGCTGGCGCAGGCGATCCGTGCCGCCGGCGACGACGCGACGATCGTCGTCGACTGCCTCACCCTCTGGGTCGCGAACGTGCTCGAGCGCGGACGCGATCCGATTCCGGAGGGCGAGGACGCAGCTCGAGCGGCCGCAACGCGGGACGGCCTCGTGGTCGTCGTCACGAACGAAGTGGGTGCCGGGATCGTCCCGACCGAGCCGCTCGCACGCGCGTACCGTGACGCGCTTGGCGCGGTCAACGCCGCGTGGGCGAACGTGGCCGACCGAGCGCTCCTCGTCGTCGCGGGCCGTGTTCTCGAGCTCGAGCGCTATGGCTGACGCAACGACGCCTTCGCTCGAAGACGTCGTTGCGCGGATCGGTCACGCTAACGAGTTCGCGCGTGCCGAGGCTCTGCGCAGCCTCGATGCGAAGACGAAGCCGCGCGGAAGCCTCGGCCGGCTCGAAGAGCTCGCGGCGCAGATAGCTGCGATCCGCGGCGACGTGCCGCGGACGCTGCGCCCCGCGATCGTCGTCGCCGCAGGAGACCACGGCGTCGCAGCGCACGGCGTCTCTGCGTATCCGCAGGAAGTCACTGCGCAGATGGTGGAGAACATCGCCGGCGGCGGTGCGGCCGTCAGCGTGCTCGCGCGCGCCTTCCGGGCCGGGTTGGTCGTTGTCGACGCGGGCGTCGCGGTCGACGTGCGCGCTCCGAACGTCGTTCCGCTCCGATTTGGTGCCGGCACGCACGACATGACGCGTGGCCCGGCGCTGGAGCGAGCGCAGGCCGAGCGGGCGGTCGTCGGCGGTATCGAGCTCGCGGAGCAGCTCGCAGCGGACTGCGTCGACGTCGTTGTGCTCGGCGAGATGGGAATCGGCAACACGACCGCGGCCAGCGCGCTCACGGCCGCTCTCCTCGACCGAGATCCGGCCTCCGTGTGCGGTCGCGGGACCGGCTTGGATGAGGAAGGCCTCGCACGCAAGTGCGCGGCTGTTGCCACTGCGCTCGACGTGAACCGACCGCGTGCGTCAGACCCTCTCGGCGTCCTCGCAGCGGTCGGCGGTTTCGAGATCGCCGTGCTGGTTGGCGTCGCGCTCGGCGCCGCTGCAGCGCGAATCGTCGTCGTGCTCGACGGTTTCATCTCGTCCGCGGCCGGGCTCGTTGCGGCGCGGCTCGCGCCGGCCGCGGCGGGCACGTTCATCGCAGCGCACCGCTCGGCGGAGCCCGGACACCAGCTCGTCCTCGACGCCCTCGAGCTCGAGCCGGTGCTCGATCTTCGGCTCCGGCTCGGGGAAGGAACCGGAGCTGCGCTCGTGCTGCCGTTGCTCCGCGCGGCGGTCGCGCTCTTCCACGAAATGGCGACATTCGCGGATGCCGGCGTCACCGATGCCGGTCGCTGACGCCGTCCGCCGCGAAGGGCGGGGGCTCGCGGCCGCGATTGCCTTCCAGACGCGAATCCCGGTCGGCCGAGGCCTCGCACTCGGGCCCGACGACGTGCGGCGCGCCACGGCAACCCTTCCGCTCGTGGGCGCAGCCGTCGGTGCGGCAGTCGCCGCCACCGCCTTGGGGCTGAATCGAAGTCTTCCCCCGCTTCTCGCCGCGGCGCTCGCCGTTGCAGTGGGCGCGATCCTGACGGGCGCGCTTCATCTCGACGCCCTCGCGGACACAGCCGACGCGATCGGCGCGCAGACGCGCGAGCGTGCGCTCGAGATCATGCGAGACCACGCGGTCGGTGCGTTCGGCGCGACTGCCCTCGCGCTCGACCTTCTGGTCAAGGCGGCCGCGCTCGCGGCGCTCGTCACGCTGCAGGGCGATCGCGACCTCGTCGTCGCGGTGGTTTCAGCCGGGGCACTTTCGCGGGCGGTCGGCGTCGCAATCGCGGCTTCGCTCGCGCCTGTTCGTCGCGACGGTCTCGCGCCTGCCGTCGCGGACTCGTCACGGGCTCGCGCGCTCATCGGCGTCGCTGTCGCGGCGGGCATCGCTGTGGGCCTCGGCGGCTCGGACGGCGCGATCCTCGTCGCTGCCGCGGCAGGCTCGGGCGTCGTCGCAGCTGCCGCGTGCCGCCGCTGGCTCGGCGGGGTCACCGGCGACACGCTCGGTGCTGCGATCGAGCTCTCGGAGACCGTCTTGCTCGTCGTCGCCGTCGCTTCGATGCGCTGACGCGCAAATGCGCGAGCGGCTAGGTCGTGCAGTGCGACTGCTCGTCCTCTGCGGCGTGCGTCAGTACGATGCCGTTGGCGCCTCGCGCCGATCTATGCGCGTCTGAGAGCTCATCCCGCTTCCGTTTCCTTCCTCCGAGCTCGGGAGACGCATGCTCTCTGCCTCGAACATCGTCAAGTCGTATGGACCGCGCCGCGTTCTCGCGGGCGTCGATCTGACCGTCCCCGCGCACGCGCGCATCGGGCTCGTCGGCCCGAACGGCGTCGGTAAGTCGACGCTGCTCCGGATCCTCGCCGGCGTCGAGCGGCCAGACGAAGGCTCGGTCCGGCGGGCCGGAACTGCCGGCTATCTCGCACAGACGTGCGAGCCGCGCGCGAACGAAACCGTGCTCGCGTATCTCGAGCGCGCGACCGGCATTGCGGCGGCGGAAGCGCAGGTACGCGAACTCGGCTCGCGGCTCGAAACCGATCCGCATGCAGCGGACGAGTACGCACGCGCGCTCGACCGGCTCGTGGCGCTCGGCGGCGGCGAGCTCGAAGCGCGCGCGCGACAGGTCTGCGCAGACCTCGGCCTGCGTCTCGAGCTCTCGCACAAGCCTGCGCTCGCGTCCGGAGGCGAGCAGGCGCGTGTCGGGCTCGCCGCGATCGTGCTCTCGCGCTACGACGTCTTGCTTCTCGACGAGCCGACGAACGATCTCGACTTCGACGGGCTCGATCGACTCGAGCGCTTCCTGGCCGAGTTTGCCGGCGGAGTCGTCGTCGTCTCGCACGACCGGGCATTCCTCGGCCGCGCGGTGACGAAGATCGTCGAGCTGCAGGAAGGAAGCGGCACCGTCGCCGAGTACGCGGGCGGCTGGAGCGAATACGAGGCCGCTCGTGCCGCCGCGCGCGCGCGCCGCTACGAGCGGTGGTCGACTTCGGTCGAGGAGCGTCGCCGCGTCGAGGAACAAGCACGTCGCATGCGGCAGTGGGAAGAGCGCGGCTACGGCCAAGGGCGCAAGAAGAAGAAGACGAAGGACGCCAAGAAGGCGTACGCGGCGAAGCTGGCGCAGATCGAGGTCGTCGAGAAGCCGTTCGAGCCGTGGGAGCTTCGGCTCGAGCTCGCCGCCGCAGGACGCTCAGGCGACATCGTGCTCTCGCTTGCGCAGGCGGTCGTGCGTCGCGGCGACTTCAGCCTCGGTCCGCTCGACCTGCAGATCGAACGCGGCGAACGCCTCGCAGTCGTCGGCCCGAATGGAGCCGGCAAGTCGATGCTCCTCGCCGCGCTCGTCGGGCGGCTGCCGCTCCTCTCGGGTACGCGCCGTGTCGGCACGGGCGTCGTCGTCGGCGAGCTCGACCAGGAGCGGAACGCCTTCGCGCGCGCCGAGCCGTTGCTCGACGCGTTCACCGGAGCCACAGGGCTCGAGCGCGAGCCCGCGCGCACGCTGCTCGCGAAGTTCGACCTCGGGGCAGACGACGTGCTGCGGAGCGCGGCGTCGCTGTCTCCCGGTGAGTTGACCCGCGCGGTCCTCGCGTCCCTGGCCGCGCGGCAGGTCAACTGCCTCGTGCTCGACGAGCCGACGAACCATCTCGACGTCGAGGCGATCGAGCAGCTCGAGTCGGCCCTCGCCTCGTACGACGGCACCCTCGTCCTCGTCACGCACGACCGTCGCTTGCTCGAGCGGCTCGAGCCGACGCGCGTGCTCACGCTCGACACGGTTGCTTCAATGCGTTGACGTGTCTCGCGCGACGATCCTCACGATCGGAAACGAGCTCGTTTCGGGCGACGTGCCGAACACGAACGCCGTCTTCATCGCGCAGCGACTCGCGCTCCTCGGCGTGAGTGTGCGAATGATGGCCGTCCTGCCCGACGAGATCGAGGCGATCGCGGAGTTCATCCGCGACGAGGCGCCGGGCGTCGACTTCGTCGTCGTGACGGGCGGACTCGGCGGCACTCCCGACGACCTCACACGTGAAGCAATCGCCGAGGCGTTCGGCGTGGGGCAGACGGAGGTGCCGGAGCTCGCGGCCGACTTGCGCGCACGGTTCACGCGCGATCCGGAGTACGCAGCGCGCTGGGCGCTGCTACCGACCGGCAGCCGCCCGCTTGCGAACCCGCTCGGCGGCGCGCCCGGCTTCACGATCGCGAACGTCTACGTCCTGCCGGGCTTGCCGAGCGAGATGGAGGCGATGTTCCTCACGCTCGAAGACGAGCTCCGCCGCGGTGCGCCGATCGGCGTCTGGCGGCGCGTCTACCGGACGCGCGAAAGCGAGATCGCTGCGACGCTCGTTGCCTGCGGCGAGCGGTGGCCGGGCTTGCTCGTCGGTTCGTACCCGACGTTCGCGCAGGAGGGCCCGACCGTCGAGGTCGTCGTCAAGTCGTCGGACGCAGACGTCGTCGCGGCCGCTTCGGCGTGGCTCGAGGACGCGCTCTCAGCGCTCGGCGAAGAGCGCCGCTGACGGCAGGTAGAACGCGGCGATCGCAAACGTCAGCAGCACGCTTGCGAGCGGGCTGAAGAGCGCCACGACGAACGTTCCGACGTACATCGGGATCCCAGGATCGAACGCGCGCGAGATGGCGCGAAGCGTCGAGTTCGGAACGTGCTCGGCGATCAGGCGCCGGTTCGTACTCGCGTAGCGCCACCACGAGTTGTAGACGACGGACATCACGACGAATGTCGCGGAGTAGGCGAGCGCGGCCGTTCTCTCTCCCGGGTCTTGCAAGTAGTCCGCGACGAGCTTCGTCGGAAACGGCAGGAACGCGACGGTCAGCAGCAGGAGGAGGTTGAGGAACATGAACGTGCGGTCGCAGCGCGCCATCGTTTCGACGCAGTAGTGGTGGTTGATCCAGATGATCCCGATCGTCAGGAAGCTCGTCGCGTAGGCGAGGTACGACGGCCAGAGGTGCACGAGCGCATGGCCGAGCTCGGGGCCGGGCACGTCGCCCACGGTGATCTCGAGCACGAGCAGCGTCGCGGCGATCGCGAAGACGCCGTCGCTGAACGCCTCGAGGCGAGACGTCGACGATCCGTTCACTTACGCAACCGCAGGTACGAGCTCGCGTCCGATCGTTGCGACGGCGTCGACATCGTCGTGGAGCAGATGCTGCAACATGATCCGCTCGCAGCCTGCATCTTCGTACTCGCGGATCCGTGCAGCGATCTCGTCGACGGAGCCGACGAGCGAGACGCGGCGCGCGGCGGCGAGCCACGTGTCGAAGTCCTCGTCGCGCTTGCGCATCCCGTAGAGCCGCTGCAGCGCGTCGTCGCCGATCGCGCACGTCGTCATCGTCGAGAACGTGAGCGTGTCTGCGTCCCGGCCCTCTTGCTCGCACACGCGGCGCACGCGCTCGCGCCGCACGGCGAACTCTTCAGGCGAGACGAACGGCGTGTTGTATTCGTCCGCGAACCGCGCCGCGGGTCTCGCGGTGCCGATCTTGCCGCTGCCGCCGACGAGGATGCGCGGGCGCGGCTGCTGCACGGGCTTCGGGAGCGCGCTCGCTTCCTGCAGCGTGTAGTGCTGCCCGGTGAAGTCGAACCGCTCCTCCGTCCACTGGCGGTGCACGATCTCGATCTGCTCCTCGAGGAGCTCCATCCGCTCGTGCGTGTCGGGAAACGGAAAGCCGAACGCCTCGTGCTCGGGCACGTTCCAGCCGCCGCCGATCCCGAGTTCGACGCGCCCGCCGGAGATGTGATCCACGGTCGCAGCCGCCCGCGCGAGCAGCGACGGGTGCCGGAACGTGACCGGTGAGACGAGCGTCCCGAGCCGGAGCGTCGTCGTCGCTGCGGCGATGCCCGCGAGCGTCGTCCAGGCATCGAGCGAGCCGGCGTTTCCCGGCCGGAAGAATGAGAGGTAGTGGTCGGAGCGGAAGAGCGAATCGATTCCGTGTTTCTCGCAGGCGCGGGCGAGCGCGAGCCATTGCTCCCACGTGACGCCTTCCTGCCCCTCGATCATCAGCGCGATCCGCATGGCGAGAGCCTACGTTTCGAGCGCGGCTCTGGGGCAACCATCGACACGGTGGTCCGGCCGCCCTGGAGGAGGCGGAGCTCGAAAGGGGGGAGAGCTCCGCCGCCTCGAAGGCGGTAGGGTCGCATCGCATGTGTCGTCGCAGCGCATTCGCAGTCGCCGTGGCGCTCATCGCCGCGACGCTTGCTGGCTGCGGATCGAAAGCGGAGACCGTCTCAGTCGAGACGCACGCAAAGAAGGGACCGGCGTCGGCGAGCGTGCTCGAGAACGGCATCGCGGGCGTCCGAATCGGCATGTCGCCGAAGCGCGTGCGCGGAGTTCTCGGACCGCCGAACGACATGCAAGTGCGCGGGCCCCACACGACCGGTTCCGTCGACCTCACGTACCGCTACGACCACGAGCTGAAGGTCGACTTCCTCCGCGACGACGCGGGCCGGCACACCGCGTACACGATCTCCACGACGAGCGACTTCTTCCGTACGGTGGACGGCATCGGCGTCGGATCCTCGCGGCACGACGCAGAGCTGGCCGCGCCGCACTGCATCGACGTCCCGACCGGCCGTGTCTGCGCGCTCGGCGGCGTCTCGTTCGAGCTGCGGGGCGAGCGCGTCTACCGCGTCAGCGTCTTCTCGCCGCCCTTCTGAGCCGCTCTTTTGGCGCAGTCGCCCGCGCCCGCCCCGGCTAGCATCGACGGAGTGTCCGTCGCGCAGCCCGAGACCTACCTCGCCGACCTGAACCCGGCCCAGCGCGAGGCGGTCGTGACGACGGAGGGACCGCTCCTCGTGATCGCCGGCGCCGGCTCCGGCAAGACACGCGTGCTCACGCACCGGATCGCGCACTTGCTCGCGACCGCCGGGGTCAAGCCTCCGGAGATCCTTGCGATCACGTTCACGAACAAGGCCGCACAGGAGATGCGCGAACGAGCGGAGAACCTCGTCGGCCCACCGGCTCGCGCGTGCTGGATCATGACCTTCCACGCCGCGTGCGGGCGCATCCTCCGGCGTGAGGCGCCGCGGCTCGGCTACCGGACGAACTTCACGATCTACGACTCGGCCGACCAGCTGCGGCTGACGAAGCGCGTGTTGGAGGAGCTCGAACGCGACCCGAAGCGGTTCACGCCGCGCGGCATCCACGCGCAGATCTCGAACGCGAAGAACCAGCTCGTCTCGCCGGAGGAGTACGCGTCGCGCGTATCGAGCTTCTACGACCAGACCGTCGCCGAGGCGTACGACCTCTACCAGCGCCGGATGTTCGCCGCGAACGCGGTCGACTTCGACGACATGCTCTTTCTCACGGTCGACGTGCTCCAGCGCTTCCCGGAAGCGCGCGAGCGTTGGCAGAAGGCGTTCCGCTACGTCCTCGTCGACGAGTACCAGGACACAAACCACGCGCAGTACGTGCTCCTGAAGCTCGTTGCGGAGCAGCACCACAACGTGTTCGCGGTGGGCGACCCGGACCAGTCGATCTACGCGTTCCGCGGTGCCGACATCCGCAACATCCTCGAGTTCGAGCGCGACTTTCCGGACGCGCGGACGATCGCTTTGGAGCAGAACTACCGCTCGACGAACTCGATCCTCGAAGCCGCGAACGGCGTCATCCGCCACAACCGCGAGCGCAAGGAGAAGAACCTCTGGTCGGAGCTCGGCGAGGGCGAGCCGGTGCGCGCGATCGAGGTCGAGGACGAGCACGCCGAGGCGCGCTTCGTCGCCGCCGAGGTCGCCGCGCTCGTCGAGCAGGGCTACAACGGAAGCGAGATCGCGGTCTTCTACCGCACGAACGCGCAGAGCCGCGTCCTCGAGGACGTGCTCGTGCGGCAAGGCATCGCCTACCAGGTGATCGGCGGCCCGCGCTTCTACGAGCGCGCCGAGGTGAAGGATGCGATCGCATACCTGCAGGTGCTCGAAAACCCGTTCGACGTCGTCTCGCTGCTGCGGATCGCGAACAAGCCGCGCCGCGGAATCGGCGACTCGTCGCTCGCGCGCTTGTCACAGCATGCGGACGCGTACGGCATCTCGTTGTGGGAGGCGATGGCGGACCCGGAGGCCGCGGGGGTCGCCGCCGCGTCGGCGAAAAACGTGCGCGCATTCCGGAACGTGATGGAGTCGCTGATGTCGGCGTCGCAGGAGCTCTCGGTGCCCGAGCTCGTGGAGCGCATGCTCGAGCGCACGGGCTACTTCGAGTCGCTCGAAGCCGAGCGCACGATCGAGGCGCAGGGACGCATGGAGAACCTGCAGGAGCTCGTCGGCGTGGCGCGCGAATGGCTTGCAAGCGCGGCCGAGCCGAACCTCTCCGCGTTTCTTCAGGAGATCTCGCTCTACTCCGACCAGGATGCGATCCGCGGCGACGGCTCGCTCGTCACGCTGATGACGCTCCACAACGCGAAGGGCCTCGAATTTCGCGTCGTGTACTTGATCGGGATGGAGGAAGGCATCTTCCCGCACAGTCGCTCGATCGAAGAGCAAGGCATCGAAGAAGAGCGGCGACTCTGCTACGTCGGCATGACGCGCTCGATGGAGAAGCTGACGCTCATGCATGCGTCGACGCGGATGCTCTACGGCGGCCGGAGCTACAACCTGCCGTCGCGGTTCCTCGATGAGCTGCCGGACGAGCGCGTCGAGCGGGAGCGGCTGCAGCCCGCGTCATGGTCCGGCTATGGCGCGCCGCGCGCGAGCCAGGTGGCCGAGCGCGAGAACGTACCGAGCCTGCAAACCGGCGACTCGGTGCGGCACGGGACGCTTGGCGAAGGAGTCGTCACGCGCATGGAGCCGGGGGGCGTCGTGATGGTGCGCTTCGCCGACGACGGCTCCGAGCGGCGCTTGATGCTCGACTACGCGCCGCTCGAGAAGATCTAGCCCGACCCGCCGCCAGTACGCTCCCGAGCTGACCTTTGACGTCCGCACGTGCGCGTCGGCGGACGAGTTCACGCATGCGCTCGACGGAGAGATGCGACGCGCGCCTATCGGTTCAGTCGCGCGAACATCCGACGCTGCGCCTTGTAGAGCTTCGGAAACTCCGCGTACAGCTTGTCGTAGGTTGCGCGCGTCGACGGGTCCGGCTGGAACGTTCGCTCGACGCTCGCCATGTTGCGAACGTCGGCAACCGTGAACGCGCCGAGCGAGAGACCCGCGAAGACGGCAGCACCGCGAAGGCTCCCGTTCAGCGACTGCGGCACGCGCTCGATCACGCGGTCCATGACGTCGGCGTGGATCTGGCACCAAAGATCCGAGACCGAGCCACCGCCGACGATCCGGATCGGGTCAAGCCGCCGGCCTGCCAACGACTCGACCGCCTCGTGGAGCCAGCGGTTGTTGTACGCGACGCCTTCGAGCACCGTGCGGACGAGCTGCTCCGGCCGCGTCTGCACAGATACGTTGTGAAACCCGGCGCGGGCATGGCGATCGTCGACGGGTGAACGCTCACCCGCGAGCCACGGCGTGAAGATCACGTCGCCCGAACCCGGCGCAGCCTTTCCGCCAAGCTGCGTCAGCTCGTCATAGTCGAGGCCGGGGAAGACGGTGTCGCGCAGCCACTGAAGACAGAGGCCGCTGCTCTCGTGGTTGTTCGCGATCATGTACCGCTCCGAGGACAGCCCGGGCACACTTGCGATCGAACGCCGAGCATCGGTCTTCTTGAACGGCACAGGTGCGCTGATCCAAGAGCTCGTCGAGATCGACATGTGCGCCTCGAAGTCGCCGACGGCGCCTGCGCCGCATGCCGCCGAGTGCAGGTCGGGGATGCCGGTCGCCACGGCAGCGGTCGGCGAAATGCCGATGCGCTTCGCGACGTCTGGCAGCACACTGCCGACGATCGAGCCCGTCGCACGCAGCGGAGCGAGCTTCGTCGCGTCGACGCCGGCAAGGGCGACGAGCTCTGAGTCGTAGGCGCGCACCTCGAGGCGGCGGTTGTCGGTCAGCCACGCGGCGATCATCGACGCGTGGGACGCCGACGCGACGCCGGTGAACCGCATCGTCAGGTAGTCGACGGGCTCGAGGAACCATCGTGCGCGCGCCGCAATGTCACGTGCCGCGTTCTGGAGGAAGAGCATGTGGCCAATCGGATCCGCGCCGCTCGGCGACGGGGCACCGCCGGTTCGAGAGACCCACTTCAGCGCCGGCCGGACTGCGTAGCCGCCGACGTGGCCGCCGATGACGTCTTTCGACCAGGTGCCGCCGCGATCGTCCATCCACATGACGCATTCGCCGACCGGCTCGCCGGCCTCGTCGACGGGAACCGTGCTCGCCCACTGGCCGGTGACGCCGACGGCAACTACGTCCTCGGCCGCAACGACGCCCGAGTCGAGACCTGCGCGGGCCGCGTCGCAGACGAGGTCCCACCACGCGGCCGCATCCTGCGTCGCGCCGCCGCCGTCGAGCCAGCGTGTCTTCACGACGCGGTGGTCGTGCCAGAGGATCTCGCCGCCGAGGCGGACGAATCCGACCTTCGGCCCGCCGGTGCCGAGGTCGATCGCGAGGCAGACGCTGTCGCGACCGGGAGGATCGGTCACGCCGGCAGGGCCTGCATCCGATCCATGAGGTCCGACATCGCGTCGCGGATCAGCTCGTCTGCTTCTTCGCTCGGCCCGCCCGGGAAGCCGCCGTAGATCGCCGCCGACTCGGGTGACTCGCCGGCAGCGTGCCGCTCGTTCGCGTATGCGACTGCGTCGGCGAGGTCGTTCGCAAACGACTCGACGATTCCCGGCTGCGTCTGCGGGCCTGTGACGGCCATGTGCAGCGCGTTCGGATACTGCTGCCCGTTGAACCGCCAGCCCCGCTCGCGCATAAAGTCGTTGACGTGGTAGACGTCGAACGCGTCCGACACGAAGCTGAAGAGGAACGTCGCTCGGCCGAGGATGCCAAGCTCGGGATGCGACCGCACTGCCTCCTGCATCGCGAACGACGTTTCGAAGATCTTCCTCGCGCGTTCGCGATAGCCGTCACGGCCGAGCGCGACCATCGCCGCCCAAGTTGCCGCGAGCAGCCCGCCGGAGCGCGACCCGTCCATCCCGGGCGAGCAGTACTTGCCACCGCTCCAGTCCGTCAGGAAGAAGTACTGCGCGTTCCGTAGCGCCTTGTCGCGGAAGAGCACCGTGGACGTTCCCTTGAACGCGTAACCGTACTTGTGTGTGTCTGCGGAGATCGAAGTGACGCCCGGAATGCGGAAATCGAAGACCGGGATGTCGTAGCCCAGCTCCTGCCCGAAGGGGAGGATGAATCCGCCGAGGCAGCCGTCGACGTGCATGCCGACGTTCCGTTCTTGCGCGAGCGTCGCGAGCTCGGCGATCGGATCGATTGTGCCGTAGCCGTAGTTGCAAGCAGAGCCGACGATCGCGATCGTCTCGTCGTCGATCAGTTCGGCGACGTGATCGACGTCGACTTGCGTCGTCTCTGGATCCACACGCGCCTGGCGAAGGTCGACGTCGAAGAGATGGCACGCCTTGTCGAACGCTGGGTGCGCGGTCTCCGGCTTGACGATGTTCGACCGACCGATGCACCGCTCGCTGCGCGCGTGCTCGCGATAGGCGAGCACTGCGTGACAAATGCTCGCCGTTCCGCCGCTCGTGACGAGACCGACTGGTTGTCCGTCGACCGCCTCCGCGTGCATCAGGTCGAGCGTCATCGCGATGATCTCGCCCTCGAAGCGCGTCTGGCTCGGACACATGTCGCGCTGGAGCGCGTTGACGTGTGCAAAGAGGCCGAACGCCTCCGTCATAAACGCGTAGTGCTCGTGGTCGCCGCAGTAGATCGTTCCGGAGCACTTGCCGGTCTTCCAGAACGCGTCTTCCTCGCGTGCGACCGTGCGCAACTCCGAGAGCACCTCGTCGTACGACCGGCCGTGCTCCGCGAGGCCCCGGTTGACGCCGAACCGCTCGGCGTACGGGTATTCGTCGCTCATGCCAATACGCTCCTTCGGGTCGTCGCCGTTCGCATGAAGTCGATCGTGGTCTCGAGGTCGACGATGCCGGCATCGGAGCCGAGGCCTGTCGCGACGAGCGCGCCTGCGGCGCTCCCGAGCAAAGCGGCCTCGCGGACCTCCCAGCCGAGCGAGAGACCCACGATGAATGCGGCGCAGTACGCATCACCGCAGCCGGTCGAATCCACGACTTCGACCTCGTACGCGGGGATCCGCTCCTCGCTGTCCCTCGTCACCAGCAGCGATCCCTCGACGTCCATCTTCAGGACGACGACGCCGGCCCCGCGGTCGAGCAACGCCGCTGCGACCGCAGCCGGTGACTCGAGTGCGGTCAGTCGCTGTGCTTGTGCGAGCGTCGGCAGCAGGTAGTCGACGAACGGCAGGCACGGTCCCAAGAGCTCGAGCACGTCAGGCCCTCGAAACCCGAGCATGTCCATCGTCGTGACGACATTGTGCTCGCGCGCGAACTTCAGCAATTGCGCCGCTGGCGCACCGTCGAGCTTGCTGAGCGTGAACGCGCCGCCGTAGTGCAGGAAGTCAGCCTCGGCCACGACGTCGAGATCGATGTCGTCGAGCGTGAGCTCTCCGTTCGCTCCGATGCAATGGACGGGCAGCCGCTCGCCGTCGCGGCGAATCGGCAGGAGCGACGCCGAGGTCTGGGCGTCTGCCTTCCGCACGAGTCTCGACGTGTCGACTCCGTGCCGCGTCATCAGCATCGCGACGAGCTCGCCGAGCTCGTCGTCGCCGATTGCGCCCACCGCGATGGTGTGCGCGCCGAGCTTCGCGAGGTCGACGCTCGTTCCCGCCGCGGTTCCGGCCGCAGTCGCACGGATCTCGTCGACCATCGCCACCTGCTGACCGCCGTCCGGGAACGCGTCGACGGGCCGCCCGAGCACGTCCAGGATGTGGGCGCCGAGGCTCACGACCGTCGTCATCGCAGCGTCTCCGATTGCCGGTAGCCGGGTGCGCTCCGTGCGAGCTCCCGCACGCGGTCGAGCTCTTCGATCGGAAGGAGGTTCGGCTCGCCGATCGCCTTCGCGCGGTAATAGACCGACGCGACCCACTCGAGCGTCTGCGCACGCAGGTACGCCTGCTCGAGCGTGCGCCCGTACGCGATCGTGCCGTGGTTCTGCAGGAGGGCGGCCGAACGACCTTCGAGTGCATCGAGCATGTTTTGTGCGAGGTCGCCCGAGCCGAAGGTCGCGTAGCGCGCGACGCGGATCGGCCCGCCGAGTCCGGCGAGCGCATAGTGCACGGGCGGGAGCTCGTCGAGCACGGTCGAGAGTGCGGTCGCAAACGGCGAGTGCGTGTGGACGACGGCACCCGCACGCGTGTGCCGGTAGATCGTCAGGTGCATGGGCGTCTCCGACGACGGACGCGTGCCCGCATCGACGACGTTTCCGTCGAGGTCGAGCACGCAGATGTCGTCCGGCTTCGTGTCCTCGTACGGGATCGCGCTTGGCGTGATCAGGGCGCGGTCGTCGACGCGAATGCTCAAGTTGCCGGCGGTTCCGATCACGAGCGCGTCGGCAAGCAACCGCTTGCCGTAGCGCACGAGCTCCCCGCGCGCCTCGTCTTCGTTCATCGACCCGTCTCCTCTCGCCGCCACTAGGCGGCGCCCGAGAGGCGGGGGCGCGGATGTGCCGCCAGCAGCGATCGTGTGTATTCGTGTTGTGGATTGCCGAACACGTCGGCCGCGTCACCCATCTCGACGATGCATCCTCGGTTCATAATTCCGACGCGGTCGGCGACCTCGGCGAGCACGGCGAGCTGGTGTGCAACAAAGAGAATTGCGACGCCCAGCTCATCACGGAGGTCGAGGAACATGTTCAGCAGCTGAGCCTGGACGGAAACGTCGAGCGCGCTGACGGCTTCGTCTGCGATCAGGAGCTCCGGCCCGACGGCGAGCGCGCGCGCCACGGCGACCCGCTGGCGCTGGCCGCCCGAGAGCTCGCGCGGGCGGCGCGTAGCGACCCCGGGACTGAGATGCACGCGCGCCAGCGCCTCGCGCACGAACTTGTCGCGGTTGTCGCTGCCTGGCCTCCGATGGACGCGCCCGGCTTCGTGCAGCGCGGCCCCGACCGTCATGCGCGGGTTGAGCGAGGAGTACGGATCTTGGAAGACGATCTGCATGCGCCGTCGCAATTCGCGAAGCTCTCTCCCGCGCGCGGCGCGAACGTCGACCCCGTCGACCTCGATCGTCCCGCCATCGGGTTCGACGAGACGAATGACACAGCGAGCCAACGTCGTCTTGCCGCTGCCCGATTCGCCGGCGAGGCCGAGGATCTCCCCGCGGTGAAGGGTGAAGGAGACGTCGTCCACGGCATTGACGGGCTGCACGTCGGTGCGCGCGATGCGCTCCATCACCGTGCGGCGTAGACCGAACGTCTTCGTCAGCCCCTCCACGCGGAGCAGTGGCGCAGTCCGGCTCACGTTCCCACCCTCGCGTGGTTGACGCGCGCCTTCTCAGCCGTGGCGAAAGGGCGAACAGGGCAGGCCGTCTCGTGGCCTGGAGAAACCGGTTCCAAGGCCATCGAGACCGTCTCGCAGCTCGGCAGCGCGTACCGGCACCGCGTCCTGAAGACGCAGCCCGACGGTGTGTCGGTCGGCTCGGGCGGGTCACCGGGGATCATCGGCAGCCGCGTGGCCTTCCCCGCCGACTCGAGGCGCGGGATCGACTCCAGCAGGCCGCGTGTGTACGGGTGCTCTGCGCCGGTGTAGATCGCATCGACCGGCCCGGTCTCGACGATGTGGCCGCCGTACATCACTGCTACGCGGTCGCAGACTTGGGCGATCACGCCGAAGTCGTGGGAGACGAGCAGCACTGCCATGTCGTGCTCTCGGCTCAGTCGAACCAACAGGCGCAGGATCTGCGCCTGCGTCGTGACGTCGAGCGCCGTGGTCGGCTCGTCGGCGAGGAGCAACCGTGGCTGCGACGCGGTAGCGAGCGCGATCATCACGCGCTGGCGCATGCCGCCGCTGAACTCGTGCGGGTAGGACAGCGCACGCCGTTCGGGCTCCCGGATACCGACCTCGCTCAACAGCTCGATCGCGCGTGCTTCTGCATCCGCTTTCCGCAGCCCGAGATTGACGCGGAGTGTTTCGACAACCTGGTCTCCGATTCGATAGACGGGATTCAACGAGCTGAACGGGTCCTGGTAGATCATTCCCACGTCGCGCGCCCGGAACTTGCGCAACTTGCTTGCGCTCATTGCGAGCACGTCGCGCCCGTCGAATCGAATCTGGCCGGCCGTGATGCGACCAGGCGGGGGAACAAGCCGCATCACGGATCTGCAGATGAGCGTCTTGCCCGATCCTGTCTCGCCTACGAGCCCGACGATCTCACCCGGCCGAATCGTGAGACTTGCGCCCCTGACGGCGAGGAGTGGACCCATCGGCAGGTCGAACTCGACGCGCACTCCGTCGATGCTCAGCAGCGGCTCGGAGGCGACGTTCACTGCGGGGTACCGCGCAATCGTCCGTCGGAGATCCCGTCGCCGAGCATGCCGGCGCCGAGGCCGAAGAGAACGACGACCAACCCCGGCAATGTGGCGATCCACCACGCGTTCAGAAGCGCGCTCTGGCCGTCGGCGATGATCGATCCGAGCTCTGCATTCGGCGGCTGAGCACCGAGGCCTAGATAGGCGAGCCCGGAAAGAAGCAGCAGGTTCACAACCATGTCGAGCGTCGAATAGATCAGCGACGAGCGCATCAGGTTGGGCACCGCGTGGCGCAGAATCGCGCGCGGCCTAGAGTAGCCCAGCGCTGTCGTCGCAAGCATGAATGGCTGCTCGCGCAGCACGAGCATCTCCGAACGAGACAGTCGTGCGTACAGCGCCCAGGCGACGATCGGCACGCCGATGAGAACTCCCTTTACGCCTGGGCCGACGATCGCGATCACGCTGATCACGAGCACGATGAAGGGAAACGCGATCATCACGTCGATCACCCGCCCGACCAGCGCGTCGACGGTGCCGCCCAGATAGCCGGTCACGGCCCCGACCAGCACGCCGAGCACGAGTGGGGGATACGTCACGAGAAGGACGATCGCGAGATCGAGACGCAGCGCGTACAGCGTGCGGCTGAACACGTCACGGCCAGCGCCGTCGGTGCCGAACAGATGGCTCCAAGAGGGAGCGTTGTAAGCGTGGAGGAAATCCAGCTGGTTAGGCGGATACGGAGCGATCAGCGGCGCGAGGATCCCGGCCAGAAAGAGGAGGACGATGATGCCGCCGCCGACCTTGGTTTCGCGCGACAGGCCGCGCAGACCACGTCGACGCCGGCGGGACTCGACGACCTCGGTCGTCGGCGCCGGCGGCTGGCCGAGGACGTCGACCGCGCTCATCGGCCGGCGAGCCTCACGCGTGGGTCGAGAAATGCCTGGATGACGTCGGCGGCGAGGCTGGCCAGCACGACGGCGGCGCCGGCGAGCAGCGCGAGCGCCTGGACGAGCTGATAGTCGCGCTTCTCGACCGCCTCGACGAGCAGCGATCCCAGACCGGGAATCTGAAAGACCTGCTCGAGCACGACGGTGCCGCCGATGAGGAAGCCGATGTTGACCGACAGGATCGTCAGCGTGTTCATGGCCGAGTTACGAAGCGCGTGCCTGCGAACGACACGCACCTCGCTGAGGCCGCGTGAGCGTGCCGCCTCGATGTACTCGCTCTGCATCACCGCCAGCAAGCTCGAACGCAGCGTGCGCATGACGACTGCCGAGAGCGCCAGGCCGAGCGCCAACGCGGGCAACGTCAGCGTCCGCAGGATCCCGACGACTCCGCCGCTGTATCCAGAGACGGGAAACCATCCGAGCTTCAGACCGAAGATGAGCGCGAGCATCAACCCGAGCCAGAAGCTCGGCATCGCGAACGTCAGCGTCGTCCCGATTCGGATCGAATTGTCGGCCAATCGGTTCGGTCGCAGCGCAGCGATGATCGCGAGCGGCACCCCGATCAACACCGACAGCAGCATCCCGTAGCTGATCAGGGCGATGCTGGGGCCGAGCCGCTGCCCGATGACCTCGGACACCGGTGAGTCGAGCGTGAACGAATCGCCGAACTGACCCTGCAGGGTGTGCTCGCTGTACAACCAGAACTGCGTCCACAGTGGGCGGTCGAGTCCGATCTCGTGGCGCACACGAGCAACCGTTGCCGGCGACGCTCGCCCGGCGAGTGCAATCCGGACCGGATCGCCCGGGACGAGATGAATCATGAAGAAGGTCGCGATGAGCAGACCGAACAGGACGACCGCAGCCAGAGCGATTCGTCGGATCAAGTACGTCACCACCGAGCGCTACCCCCTTGCACCGCGTCGGTCATCGGCACGTCGTCCTTGGAGCGCCCATAGGTTCGCTATGGGCGCTCCAAGCCATCAGCCAGTCGGGACGCTAATGGGTGAACCACGTGTTCTCGAGGTGGTCCGACCCGAGCCCGTCAAGATCCGTCCCGCAGACGTTCGCACGATGCGCGTTGATGAACGGCAGGTGCAAGACCGCGATGACCGGCGTTTGGTTCATCAGAGCCTGCTGGATCTTCGCCCACTGCTGCTTCCTCTTCGACTCGCTTCGCGTTGTCTCGAACCGAAGGACCATCTTCTGGATCGTTGCGTTCCTCCAGCTGGTCTCGAAGCCGTGGAAGCCGTTGTTCCAGTTGCTGACGAAGTCCGCGTACTCGTCGGGGACCGTCAAGTCGCTGGTGAACGACGCGAACGGGAACACCAGGTCGTACTTGCGTGTGAACCAGGCGTTCGTCACGGTCGGCGTGTCTTGCTCACGGAGCTTGACCTTGATTCCGATGGCGCCGAACTCCTGTTGCAGGGCAAGCCCGAGCTGCTTGTAGAAGTCCGTGCCAGCCGGATACAAGAGCGTCGTCGAGAAGCCATTGGGGTACTTCGACTTCTTCATGAGCGCCTTCGCCTTGTCGACGTCGTACGGGTAGGGCTTCACGACGCTCGCTGGGGCGTCCATGGCGAAGCCCATCAGCACGCTGTTCGGGATCTTGGCCAGTCCGGCGAAGATCTGCTCGTTGAGCAGCTTGCGGTCGATCGCGTACTGCATCGCCTTGCGCACGTTGATGTCTTTGAACTGCGGCCGGAGATGATTGAGCCAGAGGCCGAGGAACAGCGGCACCGTGGCCGTCTGGACGACGACGTTCTGGTCGCCCTTGAGCGTCTTCACCTGAGAGAACGGCACCACGTCGATCGCCTGGGCGTTACCCGCCCGCAGGGCGAGGATGCGGGTGTTGCTGTCGGTGACGAAGTTGAAGCGCACCGAGTCCAGGTACGGCTTGCCCTTCTCCCAGTAGTGCGGGTTCCGCACGAGCGTGATGTGCGAGCCCTTGGCGAAGGACTTGACCATGAACGGACCGGTCCCGACGGGATGGTCGAAGAATTTCGCCTTCTGCTTTTCGACCAGGTTCTTCGGGAGGATGAACGCAGGCCAGATGCTGATGTTGTAGAGGAAGGAGGCAACCGGCACCTTCAGCTTCACCCGCACCGTCGATTTGTTGACGACGGTCGCGTGTCCGTAGCCAATGGCCACCGCGGCCATGATCGCGTTGATCTTCGGGTTCCCGAATCGGTTGAGAGTCCAGGCGACGTCCTCGGCCGTCAGCGGTTGTCCGTTGGAGAACTTGACGCCTGGGCGCAGGTGGAACGTGTACGTCTTGCCGTCGGCGGAGATCGTCCAGTGGTCAGACAGGGACGGCACGATCTTGTTCGTCTTGCCAGTCGGATCGGAGCGGACGAGTCCGCTGTAGATCACGTTGTAGGTGAAAATGTCGCCGTTTCCGTTCCGGGGGTTCAGCGGATCGAGCGCCTCCGTCGCCGCTTGGCGCTGGTAGACGAGGTTCCCACCTCGCGCCGGTGTGCCGGAGCACGACGCGCTCCCCGACAGCACCGTCGCGCTCGACCGCGGACGACTCGCGGACTGCCCCACGCCTCCCAAGACGGTGAGGAGCACGACGATTGCGACCCCTGATGTGAGGATGACCCCGGTCTTCCTCGAGCGCCCTCCGGTCCTACGCATGGCTCCTCCTCTTGCTGAAGGTGTCTGCCTCTACGAAACGATCGAGCTCTTCGGCGACGCTGGCGAGCGCACCGTGTCCTAAGACGTCAGCAACGCGAGTTCGGCGAGTGCCTGCCGTCACCGATCGGCCCCTCGCCAGTCGCCCTGCTTGAGCAGAAGCTACGCGGCTGTGCATCTCCGCAAAGAACGAGCGAGAGAAGGGGCGGCCTGACTGCGGATGCCTCTCTCGTCTCGTCCGCAGGCCGGCACGGCCGCCCTCTTATAGCAAACGTCCGAAATACGAATCAACTGGCCACGGCCTCCGCGGCGCGCACCTGGTCGAGGAAATGGTCAAGGATTTCGCATTGCTGGTCGGGCGGAACGCGTGCCGGGTACAAGACGGCCTCGAGCGAGATGCCTTCGACGAGGATGATCAGCTGGTGAGTGATCCAATCGGCGTCGATGCTCGTTGCGATCTCACCGAGCGTCTGCGCCTCGCTGACGCGGTGGTTGAGCGCGTCCCAGAAGCGCTCGAACTCACGGTGCTGGAGCTCGCGAAGCGACTCGTTGCCGAGGGCGAGCGAGATGAAGTTCATCTCGATCTGTGCCTCGAGCAGTCTCTCTTGGTCCAGCGGAAGCGCCTCGAGCATGATCACGCGGAGTGCAGGGACACCGACGAGCCCCTGCGTCCGCGCGTGGATCCGCTCGTAGACGCGCCGATGCATGAGGCGGAGCGCGAAGCCGAGGAGATCTTCTTTGTCGGCGAAGTAGTGGGCGAGGATTCCCGTCGACACGCCCGCCTCGCGTGCGATTTCGCGCATCGTCGCGCCGGCGATTCCGGTTCGCGCGATCACTCTCCAGGTCGCCTCGATGAGTTCTTCCCGGCGAGCGTCATGGTCGACGATCTTCGGCACCTCGTTCTCCTTGCGGGGCTGGGGCTCCGCCGTTCGCCCGTCGCTCGGGCGCGGGCGCGACGGCGCGATTGATGATCGAACGTTCGATATGTTATGCGTCTCTTTCAACGGATGCCCACACGGAGTACGCGGCCCAGGATGAGCACGAGAGCGAAGCACCCTCCGCGCGGAAGCGCGGAGCGCCAAGAGTTAATCGAGCGGCTGAGCGACCGCGCGAAGTTCGTCCGGCTCGAGACTGTGCGCCTCACTCAAATCGCCGGTGCCGGCCACTACACGGCCACGTTCTCGGCGGCTGAGCTCTTCGCGGCGCTGTACTACGCGGAACTTCAGTACCGGCCCGACGAGCCCGACTGGCCCGACCGCGATCGCTTCGTGCTCAGTAAGGGCCATGCCGCAATCGGCCTCTATCCGCTTCTCGCGGACGTCGGGTTCTTCGATCGCGCGGTCCTCGACGACTACACGCGCCTGCACAGCGCGTTCGGCGATCACCCGGATATGCGGAAGATCTCGGGCGTCGACTTCAGCTCGGGATCGCTCGGCCACGGCTTGTCGGTCAGCCTGGGAATGGCGCTCGGCGCCCGGATCCAAGGCCGCTCGTTTCGCGTCTACTGCATGATGGGCGACGGCGAGCTCGGCGAAGGACAAATCTGGGAAGCGGCGATGGCCGCGAGCCATTTCAAGGTCGGCTCGCTCGTCGGGATCATCGACCGAAACCACCTCTCGATCGACGGCAACACCGAGACCATCATGAGCGTGGAGCCGCTGGCGGAGCGATTCAGGAGCTTCGGCTGGAAGGTTCACAGCGTCGACGGGCACGACCTCGACGCGATTCTCGACGTCTTCAACGCTCTCGAGACGGACGCGGTCGGGGCGCCGCAACTGGTCATCGCCGACACCGTCAAAGGCCGCGGTGTCCGTCGGATGGAGGGCAACATTCAGTGGCATGTCGGCAACCTCGTGGGCGAGGACTACGACGACGTGGTCGCCGAGATCGAGAGCGGTCTGCAGCCAGTGGTCGCAGGTGGCGGCGATGGCTGATAGCACCCATGAGAAAACCTCGGGCCAGGAGATCAGCGGCGTCTTCCGCGGTACCGCGAGCGGCGCCGAAGCGCTAAAGGACAAGAAGAGCGGCAAGGGGATCGAAGCGAGAACGATCCCCGCGTTCGTCGCCGGAGAAGAACTCGCCGATCTCGGCGACGCCGACCCGCGCATCGTCGTTCTTACCGCCGACCTTGCGGGCGCGAATCGCACCAGCGATTTCGCCGAGAGGCATCCAGAGCGCTTCTTCAACGTCGGCGTCGCGGAGCAGAACATGGTGTCGATCGCGGCCGGCATGGCGTCCACCGGACTCGTTCCGTTCGCGGCGACGTTCGCGGCGTATCTCGCGCTGCTCGCCTGTGAGCAAGTCCGGACCGACCTCGCATACACGGGCATGCCGGTGCGGCTGCTTGCCCATCACTCGGGCATGAGCCTCGGCTATTACGGAACGAGCCATCACGCGCTCGAGGACATCGCCGTTACGCGTGCAATCGCGGACTTGACGGTGGTGTGCGCCGCGGACGCGAACCAGCTCCGTGCGATCCTTCGGCACTCCCTCGACTGGCCGGGTGCGATGTACATCCGCCTCGGACGCGGGCGCGATCCTGAGGTCTATGGCGACGTCCCCAGCGACTTCGAGCTCGGGAAGGCCGCACGGCTCCGTGACGGCGGCGACCTGACGATCATCGCCACCGGCTCGGAAGTGCGCGCCTCTCTCGACGCTGCCGAGAGCCTTGCGGCCGACGGAATCGAGGCTCGCGTGGTCGACATGCACACGATCGACCCGATCGACCGCGCGGAGATCCTCGCCGCCGCGGACGAGACCGGTGCGATCCTCACTGTCGAGGAGCACAACCTCTCGGGCGGACTCGGTTCTGCCGTAGCGGAAACGCTCGCTGAAGCAGGCGGCGGCGTGGCGTTCCGACGGCACGGCGTGCCGGACGAGCACGTAGTCATCGGCCCACCGGCCGCCCTCTACAACCACTACCGGCTCGACGCAGCAGGCGTCGAGTCAGTCGCACGCGAGCTCATCGGTGCGGAAAGGCAGCGAGAACATGGCTGATATCGCCACGCAGGCGAAGGTTCGGGCGCTCGACCTCGACCTCAGGCGGCGTGCCGCCGCGGTGATCCCGGGCGGGATGTTCGGGCATATGAACGTAACCGCACTGCCCGACGCGTTTCCGCAGTTCTACGACCGGTCCGAGGGCACGCGGGTGTGGGATGTCGACGGCAACGAGTACGTCGACTTCATGTGCAGCTTCGGGCCGATGATCCTCGGCTACAAGCATCCTCGCGTCGAAGCTGCAGCAGCAGCCCAGGCGGCAAAAGGTGATACGCAACCGGGGCCGGCGCCGTGCATGGTCGAGCTAGCCGAGCTGCTCGTGGATCGAGTGGCGCACGCTGACTGGGCGATCTTCGCCAAGAACGGCTCCGACGCCACGACGATCTCGCTGATGGTTGCGCGGGCCGAGACCGGTCGAAACAAGGTCCTTGCCGCTGCGGGCGCGTACCACGGTGCCCAACCCTGGGCGACCATTCGCATGGACGGTGTCGCGCCCGAGGAGCGCGCGAATCTCCACTACTACACCTACAACGACGTTGCGAGCGTCGAGCGCGCGATCGACGAAGCAGGCGCCGGCGATGTTGCGGCGATCATCACCTCGCCCTTCAAGCACGACGCGGGCTTCGACCAGGAGGACGTGGACCCGGCGTTCGCGCGGAGGCTGCGCGAGTTGTGCGACGAGCTCGGCGCGGCGCTCGTGATGGACGAGGTCCGCACCGGCTTCCGTCTCAACCACGGCGGCAGCTGGGAACTACTCGGTGTCGAGCCGGACCTCAGCGGGTGGAGTAAGGCGATCGCGAACGGGTACCCGCTCGCGGCAATCCTCGGGAGCGGCCGTTACCGCGAAGCCGCGCAGCGGATCTTCGTCACCGGCTCCTTCTGGTGCGAGGCGGTGCCGATGGCGGCGGCCGTCGCGACCATCAACGCGCTACGGGATGAAGATGCAGTCGCCGTCATGGAGCGAGTCGGGACGCGGCTGCGCGAGGGCTTCGACGAGCTCGCGAACGAAACGGGTGTCGCGATTCGGCAGACGGGGCCGGTGCAGATGCCCAATCTGAGCTTCGATGGCGACGAGAACTATGCGAAGGCGCGGGCGTTCAGCGCCGCGATGCTCGAACGCGGTGTGATCGTGCACCCGCGGCACAACTGGTTCCTGTCCGCTGCTCATACCGACGCCGACGTCGACCGCTTCCTCGAAGCGGCGCAAGATGGATTACGAGCCGTTCTCGAGGAGGAGTAGTGAACGTCCTCGTCGTTACCGGCGGACATCCGTTCGAGGAGGAGCCGTTTCTCGCGACGTTCGATCAGCTGCGCGGGATCGAGTGGCAACACGCGCCTGTCCCGGATGCGCGCGAATACTTCCAGCCAGACCGCGCCGGCGAGTTTGACGCGATCGTCTGTTACGACATGCAGGGCTTCGAGCTTCAAAAGCCCGATCCCCCGAAGCTCCTCGAGCCGCCCGCCGACTACGCAGAAGCCTTTCGCGGCATGCTCGAGGCCGGTCAGGGCATCGTGTTCCTCCACCACGCGATGTCAGCGTGGCCTGCGTGGCCGTTGTGGGCAGAAGTCGTCGGTGGCCGCTGGCACTACCTACCGGGTGAGCTCGACGGCCGGCAATGGCCCGCCTCCGGCTACACGAAGGAGGTGCCGCATCACATCTCGTGCATCGAACCGTCGCACCCGGTCTGCGCGGGTGTCGAGGACGGTTTCGACATCGTCGACGAGCTCTACCTGAACCCGATCCTGGAGGATCGGATCATTCCGCTCTTCCGCACCGACTTCGAGATGTCGCCGGAGTCGTTCTATTCCGGCGAGCTCGCCGTGCGCGGACGTCTCTACGCAAACGACGGGTGGACCCATCCACGCGGAAGCGGCGTGGTCGGCTGGGTGAAGTCCGCCGGCGCGAGCCCGATCGTCTACTTCCAGCCTGGGCACGGACCGTCTGCGTACGCGAACCCGGGCTTCCAGCGTGTTCTCAGCAACGCGATCGGGTGGGTCGGCTCGGCCGACGCCCACCAGTGGGCTGCTGAGCACGCAACGGCGCTCGCGGTCTAAGTCCGTAGCTTCCTGCCCATACGAGCGGCGCGAAGTGGCGCGTCAGTAGGCTCCAACGCGTGAGCTTCGACGTGCGCGCATGCGCGTCGGCGGACGAGTTCCGCGACGCCGTCATGGGCCTCAGCCAGTACTTCGGCATCGATCGCGACAGCGGGCCCGTCGAGCGGTTCCGTCGCAATCTTCCTCAGGAGCGGATGCACGCGGCATTCGAGGACGGTCACGTCGTCGGCGGGGCAGGCGCGTTCCCGTTCGAGCTCTCCGTTCCCGGCGGCCGCATCGGTTGCTCGGGCGTCACGGTCGTCGGCGTTTATCCCACGCACCGCCGGCGCGGGGTCCTGCGAACGCTGATGCGGGCGCAGCTCAACGACATCCACGCCCGCGGCGAGCCGATCGCAGCGCTCTGGGCATCGGAGGAGACGATCTACGGCCGTTTCGGCTACGGGCTTGCCTCCTGGTCCGGCGAGATCTCGGTGCCGTACGACCACGCAGGGTTTGCGCAGCCGTTCGAGCGACTCGGTCGTGTCCGGCTCGTCACCGCGGAGGAGGCGAAGCAAGCGTTCCCGCCGATCTGGGACGAGCTGATGGCGATCCGCCCGGGTGTCTTCTCGCGCACCGAGACGTGGTGGGACACGCGCACACTCGAGGATCCAAAGGAACGCCGAAATGGCGGCGGCCCGAAGCAGTTCGCGGTCTGCGAGCTCGACGGCAAGCCGCGCGGCTACGCCATCTACCGGTACAACGCGCACTTCGACGAGGGCGTCTCGACTGCGCGGCTCGCCGTAATCGAAGCCATCTCGGCGGACCCCGTGGCGACCGCTGACCTCTGGCGCTTCCTCCTTGATATCGACTGGCAGGAGCGGATCGAGTCGGGGCTCATGCCGCCGGACCATCCGATCTTCCTCTTGCTCGCGAAGCCGCGACGCGCGCGCTACCGGCGCGGCGACGGCTTGTGGATCCGTGTCGTCGATGTCGAGGCCGCCCTTGCCGGTCGCACGTACGGAAGCGACGAGCCGCTCACGTTCGAGCTCGCCGACGCGTTCTGTCCGTGGAACGAAGGCAGGTGGCGACTCGCGGACGGCGCCGCCACGCGCACCGACGAAGCACCGATGCTGCGCGTCGACGCCGAGGCACTCGGCTCTGCCTATCTCGGCGGCATCTCCTTCGCGGAGCTCCATCAGGCGCGTCGAGTCGAGGAGATCGAGCCGGGTGCGCTCGCTCGGGCAGACCGGCTTTTCGGCTCGGCGTTACACCCCTGGTGCCCGGAGATTTTCTAGTCGCGCGCGTCCCTCGGCTGGGGGAGTCACTCGACGCAGTCTGGCGATACCCGAAATGGGAGCGCGGCCCGATGCTGCCCATGTGTGGATGCGGCCCGCGCCCTCTGAGACGTCCGACCAAGCTCGTGCCGGCGAACACGTAGGCAGCGAGCTCGAAGACCTCCGGCGCCTGCACGAGCTCGCCAAGGAGCTCGCTGGGATGGCGACGTGGGAGCTCACCTACGACGAAGATCGCAAGCCGCGGATTCGTTGGTCGCCGGAGGCCTACGAGATCCTCGGCGTCCCGTCCGACCGTAGCGAAGGGACCGTCGACACCTTCTTGTCGTACATCCATCGTTTCGACCTCGACAGGGTCCGCAAAGCGGTGAAGACGAAGCTCGACCCGGGTCCGATGCCGCTGATCGAGTTCCGCATCGTGCATCCCGAGAGCGGCGCGCAGCGCTGGATCGCCCTCCAGGGATACGTCTTCCCGGATCGGCGAGTTCTCGGCGTGTTCCAGAACGTCACCGACCGGCACGAGGCGCGCGAGGAGGCTGCGCGCAGCGATCGCGGATTGCACTCGCTTTTCGAGTCGAGTAAGGACGGGCTCGTGCTCTGGAACGACGTGATGAAGATCGTCGACGTCAACTCGGCGGCGTGCGAGATCTACGGCGTCGAGCGTGAGAGGCTCATCGACACGAACCTGGGCGCGGTCAGCTCAGCAGGCCGCGACGACCACGGCGGCAAGCGCGGGCTCGGAGGCTGGGATCTGCTCGACCGGTTCAAGCGCGGCGAGGTCTTGGAGTATCGGCGCACGCTCACGCGTCCAGACGGCACGACGCGCGAGCTGCAGGCGATCGGCATCCCGAACTTCCTCGACGGTCTACATCTGTCGGTCTTGCGCGACATAACAGAGCAAGAGAAGGCTGCGAAGGCGCTTCGCGAGGCCGAGGCTCGCTATCGGTCGCTCGTCGAGGAACTACCGCTCGTGACGTACACGCTCGGCCGCGAGCGCATGTCGGCTCCCACGTACGTGAGTCCGCAGATCGAGCAGCTCCTCGGGCATCCGGCCGACCAGTTCGTCGGCTGGCAGGACTTCCTCCCGCGCGCCCTTCATCCGGACGACCGCGACCGCGTGCTCGGCGAGCTGGCCGCGCTCGACGATGCTGCGTCGTTCGAGTCGGAGTATCGAGTGCTCGCGCGCGACGGCAGCGTCGTTTGGGTGATCAACCAGATGGTTCCCGTGCACGACGACGCGGGCGAGCGGATCGGCTACCGCGGGTTTCTCGTGGACGTGAGCCGCCGCAAGCAGCTCGAGGAACAGCTCCAGCGTTCGCAGCGGCTCGACACGATCGGTCAACTTGCCGGCGGCGTCGCACACGACTTCAACAACTTGCTGACGGCGATCAGCGGGTACAGCGGCTTCGCGCTCGAGCGGATCGGCGACGAGAACGACAAGCTGCGGAACGACATTCTCCAGATTCAGCGTGCCGCAGAACGCGCGGCCACTCTGACGCAACACTTGCTCGCGTTCAGCCGTCGGCAGGTCTTGCAGCCGACGACGCTGGACCTGAACGAAGTCGTCGACAACGTGCACGCGCTGCTCGCGCGACTGATCGGCGAGCACATCGAGCTCGTCAGCGTGCTCGGCGGACGAGAGCTCTACGTGCGCGCAGACCGCGGCCGGCTCGAGCAAGTCCTGGTCAACCTCGCAGTCAACTCACGCGACGCGATGGCCAACGGGGGCACGCTGACGATCGAGTGCGGAGACGTCGCGATCGACGCGGATCATGCGATCGCAAAGTGGGGTGCAGAGCCCGGGAGATACGCGTCCGTCTCGGTCCGCGACACGGGCAGCGGCATGGATGCAGAGACGCTCGCGCATGTGTTCGAGCCGTTCTTCACGACGAAGGACGTCGGCGCCGGAACCGGCCTCGGCCTCGCGACCGTGTTCGGCATCGTCAAGCAGAGCGGCGGCTGGATCACGCTCGACAGCGAGATCGGCGAGGGAACGACGGCGACCGTCTACCTCCCGTACGCGGAATCGCCGGTCGAGGAGCAGAGCACGACGAGGCCGACCACGAGCCGCGCCGCCGGCACGATCCTTCTCGTCGAGGACGAGGCGATCGTGCGTGACCTCGTCGCGAAGATGCTCGAGGAGAACGGCTACGAGGTCGTCGACGCTCCCGATCCACTCGCAGCAGTGGAGCTCGCACGAGAACGTGCCTACGATCTGCTGCTCACCGACGTCGTGATGCCGAAGCTGAATGGGCGGCAGCTCGCGGAGCAGATTCGCGAGCGGCTACCGGATTTGCACGTTGTCTACATGAGCGGCTACACGCCGGAGGCCGTGCTCGACGGAGGCCGCCTTGACAGAGGCGAGTTCTTCCTGCAGAAGCCGTTCACGGTTGCAGACCTGACGACGCTCGTGCGTGACGCGCTCGCAGGAGCCGAAGCGCCGGCGTAGGAGTCCACTGCGCGAACGCGCGCTATCATGACCGCCCGCCGGGGCGGTTAGCTCAGTTGGGAGAGCACCAGCTCGACAAGCTGGGGGTCACTGGTTCGAGCCCAGTACCGCCCACACCTGAAAGGCCCTGCTTAACGCGGGGCCTTTGTCGTCTCCGGAGAGAACACGCCGAAGCGCAGGGGGAACAAGATTCCGGATTCCGCGCGAATCTGTCGTCTGGACAGACGATACCGCTCGAACCGAAACCGCTCGAAACGGTCTACTCCCGACACGTCCGGATCGGGCATCTTGTTCCGCGAGCCGTTGCGCTCTCGCGTCCGTCGCGGGCCGGGGATGGGAAGCGCGTAGCGTTCGGCTCGCTCCCGGCCCTATCCGTGCTGTCCTCTCCGACGCCTACCGTCGTCCCGATG
>JBKPRX010000031.1:0-3664 GCA_046734795.1 Actinomycetota bacterium
GCGTGGATACCGAGGCGATGCGCGAGCGGTGCGTAGACGTCGAGCGCCTCCTTCGCCTTCTGCACTTGCTTCTGGCGGCCGAGGTATTCGATCGTGCGCAGGTTGTGCAGCCGGTCTGCGAGCTTGATCAGGATCACTCGCGGGTCCTCCGCCATCGCGACGATCAGCTTCCGGTAGTTCTCAGCCTCCGCTTGCTCGCGGCTCTGGAACTGCACGCGCGTCAGCTTCGTGACGCCGTCGACGAGGCGCGCGACGTCGTCGCCGAACTCGGCGCGCACGTCGGCGATCTCGGTGTCGGTGTCCTCGACGACGTCGTGGAGGAGCGCGGCGACGATCGTCTCCTCGTCTTGATGCAGCTCGGCGCAGATCTTCGCGACGCTCCACGGATGGGCGATGAACTCCTCGCCTGAGCGGCGCTGCTGTCCCTCGTGATGCGCAGCCGCGAACCGGAACGCGCGCGCAAGGAGATCCTTGTCGACGGCCGGGTTGTACGACTCGACGTCGTGGATCAGCTCGTCGACGAGATCTTGATTCCGCTCCGCAGTCTCGACGGTCGCCATTTACCCAGTGTACTCAGCGTTTCCGCCGTAACTCGTCGGCAGGAACCTGCGTTTGAAGGCAGAACGTCCGAGGCTCATGCGCAGGTTCCGTCGCAGAGATATCCGCAGGATTCGCCGCCTTGCGAAGGCGCTCGCAGCCCTCGACGAGCAGGCGGCAACCGTCCGCCCCGCGCCGCATCAGGGCGTGCGAACGCGCCTCGGGCTGAACGCCACCCGCTAGGCGACCGGACTAGCCGAATCCTCGTCTTGACACCGGTCCGGGCCGGTGGGACGCTCGAAGCTCGCGAGGAGGGGATGCACGGTTTTGCAGCGACCTCGAATCGCTGCGGCCCCACGCTCTGCGCCAGCGCGCGGGCCTCCTCAGTACCTCCAGCCCACTTCACCCCGCAACTGGAGGAGATGACCCCCTATGAGTGCCACCGACGTGCACACCGACGAGCGCGCCGAGCCGATCGACGAGCAGATGACGATCGCTGCGATCCGCGAGGACGGCGAGCTGCCAGGGATGGGCTGGCTCCACGATCTTCCCGACTTCCGCGACTACACGATGGAAGACGAGACGATCGCGCCGCTTCTTGCCCAAACAAGCGCAACCGTCGAAGCTGAGCCGTCCGCGCTGCCGAGTGCGGTCGACCTACGGCAATGGTTCTCACCGATCGAAGACCAAGGACAGCTCGGTTCGTGCACCGCGAACGCCGTTGTCGGTCTCATCGAGTACTTCGAGCGGCGCGCGTTCGGCAAGCACATCGACGCGTCGCGATTGTTCCTCTACAAGGCAACGCGTGACCTGATGCACGCGACGGGCGACACCGGCGCATTTCTGCGGACGACGATGGGTGCGCTCGCGTGCTTTGGTGTGCCGCCCGAGGAGTTCTGGCCGTACAAGGTCGCGCGGTTCGAGATCGAGCCGACGGCGTTCTGCTTCGCGTTCGCGGATCGCTATCGCGCGATCCAGTACTACCGACTCGATCCGCCGGGGACGACACCGCAGCAGCTGCTGGACCGCATCAAGTCGAACGCAGCTGCGGGACTTCCGTCGTGCTTCGGTTTCACCGTCTACAGCTCGATCTCTCAGGCGGACAAGACGGGCAAGATCCCGTTTCCGACGAAGGGCGAGAAGGTCGTCGGCGGACACGCGATCGACATCGCGGGCTACGACGACACCCTGCAGATCAAGAACACGAATCCGAACGGCGGAACGACGACGGGCGCGTTCTTGATCCGCAACTCGTGGGGCAAGCCCTGGGGCGCAGCCGGTTACGGCTGGTTGCCGTACGACTACGTCCTCAAGCAGCTCGCAGTCGACTTCTGGAGCCTCGTCAAGGCTTCGTGGGTCGACACGGGGCAGTTCACGTAGGCGTTTCACGTGCGTCCAGTCGCGTGAGAGTCCATGCGGAGGCGGGCGGCCTCGCCTCCGCACGACAGCTTCAGAGCGGCTTTCTCAGGCCGCGCGGGCGAGGGCCGGCTCGGCGAGGAGCGCGCGGAAGCGCTCCGACTCGAGCACGTGACGTCTCGCGCCGCCCTCCTCGAGCTCGAGCTCGTCGAAGATCGCCTGCGCGCTTGCATCGCGGGCGGCTCGCGGCTTGCGGAACTCGTCGGCGAGCCAGGCACGGAGACTTGCAACGCGCTCATCCGAGCTGAAGATGTTGCGAGCGACGAGCTGCGGCGCGACGGTTCCGTTCCAGCGGTTCTCTTGCAGCCGGAACGCGAGGTCGAAGACGCCGCCGCTCCGATAGCTCTCGAGCCTCCCGCCCGCTCCGAACGCGATCGCGCTGCCGCAGTCGGCGCCGTCGCGACGAACGCGAAAACGCAGGTGCTTGCCGTCGCCGACTGCGCTCAGCTCGGCGAGCTCGCAACCAGGCGCAAGAAGCGTCACGTTCGGGTTGCCGAGACCGAATGGCGCGAGCTGTGCAAGCTCGCTGCAGAGGTCGAGCGTGAGCGGTACGCCGGGCGGCACGACCGCGTCGATGCTGATCGTCGGGACGAGATCTTCGTCTGCGATCGCGCCGGCTGCGTATGACGCGAAGGCGTCGGCGAACGCATCGACGCGCTCGGGCTCGATGGACAGCCCGGCGGCTGCCCGGTGCCCGCCCCAGCGTTCGAGCAGCTCGGCGCACGCGCCGAGGCCCGCGTGGAGATCGAACGCGGCGATGGAGCGTCCCGAGCCTTTCCACGCGCCGTCTGAGCCCGCGATGAGCACGATGGGCCGGTGGAACCGCTCGACGAGACGCGACGCGACGATGCCGATCACGCCTTCGTGCCAGTCGGCTCCGGTGAGGACGTATGCCCGTCTCGAGCGCTTCGCCTCCGGCCACTCCTCGACCTGCTGGATCGCCTCGCGCAGGATGCGGCCCTCGACCGCTTGCCGGTCGCGGTTCAAGCCCTCGAGCTCCTCGGCGAGGCGCCGAGCTTCGTCGCGGTCCTCGGTCAAGAGCAGCTGAAGCGCGGCACGCGGATGCCCGAGGCGCCCCGCCGCGTTGATGCGCGGCGCAAGGCGGAAGCCGATCGCGGCTGCGTCGACGGTTGCGGGATCGACGCCCGCGACTTTCATCAGCGCGCGCAGCCCGGGCTTCTGCGTGCGCGCGAGCGCCCGCAGGCCGGCGACCGCGAGTGTGCGATTCTCGTCGACGAGCGGCACGACGTCGGCGATCGTCGCGAGCGCCACGAGATCGAGGTGGCGCTTCGGAATGTCCGAATCGACCCCGAAGAGCGCCTGTCCGAGCTTGTAGACGACGCCCGTGCCGCAGAGCTCGGGAAACGGATATTCGGACGGCCGCGTCGCGACGATCGGACATGAAGGCAGCGTCTCCGCAGGGCGGTGGTGATCCGTGACGATCACGTCGAGGCCGAGTTCGCGCGCGGCCGCGATCTCGTCGACAGCGGTGATGCCGCAGTCGACGGTCAAGAGGAGGCCACAGCCCTCGCCTGCGAGCCGCGTCAGCGTCTCGCCTGCGACGCCGTAACCCTCGTCGAAGCGGCTCGGTAGATGCCACGTGACGTTCGCGCCGAGCTCGCGGAGCAGGAGAACCGCGAGCGCGGTTGCCGCGATGCCGTCGACGTCGTAGTCGCCGTGCACGCAAACAGGCTCGCCGGACGCGACCGCT
>JBKPRX010000032.1:0-7223 GCA_046734795.1 Actinomycetota bacterium
GCGGCGAACGTCAAGTTCACGTACGACCCGAAGTCGAAAATGGCGCTCGGCCAGTACGCATGGGTGGGCACCTGGACGGTTCCCTCCACGTACCAGCTCGGGACGGTCAACTTCAAGGTGCTCGTCCAGTCCAAGACGAAGCGGCGCGGCTCGTTCGTCCAGATGCCCGTCGCGACGTCGCAGCTGACGATCACGAACACGCCGCCGGCGACCGGTTCGGTAACCGCGCCCGCGTCGATCGCCACGCCGAGCGGCACGGACGACACGGTCATCTACGCCGACAGCGTCAACGGGACGCGCCCGGCGGGCGCGGCACCACGGCCGATCGGCTGCACCCAGACCAACATCTTCAAGCGTGGCGAGCAGTTCGTCCTCCGCACCTGGGGCTTCGACCTCAAGGCGAAGACGGTCTTCTCGCTCGAGAACGTCACCGAGGCGCACTTCACGGTCCCCGGCCAGCCGAACGTGACCCTGAACTGGGGCACGCACGGCGCGGCGAAGGTGTTCTTCTGGACGAACTTCTGGAACATCCCGTCGGCGTTCCCGCTCGGCGACATCACCGTGAAGATCAGCTACACGCTGACCACCGGCACGGTCGCGACTCTCGACTACCCGATCACGATCATCCCCTAGCTCGCTGCCCAAACACTCCCAGAGACCCGAAAGCGAGACGAAACCATGAGCGCCAAGACCAGGATCATCTCCCTCCTCGGCGCGGTGCTGACAGGCGCATTCGTCCTGTCGGCACCCGCCCTCGCGACGCCGTCCGCGCTGACCCCGCCTGCGATTCCGGGCGTGGCCGCGGCGCCCGGCCCGCTCGCCGCGCCGTTCACATCCGCGGCGACGATGGGCATCCTCGCGACGAAGCCCGACATCGGGCTCGCCGGCCAGACGTTCACTCTTGCCGGCTCGGGCCTCGCCCCGAACAAGGACGTGAGCATCGTCTGGAACACCGCCAACGTCACGTGGGTCGTCGACGCCAGGCCCGACAGCGTCGACTACCTCGGACGCAAGGCGGACAAGATCAACGTCGTTCTCGCGACGACGAAGACGGACGCACAGGGCGCGTTCTCGATCACGCTCAAGGCGCCGAAGGACTTCGGCGGCATCCACGACATCTACGCGGTCGTGGACGGCGTGCAGGTGGCGAAGGGCGGCTTCCTCATTGCCCGCACCGCGACGATGACCCCGAAGAAGGGCCCGATCGGGACGATGATCACGGTCACGTACTCGGGCCTCGGCTCCTCGCTCTACGAGGGCGGCGCGTCGATGCAGTACGACAACCACTACGTGGGCGCGATCATGGCCAACTGGACGCGCGGCATCGCCACGGTGCACATCCGCGCCGCCGGTCCGGTCGGCCGCCACACGATCGAGGTCACCGACGCGATCAGCTTCGACTACCTCAACCTCCCGCAGTCGCCGATCCCGTGGGCGACCGGGAAGCGCTTCACGTTCACGGTCACGAAGGACGCCGGACGCCCGGCGAACCGGCTGGACTGGCCGGTCGCGGTCTCGCCCACGCTGGATGCGAAGACCACGATGTCGACCGTCAGCGGCAGCGCCAGGGGCACGGCGACCGCGAGGCTCTCGTCGACGTCCGGGGCCGTCATGTCGAAGGTGGACGTCTCCGCGAGCGGCCTCTCGCCGAGCACGCCGGTCAGCGTCGTCTGGTCGACCGTGGTCGGCAACCGCGTCAACTGCAGCGGCACCTGCTGGAGTTTCGTCTCGGTGCCGCTCGCCACGGGCGCTGCAGGCGCCGACGGGACGCTCACGAGCAACGTACAGGTGCCGGACGGGCTCGGCGGCTGGCACGTGATCCAGCTGCTGCAGAACGGCTCCGTGAAGGCGCAGGTTCCCTACTACGTCAAGCGCAGCATCGTCGGCAACGGCGTCTCCAAGCTGCGGCTCAAGGCGGGTCAGCCGTTCACGGTGCATCTCAAGGGCCTCGGCTGGACGCAGCTCGACAACACGATCGCTGTCGACTACGACAACAGCTACATCGGCTACGGGTGCGGCTTCAACTCGAACGGCGACGTCGTGATGCACCTCGTCGCGACGGGCGCCGTCGGAACGCACCTGATCGACATGTACCCGCTGCTCTACACGCAGCAGCCGTCGTACGCGAACACGCCCTACGGGATGATCCCGGTGCTGACGTACGCGCGTGACGTTCCGGGTCTCGCGCTCGGCTATCAGCTGCCGGCGATCCGCCTGGCAATCGAGGTCGTCAAGTAGGCAGTCTCCGCCGCGGAGGGGCGACGGCCCCTCCACTGGTGGAGGGGTGCCCACGAGAGGCGAAATGGTGCTCTTCGACTTCTCACCGGGGCGCAGAGCGGGTCGCGGGCCTGGGGGTGTCGCGACCCGCTCACCTCTTTCCGGGCTCGAGCGGTGGACGCGCTTCGTCCTGCGTTTCCGCGTGGCGGTGCTCGCGCTGTGGCTCTCGATCTTCGCGCTGGGAATCGCTCTCGCGTTCCGCCTGCCGGCGCAGCTCGTGAACTCCTTCGCCGTCCCGGGAACGCCGTCGGCCCGGGCGGAGTCGGCGCTCGCGGCCGGCTTCGGCGAGCGGCCCGAGGGAACGTTCACCGTCGTCTTCCGTGTCCATCGCTCGACCGACGCGACCGTGCAGCGACGACTGCGTGCGCGTCTCGTGCGCGCTGCGCACGTCCTGCCCGGCGGCCGGCTCGCGACGTTCCGCGCGGGCGGCGGCGTGATCTACGGCGACATCGAGACGAGCCTCCGCCTCCAGCAGGCGAAGACCTACACCTCGACGTTGCGGCGCGCGATCGGCTCCGAGGCGCTCGTCACCGGTCAGCCCGCGATCCAGCACGACCTCGACCCGCAGCTCGCGTCCGACCTCCGCCGCGCCGAGACCTTTGCGTTGCCGCTCGCGCTGCTCGTCCTCGCATTCGTCCTCGGCCTGTCGCTCGCGCTCGCGGTCCCGTTCGTCTTTGCCGGATGCACCATCGCGGGCACGCTCGCGTTGCTCTACGTGACGGCGCAATTCGTCGCGGTCAGCTCGTACGCGACGAACCTCGTCGAGCTGATCGGTCTCGGCCTCGCGATCGACTACTCGCTGCTGATCGTCTGCCGCTTTCGGGAGGAACTGGCGGAGGGCGACGCCACCGACGACGCGGTCGTGCGCACGATCAGAGGCGCAGGACGCGCCGTCGTCTTCTCCGGACTCGCAGTCGCCATCGGGTTGGCGCTCCTCTTCGCTGTACCGGTGCCGTTCATCCGCACGCTCGGCCTCGCGGGACTGCTGATCCCGCTCGTATCGATCGCCGCCGCGCTGACGCTGCAGCCCGCGCTGCTCTCGCTCTGCGGCAGGCGCGCGCTCGGCCGCGAGCGCGTGCGGAAGCACGAGCCGTGGGCCGCGCTCGCGCGCGCGATCATGCGGCGTCCGCTCGGGGTGCTGCTTCCCACGGCCGCGCTCCTCGTCGCCGCAGCCGCGCCGGTCTTCGCCCTGCACCTGACGCCCGGCTCGCTGACGAGCCTGCCGCAGACGACCGAAGCGACACGCGGCTTCGTCGCCCTCAGCGACGCGTTCGGTCCCGGCGCGCTCACCCCGACGGAGGTCGTCGTCGACGCGGGACGCACGGGCGCCGCGCGCGCGACGCACGTGCACGCGAAGCTCGACGCGATCTCGAACCGCCTGCTGCGCGACCCGGAGGTCTCGCTCGTCGCGATCGGCCGCAAGGCGCCGTACGTCTCGCGCGACGGGCGCTACGCGCGCATGTTCGTCGTCGGCCGCCACGACTACGGCGACCCGGCGTCGCGCAGGCTCGTCTCCCGGCTACGCGGTCTGACCGTTCCCGGCACGGAGGTGCTCGTGGCCGGCGCCGGGCCGAAAGGAACGGACTTCCTCTCGCGCAGCTACGCGCCGTTCCCGTGGCTCGTCGCGGCCGCGCTGCTCCTCACCTACCTCGTGCTGGCGCGCGCCTTCCGCTCGCTGCTGCTGCCGCTGAAGGCGGTCGTCCTGAACCTGCTCTCCGTCGCCGCCGCGTACGGTCTGCTGGTCGTCGTCTTCAGGTACGGCGTGGGCGCCGGCCTGCTCGGCGTCGAACGCTCGGCCCAGATCGAAGGCTGGATCCCGATCTTCCTCTTCGCGGCACTCTTCGGGCTGTCGATGGACTACGAGGTGTTCCTCGTGTCGCGGATGCGCGAGGAGTGGGACGCGAAGCACGACAACGTCGGCGCCGTAGCGTTCGGGCTCGAGCGAACCGGGCGTCTCATCACCGCGGCCGCACTCGTGATGGCGGTGTCGTTCGGCGGCTTCGTCATCGGAAGCGTGCCCGGCCTGCAGCAGTTCGGGCTCGGCCTCGCCCTCGCCGTGCTCATCGACGCGACGCTCGTGCGCGCTCTCCTCGTACCGTCATTGATGGCACTCCTCGGGCGCTGGAACTGGTGGCTGCCCTCCATGAGGCGTCGCTATCTCGTTCCGGCCGTCGCCGCACTGGCCTTGCTCGCCGCGCCGAGCGGCATCGCGGCGCCCGCGAAGACGGTGCGCCTCTCGATCGCGCACGTCGTGTCGAACTGCCACGTGTGGCGGACACCGGCGAAGCTCCTCGGACCGACGCTGAAGCTCACCGTCGCACGCGGAGACCGCGTCGTCATCAGGCCCGACTGTCCGATGGACTTCGATCTCGCGCAAACGAAGGGGCCGCGCCTCGCGCTCGGGGATCCTCGCGTGTACACCGGCACGTCGCGCACGCTCACCTTCCGCAAGGCCGGCGTCTACCGCCTCACGGCAAGCAACGTGCAGACGCCCGAGGAGCGCGGCCTCACCGTGCTGGGTGGCACGAACACGCTAACCCTGACAGTCGTCGTTCGCTAGACCGCGGACCGCTCGCGCGTATCTCCATCAGTGCGCTCTCCCGCAACGGTGCCTCGCGGCGTTCGCGTTTAGGCGGCCGCGCGGCGGAGACGGAGCAAACAATGCGCGCGGTCACCTGGCACGGAACCGAGGACGTTCGCGTCGACAACGTCCCCGACCCGCGGATCGAGGAGCCTACGGACGCGATCGTCCGCATCACCTCGACCGCGATCTGCGGCTCGGACCTGCACCTCTACAAGGTGCTCGGTCCGTTCATCGACGAGGGAGACATCCTGGGCCACGAGCCCATGGGGATCGTCGAGGACGTCGGGTCCGAGGTCACGCACATCGAGCCCGGCGACCGTGTCGTGATTCCGTTCAACATCTCGTGCGGCACGTGCTGGATGTGCGAGCGCGAGCTCTTCGGGCAGTGCGAGACCACGCAGGTGCGCCAGTACGACACCGGCGCCTCGCTCTTCGGCTACACGAAGCTGTACGGGCAGGTACCCGGCGGGCAGGCCGAATTCCTGCGAGTCCCGATGGCGCACTTCGGGCCTGTGAAGGTGCCCGAAGGGCCGCCCGACGAGCGCTTCCTGTACCTCTCGGACGTGCTGCCGACCGCGTGGCAGGCGGTCGAGTTCGCCGACATTCCGGACGGCGGCAGCGTCACCGTGTTCGGGCTCGGGCCGATCGGCCAGATGGCGTCACGCATCGCGCGCCACCGCGGCGCACGCGTCATCGCGGTCGAGCTCGTGCGCGAGCGGATCGAGATGGCGCGCCGTCACGAGATCGAGGTGCTCGACCTCGACGAGCACGAGGACATCGCCGAGGCGGTCCGCGAGCTCACGGACGGCCGAGGCACGGACTCGGTGATCGACGCGGTCGGCATGGAGGCACACGGCTCGCCGGGCGCCGAGGCGATGCAGAAGCTCGGCGGTATGCTGCCCGACCGGATCGCGCGGAAGGTCATCGAGAACGTCGGCGTCGACCGGCTCGCGGCGCTGAACGCGAGCATCGAGACGGTCCGTCGCGGCGGGACGATCTCGATCTCGGGCGTTTACGGCGGCACCGCCGATCCGCTGAACATGATGCAGCTCTTCGACAAGGGTGTGCAGATCCGGATGGGCCAGGCGCACGTCAAGCGCTGGATCGACAACCTCCTGCCGCTCGTGGCCGACGAATCCGATCCGCTCGGCGTGATGGATCTGGCGACGCACCGGCTGCCGCTCGACGAGGCGCCGCACGGCTACGAGATCTTTCAGAAGAAGCAGGACGGCGCGATCAAGATCGTCCTTCAGCCGTAGAGCTTCGCGACCGCGGCGAACAGCGTCGGGTCCTCGAGCGCGTCGGTCGAATCGCTGATCTGGTCGATGCCGCCGATGAGCGGCAGCGAGCGAAGCCACGGATTGCGGACGCGCTCGAGGCACGCCTCGACAAAACGGCTAGAGCCGAGGACGCGAAACGGGCGCGAGTGGAAGAGACGCACCGACGGGTCGACCGCGTCAGTCACGCCGAGCGCGTTGTGCTGTCGCGCGAGCTCCTCGACCGCGACGACGAGCGCCGCCTCCCGCGCCTCGTAATCGCGCGCGGCGAGCACGTCGAGCAGGGGCGGCCGAAGCGTCGCCGCCGCGCCGAGCCGCGCGAATCCGGAGCCGAGCCACTTGCTGTACGGCGCATAGCGACGCTCGAGCAGGAACGCGAGGCGCATGACCTCGCGCACCAGCCGTGCCGCAACGACGCGGGAGCCGAGCTCGTCGCCGACCTCCGCGGCGCGGCCGACGAAGGGCTCCTCCTGGTCGAGACGGCGCCACTGGCACGCGAGCAGCCAGAGCCAGACGTCATCGGGGTACCACGCGAGCGCGGCACGCACCGCCTCGAGTTCGCCGTCGTCGTGGAAGACGGCGCCCGAGGTCACCTCGAGCAACCGCTGCTGCGGCGCGCAGAGCCATTGCGGCGTGTCTATGCCCCTGCGCGGATCGAACCCGATCCGTTGTGCGAGCCAGGCGCCGAGCTCCGCCACCTCGACGTGGTGCGTCACAGGAACCTCGTCCCAGCCGAAGCGCGTCGGCCAGCCGTGGAGCTCCTCTGGGAGGGCTTTCTCGATCGCGTCGCGCACCGGCAGCACCTCGCCGGCTTCGACGAACACCTTCAGCCGCGGCCCCCAGCCGTGGTCGGTCGAGCGCTCGGTGTCGAAGCCGAGCACCTCCGAGCCTGAGCCGATCAGCGCCGCCGAATGGCGTCGGCCTTCGAGCAGCGGCGAGACCATCTCTTCGTAGTACGCCCGCGCAAGCTCGATGCCCGGGACGAAGCGCGGCGTCGTCAGGCGGCGCGCTCCTCGAAACGGCGCACGACAAGCTCGCCCGCGCTGAGGACGTGATCGACCATCCGGCGCCGGGCCTCCTCGGCG
>JBKPRX010000033.1:0-11541 GCA_046734795.1 Actinomycetota bacterium
GGTCGTCGTTCAGCTCGAATCTCATTCCTTCGCTCCTTAGCGCATCCGGGGAAGTCCGAGCACGCGCTCGGCGATGATGTTCTTCAAGATCTCGGTCGTTCCGCCTTCGATCGAATTGCCGCGGCTTCGCATCACGCGATACGACCAGGGCGAGTCGTTCGTCAGCGCGTCGACGCCGAGCGTCTCGGCAGCGAGCTCGCTGATCGCTTGGTTCGTCTCGGCAGACATCCACTTCGGCAGCGAGCCCTCCGGCCCGGGGACGCCGTGGTTCATCTGCGTCGTCAGTCCGCGATATCCGGTGAGGCGAAGCACCTCCGTGCGCGCGTAGAGCTCGCCGAGGCGATCGAGAACGTACGGGTCGTCGAGGAGCGCGCGGTCGCGCAGCTGGTCGACGAGCTCGTCGAGGTTCTGCTTCATCGCGACCTGCATGCCGAACGCGAGACCCGCGCGTTCGTTCAGAAGCGTCGTCATCGCGACGCTCCAGCCGCCGTTGACCTCGCCGATGACGTTCTCGTCCGGGATGAACGCGTCTTGGAAGAAGAGCTCGTTGAACTCCGAGTGACCGGTCAGCTGACGGAGTGGCCGCACCTCGACGCCTTCTTGCTTCATGTCGAGCGCGAAGTAGGTGAGGCCCTTGTGCTTCGGCGCGTCCGGATCGGTGCGCGCGACGAGCATGCACCACTTCGCTTGGTGCGCGATGCTCGTCCACACCTTCTGGCCGGTGACAACCCAGCCGCCGTCCGACTTCACCGCCTTCGTCTGGACGTTCGCGAAGTCAGAGCCGGCGCCGGGCTCGGAGAAGCCCTGGCACCAGATCTCGTCGGCGGAGAGGATCGGCTCGAGGAAGCGCTGCTTCTGCTCGTCGGTGCCATGAACCATGATCGTGGGGCCCGCCAAGAGAAGTCCGAGGACGTTGACCGGTGCGGGAAGCCGCTGTCGCGTGATCTCTTCGCTGAAGATCGCTTGCTCGACGAGCGTTGCGCCGCGGCCGCCGTACTCCGGAGGCCACCAGACGCCGGCCCAGCCACCCCCGTGCAGCTTCCGCTGCCACGCTCTCCGCCACTCGAAGCCTTCTTCCTCCAGACTGGATGGCGGCTGACCGGGGTGGTTCGCCTCGAGCCAAGCGCGGAGCTCCTCCCGAAATGCGAGCTCGCTCGGCGACAACGTTAGGTCCACGGATCTCCCTTCGAAATCAGCAAGTTCGGCAAATTCTACGTCAGCGCATGCGCGGGAGCCCCAGTACCCGCTCCGCGATGATGTTCTTGAGGACCTCCGTCGTCCCTCCTGCGATCGAGGCGCCTCGGCTTCGCAACATCCGGTAGGCCCACGGTGAGCTCATGCGCAGTGCATCGGCACCGAGAAGCTCTACCGCAAGCTCCGTCGTCTGCTGGCCGACGTCCGACCAGAGCCATTTCGGCAGGGAACCCTCCGGCCCGGGTGCGCCGTGGTTCATCTGGGTCGTGAGGCCGCGGTAGCTCGTGAGGCGAAGGACCTCGGCACGGGCGTACAGCTCGCCGAGCCGGTCGAGGACGTATGGGTCGTCGATCATCCCTCGTTCGCGGGCCCGATTGGTCAGCTCGTCGATCGCGATCTTCGCCTCGACGCTGCGACGGAAGCCGATCCCGGCGCGTTCGTTCATGAGCGTCGTGATCGCCACCGTCCAGCCTTCGTTGACCTCGCCGATGACGTTCTCGTCGGGGATGTGCGCTTCCTGGAAGAAGAGCTCGTTGAACTCCGACTCGCCGGTGATCTGCTTCAGCGGCCGGACCTCGACGCCGTCCTGCTCCATGTCGAGGAGGAAGTACGTGAGGCCTTTGTGCTTCGGCACGTCAGGGTCGGTGCGCGCGACGAGCATGCACCACTTCGCGTGGTGCGCGAGGCTCGTCCAGACCTTCTGCCCCGTGACGGCCCAGCCGCCGTTCGACTTCACCGCACGCGTCTGCAGTGCCGCGAAGTCCGACCCGGCGCCCGGCTCCGAAAAGCCCTGGCACCAGATCTCGTCCGCCGAGAGGATCGGCGGGAGGTAGCGCTCTTTCTGCGCCGGCGTTCCGTGCGCCATCAGGGTCGGCCCGCCCATCATCAGGCCGAGCTCGTTGACCGGTAGAGGCAGCTTCGCGCGGGTCAGCTCCTCGCCGAAGATCGCGGATTCCACGAGCGTCGCGCCGCGGCCGCCGTACTCCTTCGGCCAGTGGACGGCCGCCCACCCGCCTTCGTGCAGCGTCCGCTGCCAGGCCCGCCGCCACTCGAAGCCGCGGTTTGTCGATTCGTCGTCCGGTTCGTCGCCGGGATGGTGCTCGGCGAGCCAGTTGCGGAGCTCGTCGCGAAAGGCGAGCTCGCTCTCTGAGAGCGTTAAGTCCATGTCTGAGATGATCCCAAATCGCTGTGTTTCCGCAAACCGCACTCGTGACCGGCGGCGCCTCCGGAATCGGAGCTGCCACCGTGCGGCTCCTCGAGCAGGAAGGCGCCGAGGTGCAGGCGCTCGACCTGAGCACGGGCTTCGACGTCTCGGATCCGGCCGCGTGGGAGTCCGTCGGGCCGGTCGAGTTCGCTTATCTGAACGCGGGCGTCACGACGGGCGAGAGCGAGATCGAGAGTGTGACGGACGCTCAGTACCGCCGGATCCTCGGCGCGAACGTCGACGGCGTGGTCTACGGCGTCCGCCGACTCGCGCAGGTGATGGAGCCGGGAAGCGCGATCGTCGCGACTGCATCGCTCGCCGGGATCGTGCCGACGCCGGGCGATCCGCTCTATTCGCTGACGAAGCACGCGGTCGTCGGCTTCGTCCGCAGCGTCGCGCCGCAGCTCGAGGACAAGGGCATCCGCATCAACGCGGTCTGCCCCGGAATCGTCGATACGCCGTTGATCGGTGAGGGAACGAAGGAGCGCTTCGAAGAGGCGAACTTCCCGCTACTCACTGCCGACGACGTGGCCGCCGCGGCGCTGATGGCCGCACGCAGCGGCCTCACCGGTCAAGCGTGGGCGCTGCAGCCGGGCCGCGAGCCCGTGCACTTCAAGTTCCCGAACGTGCCCGGTCCGAGAGTCCCCGGCTCCGAAGGCCGGCGACCTCCGGGTTACGTCGACGGAGAGCAGTCCGGAAGCTAGAGCCCCTGGCGCTCTTCGGGTCGAAGCACAAGGACGGGGCCGCGGACGCCGGTTGCCGACTTCAGGTGACCACGCTGAACTACGTGGTCGAGGGAGCGCGGACATGCTCGACACGTGGCACGCGCCGCTCACCGTGCTGACGATGTACCACCTGCAGGGCCTCGCCCTGCCGGCCTAGCTCAACGGCGTCGGTCGCCGCAGCGGCTGCCTAGGAAAAAGACCAGCCGTCGCCTTGCTCGTAGGACTTGAGGATGCGTCGCGCGACGGTCATCTTGTGCACCTCGTCGGGGCCGTCGTAGATGCGGCCCCCCCGCGCCATCGCCCACATGCGTCCGAGCGGCGAGCGGTCGGTGATCGCCATCGCACCGTGCACCTGCACCGCGTGGTCGAGGACCTCGTTCAGGACCTTTGCGCAATGGAACTTGATCCACGCAACCTCGACCCGCGCCTCGGAGCCTTGGTCGATCTTGTGCGCAGCGTCGAGCGTCATCAACCGACAACCCTGAATCGCCGCAGCGGACTCCGCGATCCAGAATTGGATCGCCTGCTTGTCCGCTAGCCGGCTACCGAACGCCTCGCGTGAAAGTGCGCGCTCGCACATCAGATCGAAGGCGCGCTGCATCTGGCCGAGCCACCGCATCACGTGGTGAATCCGGCCGGGGCCGAGACGCTTCTGCGCGATGCGGAAGCCGTCGCCGCGCTCGCCGAGGATGTTCGTCGCCGGCACACGGACGTTGTCGTAGGTGACCTCGCAGTGCGAGTGCCAGCCGTGACCCTCGTGACCCATGATCGGCGTCTTCTTGATCGTGACGCCTGGTGTGTTCGCCGGGACGATGATCTGACTCATGCGACGATGTCGATCGGCATCCGGATCCGTCACGGCCATCACGATCCCGAACGCCGCACCGTCGGCGCCTGACGAGAACCACTTGTTGCCATTGATCACCCACTCGTCGCCGTCGAGCTCCGCGCGCGTGCGGAGGCCGGTCGGGTCGGCGCCCGAGACGTCGGGTTCCGTCATCGAAAAGAACGAGCGGATCTGCCCGTCGACGAGCGGCTTCAGCCACTGCTCCTTCTGCTCGTCGGTGCCGAACATATGGAGGATCTCGGCGTTGCCGGCGTCGGGCGCCTGGCAGCCGAAGATCAGCTGCGCGAAGCCGCTGCGACCGATCTCCTCGTTCAGGTACGCGTAGTAGAGGAAGCCCTCGCCGGTGCCGTATGCCTCCGGCGGAAGGTGGGGCGCCCAAAGACCTTCGGCTTTCGCCTTCGCGCGCAGCTCGTCGATCAGCGCGTCGGTCTCGGAGCCTGGAATCTCGAAGCGCTGCTCGTTCGGGAAGATGTGCTCCTCCATGAACGCGCGATAGGCGGCGCGCGCGTCGGCGTACCGCTCGGTGCTGGGAATCTCGGTCGTGGCCATGCAGTTAGCATCGCAGATCGGGTCTCGACCCGGCTTCCGCAAATCCCCTGATCGGAGGAGCCGACGTGAACGTACGCGAGCTGTTCGACCTCAGCGGCAAAACTGCCATCGTCACCGGCGGCGGAAGCGGCATCGGCAAGCAGATGGCCGAGGCGCTTGCGGAGCTCGGCGCGAATCTCGTGCTCTGCGCACGCAAGGTCGAGCGGTGCGAGCAGGCGGCGAGTGAGTTCGAGCAGCTCGGCGTGAAGGCGATCGGTCTTGCGTGCGACGTGCGCGAGCAGGAACAAGTGCAGTCGGTCGTCGATCGCACGCTCGAAGACTTCGGCACGATCGACATCCTTCTCAACAACTCCGGTGCCTCGTGGGGCGCGCCTGCCGAGGACATGCCGCTCGAGGGCTGGCACAAGGTCCTCGACGTCAACCTCGACGGCACGTTCTATTTCTCGCAGGCCGTCGCGAAGCACATGATCGAACGCGGCGAGGGCGGCGTGATCGTCAGCACTGCGTCGGTCGCAGGCTTGCGCGCAGGGATGGGTGGCCTCGGGACGGCGAGCTACCACACGAGCAAAGCCGGCGTGATCATGCTCACGCGCGCGCTCGCGTCCGAGTGGGCGAAGTACGGGATTCGCGTGAATGCGATCGCTCCGGGGTGGTTCCCGTCCGACATGTCGAAATGGGTCCTCGACAACATGGGCGACACGATGCTCGCCGGGATTCCGATGAAACGGTTCGGTGGGCCTCACGATCTGAAGGGCGTGATCGCGTATCTGACGACCGACGCGTCGACATACGTGACGGGACAGACGATCGCGGTCGACGGAGGCCAGACCGTCTGACGCGACGGCGTCTCTATCTCATGCGCCACGCGCAGGTGGCGTACTTCATGGAGGACGGAACGCCGGTGCGCCCGCGCGAGGTCCAGCTCACCGAGGCCGGACGCGCACAGGCAGCGGCGGCAGCGGAGGCGCTCGCGGATGTCGAGTTCGACCGCGTGCTGACGAGCGGTCTGCCACGCACGCTCGAGACCGCGCGCGTCGTCGCGCCCGGATACGAGCCCGAGGAGTGGCCGGACCTCCGCGAGATCGAGGGCGGTCGGCTCGAGGCGATCGCCGACGCCGAGCTCGAGCAAACGTTCGTGACCGCGTTCCGCGGAACCGTCCCCGAGGAGCGTGCGTTCCTCGGCGGCGAGACGATCGGCTCGCTCCTCGACCGCGTCTTGCCCGCGCTCGAGCGGTTGCTTGCAGATGAATGGGACACGGCACTTGCAGTGCTGCACGGCGCAGTCAATCGCGCGATCCTCTCGCGCGCGCTGAGTGGCAAGCGGACCTTCCTCGGCAACCTCGAGCAAGCGCCGGCGTGCATCAACGTTCTCGACTACGACACCGACTGGCTCGTGCGCGCGATCAACATCGCGCCGTACGACCTTGCGCATCACCACCCAGCGGGTCGCGAGACGACGATGGAAGAGCTTTACAAGCAGTACGTGCCGTTTCGCCGCGGCGTCTCCGGCTCCGCTGCGCTGTAGGCGAAGCTCACTTCGGCAATTCGCGGCTGAAGCCGTACTTCGCGATCACCCACGTCGCCGGGACGGCAAGAATCGCGATCACAGCCCCTACGGGGATCTCCGACATGTCTCCTCCTGCCGACGTCGTCTGGATGCTCGGCCCGAAGAGCGAGACGAGTAGCACGGCGAGCCAGATGACGCTGATCGCCAGCGACGTCATCGTGTCGCGGACGACGAACGGCTGGAGCTCAGGTCGCCGCTCGCGGGCGACGGCAGAGGGCTCGTGCGAGATCGTTGTCATCGCACACCTCCTTCTCACCCTCACGATTGCGCGCGGGTAGTCGCGCGGCATCGGGGAAGACCCGTATGAACGTGACGAGCCCCGCGGGGGCGGGGCTCGTCGTAGCTTGCGTGTCGACCGCGCTCAGTTGAGTCGTTCGACGATCATGGCCATGCCTTGGCCGCCGCCGACGCACATCGTCTCGAGGCCGATCGTCTTGTCCGCTGACTCGAGATCGTTCAAGAGCGTCGTCATGATCCGTGCGCCGGTCATGCCGAACGGATGGCCGAGTGCAATTGCGCCGCCGTTCGGGTTGAAGCGATCGCTGAACGGATCCATCCCGACCGCCTCGCAAACCGGCAGCACCTGCGCCGCGAACGCCTCGTTCAGCTCCATCACGTCGATGTCGTCGATCGACATGCCGGCGCGCTTGAGTGCTTCCTTGACGGCCTCGATCGGGCCGACGCCCATGATCTCCGGCTCGATACCGGTGACAGCCGAGGAGACGATTCGCGCCATCGGCTTGATCCCGAGCTCCTTCGCGCGTGTATCGCTCATGACGACCACAGCAGCTGCGCCGTCGTTCAACGGACACGAGTTGCCCGCGGTCACGACGCCGTCGGGCTTGAACGCGGGCTCGAGCGCCTCGAGTGCCTCGAGCGTGGAGCTCGGCCGCGGGCCGTCGTCCTTGCTGACGACCGTGCCGTCCTCCTTCGTGTAGGGCGTGATCTCCTTGTCGAAGTGGCCCGACTGTTGCGCCGCGACTGCGCGCTCCTGCGAGCGCTGGGCGAACCGGTCCATGTCGACGCGCGGGACGCCGAACCGCTCGGCGACGTTTTCGGCGGTCATGCCCATCGGGATGTAGACGTCGGCAATTCCGTCGTTGCCGCGGTGCGTCAGCTTCGGATGCAGTGCGTCCGGGTCCGTCGGGGCGCCGGTCACCTGCGACACCGACTCGACGCCGCACGAAACGAACGCGTCACCTTCGCCGGCCTTGATCGCGTGGAACGCCATTCGAATGGTCTGCAGGCTCGAGGCGCAGAAGCGATTGACGGTCGTGCCCGGCACCGAATCCGGCAGGCCTGCGAGCAGCGCGGCGCGCCGCGCCATGTTCTGGCCCTGCTTGTTCTCCGGCAGGGCACAACCCGCCATGACGTCGATCACCTCGGAGTCGTCGAGCTCCGGCACCTTGTCCAAGGCGCTTCGGATCGCGAACGCGAGCAAGTCGTCGGGCCGAACGTCGACGAGCGAGCCCTTGCGCGCGCGCCCGATCGGCGTGCGTGTTGCTGAGACGATGACGGCCTCAGGCATCGGGAGCTCCAAACGCGAGGAAGAGCACTTCGCCGACCATCGCCGGCTTCTCCTGGCCTTCGATCTCCATCTGGACGCCGATCCGGTTCAACCGGCCTGCGCCCTTCGGCTCGCTGCCGACGAGCTTCGCGTTCAAGCGGACGCGTGAGCCGACAGGAACGGGATTCGTGAAGCGCACCTTCTCGACGCCGTAGTTCACGCCCATCACAGCGTCCTCGATGCTCATCACCTGCGGCATCAGCTGGGGCAAGAGCGACAGCGTGAGATAGCCGTGCGCGATCGGCCCGCCGAAGGGGCCGTTCTTCGCAGCTTCGGGATCGACGTGGATCCACTGATGGTCGCCGGTTGCGTCGGCGAACTGGTTCACCTGCTCCTGCGTGATCTCGACCCAGTCGCTCTGCCCGAGCTCGCGCCCGGCCATGCTCTCGAGATCGGAGATCTTGATCGTCGTCGTCGTGCTCATTTCGTCGCTCCTTCGAGTTTGAGCGTTTCGCGCAGCGCCTTCCGGTCGAGCTTCCCGACGGGCGTGAGCGGGAGTGCAGAGAGAACGCGGATCTCTCGTGGGTACTTGTACCCGCCGAGCCGCTCTTTGGCCCAGCCCACGAGGTCGTTCTCGTCGCCTTCGGTGCCGGGCTTGAGCGTGACGAACGCGACGACCTCCTCGCCGTGGCGTGGGTCCGGTCGCCCGACGACGCCGGCCGTCGCAATCGAGGGATGCTCGAGAAGCGCTTCCTCGACGTCGCGCGGATAGACGTTGAAGCCTCCGCGGATGATCAGGTCCTTCTTGCGGTCGACGATCGTTACGAACCCCTCCTCGTCGACCCGGCCCATATCGCCGGTGTGCAGCCAGCCGTTCCGCAGCGTCTCCGCCGTCTGATCCGGCGAGTTCCAGTAGCCCTTCATCACCGAGCCCGACCGGATGCAGATCTCACCGACCTCACCGACCGGAAGCTCGTTGTCGTTGTCGTCCATGATCCGGAGATCGGTGCCCGGGACGGGCTGTCCGACGGTGCCGTGCTTGATGTTGTTCGGTCGCGTCGCACACGCAGACGCAGACGACTCCGTCAAGCCGTAGCCTTCACGCACGCTCACGTGCGGCAACCTTCGCTTGAGCTCCTCGATTGCCTCAGCTGCGAGCGGCGCCGCGCCCGAGCCGATGAACCGGAGCTCCGAGAGGTCGTACTGCTCGAGCGGCTGTTGCAGGAGCAGGTACAGCATCGACGGCACGACCGCGGATGCCTGGATGCGGTGCTCTTGCGCAAGCTCGAGCCAGAGGGTCGGCTCGAACCAACGCATCAGCACCGTCTGTCCTTGCTCTTGCGCGTGCAAGCCGCCCGCCATCAGCAGCACGCCGTACGAATGCGACATCGGCAGCGACGAGAGCCCGCGGACGACCCCCTCGACGTGCGTCGCCTCACGGCCGGCCTTGCCGGCCGTCCAGAGATTCGAGTGCGTCAGCATCACGCCCTTCGATCGCCCGGTTGTGCCGCCGGTGTAGATGAGTGCAGCAAGGTCGTCGTCTGCGCGCGGAACGATCTCGCCGCGGTCCGAGCCTTCGAGCTGGGCGAGTGGGATGACGTCGCCGCCCGCTTCGCCTGTCGAGATCGTCCAGCGCAACGTCCCGACGCCCTCAGCCGCGCGCTGCACCGTGTCGAGAAACGCGGGCGCAGCGACGACGGCGACGGCACCGGAGTCCGACAGGATTCGCCGTAGCTCGTCTGCCGTCAGCAAGAAGATCGCGGGCGTGACGACGGCGCCCGCTCGCCAGATCGCCTGGTAGACCACCGGCACGTCGGGCGAGTTCTCCATCATCACCACGACTCGGTCGCCCGGTTCGACGCCGAGCTCGACCAGCGCCGCACCGACGCGCGACGCGCGCTCTGCAAACTCCGCGTTCGTGTGCCACGTACCGTCGAACCACAGCGTCGGGTAGTCGCCGAGCCGCTCGCGCGCGAGCTCGGCCGCCCGCGCGAGGTTCCGCTCGCCGACGGCCGTGACGCTCACGACGCGCGCAGGGACTCTGCGCCGACCTCGTTCATCGCCGCGAGCATCCCGATCGGCGCCTTGCCGTCGGGGAAACGCTCGACGAGCTCTTGCACGAGGTCGTCCGGGTCCCAGCCTTCGTCGCGGTAGAACATCTCGCCCGCGTGCCAGGGCTGCAAGCAGTTGATCGCGCCGCCGCGGACATGGAAGACCTGGCCGGTGATGCCCTGCGCCTCGTCTGCGCAGAGAGCGACGACGATCTTCGAGTTGTTCGCGGGATGCATCGGGTCGAAGCCCTCGCTCGGTGCGGCAGCCGCGTCGCCGAGCAAGTCCTCCGTCATGCGGGTGCGCGCGTTCGGTGCGACGCAGTTGACCGTCACGCCGTAACGCGCAAGCTCCTGCGCCGCGATCATCGTGAACGAGGCGATACCGGACTTCGCGGCGCCGTAGTTCGCCTGGCCGACGTTGCCGAACACGCCGGACGGGCTCGACGTGTTGATCACGCGCGCCTTGAACGTCTCGCCCGCCTTCGAGCGCTCGCGCCAGTACGCGGCCGCATGTCGCGTCGGTGCGAAGTGTCCCTTGAGGTGCACGTTGATGACGGCGTCCCAATCCTCTTCCGTCATGTTGAAGAGCATCCTGTCGCGCAGAATCCCCGCGTTGTTGACGAGGATGTCGAGCTGACCGAAGTGGTCGATCGCCTGCTGGATCATCTCGCCGGCTCCGGTGAAGTCGGCGACGTTCGCGCCGTTCACGATGGCGTCGCCGCCCATCGCCTTGATCTCGTTCACAACCTGCTCGGCCGGGCCGACGTCCTCGCCCTCGCCCGCCATGGAGCCCCCGAGATCGTTCACGACGATCTTCGCGCCGTACTGCGCGAGCGCGAGCGCGTGCTCGCGACCAATCCCGCGTCCGGCCCCGGTGACGATCGCAACCTTGCCCTCCAACGCTGGCATCTCGGATCCCTTCTCTCGCTCGTCCGTGCGGGGCTTTCCCCCCGCTTTTGCGGCGCGTTCAAGCTGCCGCGCGTCGGTGAGATTACATAGGCTGAGACCCAGGTAGTAGTGGGTCGGATCCGAGGGAGGGGCGCGTGCAGCTGGAGTTGACGGACGAGCAACAGTTGATCCGCGAAACCGCTCGCGACTTCGCCGACAACGAGATTCTCCCGTTTGTCCGCGATTGGGATCGCGACGAGGTCACCGACAAAGGGCTCGTTCCGAAGCTCGCCGAGGCGGGATTCCTCGGCGCCGCCTGGAGCGAGGAGTACGGCGGCAGCGGGCTCGACATGGTCTCCTACTGCCTCGTCGTCGAAGAGCTCGGCCGCGCCGACTCGTCGGTTCGCGGGATCGTCTCCGTCAACAACGGGCTCGCGGGCAAGACGATCGCGAATTGGGGGACAGACGACCAGAAAGCGCAGTGGCTCCCGGGGATGGCAAACGGCGAGGGGCTCGCCTGCTACGCGCTCACGGAGCCCGGCTCCGGCTCTGACGCTGCCGCGCTGCAGACACGCGCGGTGCAGGACGGCGACGAGTGGGTGCTCACGGGCTCGAAGACGTTCATCACACTCGGCTCGTGGGCCAAGGTTGCGCTCGTCTTTGCGCGCACCGGCGAGGACGGCCCCCGCGGGATCACCTGTTTTCTCGTGCCCACGGACTCACCCGGGTTCGCGGCGCATCCGATCAAGGGCAAGCTCGGCCTGCGTGCGCAGGACACCGCTGAGCTCACGCTCGAGGGAGTGCGCGTCCCCGACTCGTCGCGGCTCGGCGATCTCGGCCAGGGCTTCCGCGTCGCGATGTCCGCGCTCGACAACGGCCGCATCTCGCTCGGCGCAGGCTGCGTGGGAATCGCGCAGGGCTGCCTCGATGCCTGCGTCACCTACGCGAAGGAGCGCCAGGCGTTCGGCCGTCCGATCGCCGCGTTCCAGCTCGTGCAGGAGCTGATCGC
>JBKPRX010000034.1:0-4552 GCA_046734795.1 Actinomycetota bacterium
GCCCGCGCCTCGTCGTAGGCTTCGTCCGCAGCGGTGATGACTTGGCCGCGCACCTGTTCACGCAGGGATTGCACGACCTCGGTGTTGGGGGTTGTCGTAGCGACGTCTGCCACCTCATTTCCTTCCGACGATGCAGCGAAAGCCGATCGTACGCCGTTGTCTCAAGGCTGAACAGCGCGAGCCGCGGCGGGAGAGCTGGCAAGCTTGAGCCAGAAGCGGCCTCCTGGCGTCGCGCACGAGTCCGCTGTTGCCGATGCGAGCGCAGAGAACGAGCGAGCGATGAGCTTCTTCCAAAAGCCCGGCGCGCTTGTCGCCTGGGGACTGAACGGCGGCGACTGGACGCCCGAGCAACTCGCGCAGGACGTCGCCGGCTGCGGCTTCAAATGGATCGCCGTCCAGTTCGGTGACCCGGACAACGAGCCGAAGCCTGAGCTCCTCGCGCGCCTACGTGCGGCCTGTCGCGAACAGAAGCTCTTGTTCGGCATCTGGGAACAAGACCCGCGCAGCCTCGACAACGTGCTCACCGTCCGTCCGAACCTGTGGCTCGCGGCGGTCGAGCGGCCCTGGGACGGCTACGAGCAGATGCTCGCCGAGTTCCGCGCGCAGCGCCCTCGTCTGCCGGCCGGCCTGATCACGAACTTCAATCACGACTCGAAGCCATTCATCGACAACGCCTTCCGCTGCCTGCCCGAGGCCTACCTCTCGAACGACCCGAGCCAACCGGCGGAGACCGCATCGCCACCCGACATGATCAACCGCGCCCGCGAAGAGGGCTGGCCGCGAGCGTTCCCGTGCCTCGGCGTCCATCGCTACAAGCTCGCCGACTACGGCGCCTTCCCGTGGGACTCGCACCGCGGCTTCTCGATCTACCTGTGGGAGTACATGGTCGAGGAGAACCGAGCCGCAGCGCGCGTCTGGACCGGGCACGCGTAGCGAAGCAAACGAGCCGTAATCAGCTCAGCGGTCCTGTGTGAGCCGGATCTGCGTGATGACGTCCTGAGCGGCGTAGAAGAACGGAGACAAACGGTGCGCGCCGCTTCCGAGCTCATCCTCTCGCGCGCTAGCGCCGCGAAGGCCGTCGGGTGTCACCGCTACGAACTGCGTGACGCCCTGCTCCGGAAGCGGAGGGTCCGCGATCTCGGACAGTTCGGGAAGAAACGTCAGTCCGCTTTCCAGCCAGCGCGCGTTCGCCTCGGCGACGGACGCATGCGCGCCGGCACCGATGACTCCGCCGCCGTTACTGAAGTACAGGCTCGACGTTCCGTCCGCCACACCGACGAGCGTCGCCACGGCTTGCTCGTAGCCGGTCTCCATCAGCAAGGCGAGGATCGGCGCGTCGGCGAACGCCTCGCCCAGTTGCTCAGGCGTCAGACGTAGGACCTGCTTGCGAAGGCCTTCGTAGACGTCGGCGGCCGGCGGCTGCTCCGTCTCTTGTTTGCGGCCGAAGAACCTCATCAGGAGGAAATGGTGTCAGACACGAACTCGACGCCGATGCACCGATGAGTCTTCGGCCTCCGAGCAGTCGGAAAGGGTGAGAAAGCGATCAGGGAGAGACGAGATGCTGAAGTACTCACCGTTCTTTGCGGGATTCTCCGTCGATGACCGCGCGAAGGCGAAGCAGTTCTACGCGGAGACGCTCGGCGTGTTCAGGGTCGTCGAGGAGAACCCGCCAGTGCTCGGGCTGCAGGGATTCAACGGCCACACGGTCATGCTCTACGAGAAGCCGAACCACGACCCGGCGACCTATACCGTCCTCAACTTCCCAGTCGAGGACATCGAGGCGACAGTCGACCGGCTTCGCGCTGCCGGCGTCGAGTTCGAGCAGTACGACGAGGGTCCGCTGAAGACGAACGAGAAGGGCATCGCGACGCCAGGACCGAAGCAGGCGTGGTTCAAGGATCCCGCCGGCAACATCCTGTCGGTGCTCCAGGAGGTCTAGTAGCGGAAACGGTGTCAGACACCGGTTGCTGTCAAGGGGACTGTGTGCCGCAGGTGTGACGATCTGTCCGCATGCCGATCTCGCCGCGACCGACATGTGCGGGCGCGGTTCGCTGCGGTCGTCCGTTCTCCTGAGCGAGCGGAAAGCACAGCGCGAGGTCACGCGCGCGGAGCGCGCCTGACCCGCGCGAAGCGGGCGAAGCGCGAGAAATGGAGGCGGCGGGAATCGAACCCGCGTCCGTCGTCGCCCCGAATTGAGCGTCTACAAGCGTAGGCTGCCTTGCGTTTCACCCGCCGGCCGGTGACAGCCGACCTACCGACGGGCTAGCCATCCTTCGTTGTCGCGCCTCCGGCGATTGGCTTTCCTTCGGCACCGAGCCCGTTCAATGACGCCGGATCCCGACCCACGGGCCCAGGTCGGGGCGACGACGCTGCTAGCTCAGGCTAGGCAGCGTATGCGAGTTCGTTCTTCGCACTTGCTTTGTTTCCCGGTGGATTTACGAGGCCGACCGGGGACCTCGGCTTGCAGCTCAACCGGAGAATCGACCACGTCGAAACCAGATCGCCCCCGTATGTCGTCGACCTCATTGTAGCCGCGCGGTTTTGGGGACTTGAGCCGCGGCCGCCGCACGATGTAGCGTCCGCGTCAGGCCCAGTGTGACGACCGGACGCCTGGAGCATCGGTTGTTGACTTCTCGGCGCGTCCGAGACCGCGTCGAGCTGGCCAATGCCGCGCGCTTCGCGGCCGTCGTCGCCGTGTACGTGGGGGCGGCGAAGGTCGGGCTCGAGCTCGCCGTCGCCCGCGGGGTCATCACGCCGGTCTGGGCGCCCGCCGGGATCGCCGTCGCCGTCCTTGTTCTGTTCGGCCGCGGGTATTGGCCTGCGATCGCACTCGGCGCGTTCATCGCGAATGCGACGAGCGGCGCCTCGATTCCCATGGCGCTCGTGATTGCCTTCGGCAACACGCTCGAAGCCGTCGTCGCGCGCGAGCTCCTCGTGCGCGCACGGTTCCGGCCGACGCTCGAGCGAGTCCGGGATGTCTTCGCGCTGATTCTGCTCGGCGCCGTCGCGAGCACGATGATCGCCGCAACGAACGGCGTGACCGCGCTGTGGGTGACGGACGACCTGCCCGGGTCGTACGCCTACTCGTGGGCGCTCTGGTGGATCGGAGACGCCATGGGCGTCCTGATCGTGGCTCCGCTCGTGCTCGTGATCGCCACGGTGCCGCTTCGCTCCGTTCTTCCGCGCGCGCGGCAGCTCGAGGCGGCCGCTTTGCTCGCGCTCCTCGTCGGGACGAGCATCCTCGTCTTCTACGGCGGTTACTGGCGCTACCCGCACTTGCTCTTTCCGCTGTACATCTGGGCGACGCTCCGTTTCGCGCAGGTCGGCGCCGTTACGAGCAGCTTCGTCGTCGCGGCGATAGCGATCGGCGGCGCCGTCGGAGGTCACACGCCAATCGGCACCGACGACGCAACGCGCGTGGTGCAAGTGCTCGAAGGCCTGCTCGCCGGAATCACGACGAGCGTGCTGATCCTCGGTGCGGTGCTCGCCGAGCGGAAGACCGCCGAGCTGCAGCTGGCCGAAGCGCAAGAGGTCGCGCACATCGGCAGTTGGAGCTGGGAGACGCCGAGCAATCGCATCGTCTGGTCGGACGAGCTCTATCGGCTGTACGGCGTCGATCGTCGTACGGAAATCGAACAAGCGCGGTTCCTCGCGTGCCTGCATCCGGACGACCACGCGCTGACGCGCGCGGTCGTGAATCGCGCGCTCGCCGACAAGAGGCCGTTTTCATTCGAGCACCGAGTGTTGCGCGGCGACGGAACCGTGCGCTGGATGTCCGTTCGTGGGCGTGTCGTACTCGACGCGAACGGAAATGCGATGCGACTGCTCGGCACAGCGCAGGACGTCACCGAGAGCAAGAAGGTCGAGGAGCTCCGTGAAGGGATCCTCTCGACCGTCTCGCATGAGCTGCGCACGCCGCTCACCGCGATCGTCGGTTTTGCGGCGACGTTGCGCGAGCGGACGCTCGAGCCGCAGCTGCAGGCGAAGCTCCTTGACCACATGCTCGAGCAAGCGCAGAAGCTCCACCGGCTGCTGTCGGATCTCCTCGACCTGGATCGACTGCGACACGGATACGTCGTGACGACGTTCGAAGCGACAGACGTCAGCCAGCTCGTCGAGCAGGTCGTCGACGATCGCCGCGGCGGCGACCATCCGATCCTGTTCGAGGCACAGCCCGTCACAGCCGAGATCGACGCCGCGAAAGTCGATCGCATCGTCGACAACCTCCTGGCGAACGCGATCCGCCACACACCCCCCGGGACGGATGTGCTTGTGCGGGTCGAGCCGCAGGGGTCAGGCGTCTTGATCGCCGTCGACGATCACGGGCCCGGGGTTCCGGTGCAGGAGCGGAAGTCGATCTTCGAGGCGTTCAGACGCGGTGCGGATGCGGACGCGACACCGGGCACCGGCGTCGGCCTTGCGCTCGTCGCGCAATTCACCGAGCTCCACGGCGGCCGCGCATGGGTCGAAGACTCGCCCACGGGCGGCGCGTCGTTCCGCATCGTCCTGCCGCTCACGCAGCCGAAGACTTAGTCGCGCGGCTGGAGGTCGG
>JBKPRX010000035.1:0-10339 GCA_046734795.1 Actinomycetota bacterium
ACCGCGACGCGCTCGTCGCGCAAGGCGACGCGGGCCTCGTTCGCTTCGACGTGCGGCTCCAAGGCGCGCGACAGACGCCGTTCTTCGCGCTTTGAGCCTCTTCGAGTCGATCGCGGTGCCGCAGGAGCTACGGGTCGCGACGTCTGCACGCGCCTGGGTCGAGGCGATGCTCGAAGCCGAGCGCGCGCTTGCGAACGCGGAAGCGGCTGCCGGCGTGATCCCGAACGAGGTCGCCGCCGCGGTTGCGGAGGCGTGCGACATCGACCGCGTCGACGTCGACGCGCTGTTCGAAGGCGCGCGCGCTGCGGGCAATCCGGCGGAGCCCCTCGTACGGGCGTTGCGCGAGGCCGTCGGCGGCGACCACGCGCGCTTCGTGCACTACGGCGCGACGAGCCAGGACATCGTCGACACGGCCATGATGCTCGTTGCGCGCCGGGCGCTCGGTCTAGTCTTCGAAGACGTCGAACGCGTCGCCGCTGCATGCGAACGCCATGCACGCGACGAGCGAGACACGGTCCTCGCCGCGCGGACTTTGCTCCAACAAGCCGTGCCGACGACGTTTGGCCTGAAGGCCGCCGGCTGGCTCGTCGGTGTCACCGAGGCGCGGCGCGAGGTGATGCGCATGCGCTCCGAATGTCTTGCAGCACAGCTCGGCGGCGCCGCCGGAACGCTCGCTGCGCTCGGCGAGCGCGGGCCGGAGGTCTCGCAACTCTTCGCCGCGCAGCTCGAGCTTCCCGAGGTGCCGCTGCCGTGGCACACGAACCGCACACGCGTCGCGCGCATCGGCTCGGCGCTCGCGCTCGCCGCCGGCGTGCTCGGAAAGATCGGCCTCGACGTGGCGCTGCTCGCGCAGACGGAGGTCGCCGAAGTCGCCGAGGGCTCGGCGGGTTTGTCGTCGACGATGCCGCAGAAGCGAAATCCCGTGGGGTCGGTGCTCGCGATCGCGTGCGCGCGTCAGCTGGCTGCGGACTCGAGCATCCTGAACGGCGCGCTCGTCCAAGAGCACGAGCGGAGCACCGGCGCGTGGCAAACGGAATGGGACGCGCTGTCGCGTGCGCTCGCGTTCACCGGCGCAGCGGCGGCCGCGATCGCCGACGTGCTCGAAGGCCTTGTCATCAACGCGGAGCGCATGCGCGCGAACATTGCCGACGCGACGCTGACCGAGCGCGCGGTGTTCGAGCTCGGCGTTCCGCGCGAGGATCTCGCCGAGCGTCCGCTGCGCGATGTCCTTGCGGAACGGCTCTCGCCCGACGAGGTCGAGCGGGCTCTCGATCCGACCGGCTATCTCGGCTCGGCATCGCTCTTCGTCGATCGCGCGCTCGAGCTCGCCGCGGAGGACGACGCATGAAGGTCCACTACCGCTTGGACGGCCCCGAAGACGCGCCGGTGCTCGTGCTCGCGAGCTCGCTCGGCGCGACGCACGCGATGTGGGATGCGAACGTCGACGCGCTCTCGCGCCGGTATCGCGTCCTTCGCTACGACCATCGCGGTCACGGCGGCTCCGACGTTCCTCCGGGTCCGTACACAGTCGACGAGCTCGCCGGCGACGTGGTGGCGCTTCTCGACGAGCTCGAGCTCGAGCGCGTGTCGTTCCTCGGTCTGTCGCTTGGCGGCGCGGTCGGAATGGCGTTCGCGCTCGCCGCGCCGCAACGGCTCGAGCGGCTCGTCCTCTGCTGTACCGCCGCCAAGTTCGGCACTCCGGAAGGCTGGGTCGAGCGCACGCAGACGGTGCGCGAGCAAGGCCTCGAGGCGATCGTCGACGCGGTGCTCGAGCGCTGGTTTACGCCGAAGCTCTGTGAAGAGCAGCCGCAGCTCGTGGATGAGTTCCGCCGGCTCTTCCTCGCGACGCCGCGCGAGGGCTACGCCGCGTGCTGCGAGGCGCTCCGCGACTGGGACATCCGCTCGCGTCTCGCGGAGATCGAGGCGCCGACGCTCTGCATCGCGGGTGCCGACGATCCATCGACACCGCCTTCGGATCTCGAGCTCCTCGAGAACGGGATCCCGAACGCGACGCTGATCGTCATGCCGGAGGCAAGGCATCTCGCGAACGTCGAGCAGGCCGAGCGGTTCGGCGAAGCGGTGCTCGCATGAGCAACGAGCGGCACGAGCAGGGCATGAAGATCCGGCGCGAGGTGCTCGGCGACGCGCACGTCGACAGCGCGGTCGAGCGCACGACCGACTTTACCGCCGACTTCCAAGACCTGATCACGCGCTATGCGTGGGGCGAGATCTGGTCGCGTCCAGGACTCGACCGCCGCATGCGCAGCGCAATCACGCTGACGGCGCTCGTCGCACTCGGCCGCGACCACGAGCTCGCGATGCACGTGCGTGCCGCCCTTCGGAACGGCCTCACCGCGGATGAGATCAAGGAGGTGCTCCTCCAGAGTGCGGTGTATTGCGGCGTGCCCGCCGCTAACAACGCGTTCGCGATCGCGCAGCAGGTGCTCGACGAAGAAGACCGACAGACGTGAAGACGACACGCACGCAGGTCGGCATCCTCGGCGCGGGCCCGGCAGGTCTCACGCTCGCGCGACTGCTCGAGAACGAAGGCATCGACTCGGTCGTCCTCGAGAGCCGCACGCGCGACTACGTCGAGGCGCGCATCCGCGCCGGCGTGCTCGAGCAGGGAACGGTCGATCTGCTCCGCGATGCCGGCGTCGGCGAGCGCATGGACCGCGAAGGCATCGTCCACGGCGGCATCTATCTCCAGTTCGACGGCGAGCGACATTACGTGCCCTTGAGCGAGCTCGCCGACGGCCGCACGATCCTCATCTACGGGCAAACGGAAGTCGTCAAGGATCTCGTCGCGGCGCGAATCGCGAGCCGGCTGCCGCTCCTCTTCGAAGCGGAGGCGTTGGCCGTCGAAGACGTCGACACCGAACGGCCGCGTGTTCGCTTCCGGTACGAGGGCGAAGAGCGGGAGCTCGAATGCGACGTCGTCGCGGGCTGCGACGGCTTCCACGGCGTCGCGCGTGCGAGCGTTCCTGCAGGCGTGCTGACGACGTTCGAGCGCGAGTATCCGTTCGGCTGGCTCGGGATCCTCGCCTCGGTTGCGCCGTCGAGCGGCGAGCTCGTCTACGCGCATCACGAGGACGGCTTCGCGCTCCTCAGCCTGCGGTCGCCGACGCTCTCGCGCTACTACGTGCAGGTCCGCCACGACGAGGACGTCGCAGAGTGGCCCGACGAGCGGATCTGGGAGCAGCTGCGGCGCCGCACCGCACTCGAAGGCTGGACGCTCGCGGAAGGGCCGATCGTCGAGAAAGGCGTGACGGGCATGCGGAGCTTCGTCGCCGAGCCGATGCAGTACGGCCGCCTCTACCTCGCGGGTGACGCCGCGCACATCGTCCCGCCGACCGGTGCGAAGGGGCTGAACCTCGCGATCAATGACGTGCGCCTGCTTGCCGAGGCGCTGATCGACTGGTACCGAGGCGGCGGCATGACGCTCCTCGATACGTACTCGCAGGCGGCGCTTCGCCGTGTGTGGCGCGCCGAGCACTTCTCGTGGTGGATGACGACGATGCTGCACAAGCTGCCTGGCGACGATCCCTTCGACGAGAAGCTGCAGCTCTCGCAGCTCCGCTACGTCACGACGTCACACGCGGCCGCGACCGGGCTTGCAGAGAACTACGTCGGGCTCGACCCCGACTGACGCACCCGGAGCCCGTCGAGCAGTACGACCGCGAGTGCGACGATCGCAAGATCGCGTGCGAGCACGGCGGCGCTGACGCCGCGGTCGAGGTCGGTCGCGAGCTGCCAGTAGCGCGACGGAAACCAGACCTGCGTCAGGACGAGCGCGACGACGAAGAGCGCCGCCGCGGCGATTCCGCGGCGCCCGCGCACGAGCGGCACGAGTGGCACGAGCCAGATCGCAAACTGCGGCGAGAAGACCTTCGAGAACGCGATCAGCGCTGCCACCGCCGCAGCCGCCGCGCAGAAGAGACGGTTTGCGCGTGCCGGCCCGCGCGCGAAGAGCACCCAGACGGTCACCACCGCAGCCACTTGCAGCACGCTCGAAAACACGCCGACGGCGCGTGCGAGCGAGCCTGCGATGTTCTGCGAGCCGTGGTCGCTGTGCACGGTGAGCGACACGCCGAAGACGTGGTGTGCCCACAGAAGGAGCGACGAGCCGAGGCTCTCGATCTGCAGCGGCCGCTCGAGCTGCGTGCGGATGCTGTGTCCCACACCTCCGGGCGAGATCACCGCGAACGGGAGGAAGATCGCCGCAAGCGTCCCGACAAGGAGCGCGCTCCAAACGATCGCGCGGCGCCGGCCGGCACGGCGCCACACCCACGCGAGGGCGAGCGGCACCAGCACGACCGGGTAGATCTTGGCCGCGATCGCAAGCGCGAGCACGACAGCGGCGACGAGATCGAGCCCCGTGACGAGCGCGGCCAATGCGCCAAGGCTGAGCGCCGCCGGCCAGAGATCGAAGCGCGTCAGGTAGACGCTTCCGAGCAGCAAAGGCGAGACGACGACGAGCCCCGTCGCAGCGGCGATCGCCGCCGGCGTCGCGCCGGCCGCCGCAAGCGCGACGGCGACACAGAGAACAACGATCACGCCGAGTCCGGCGAGCCAACGTTCGAACGCCCGCGTATAGCCGTCGTAGTCGCCGGGCTTCGCCGTCAGCTCGGGCGCCGCAAACGCAGGCAGCGCGGCCGGCGGGTATTCGAGCTCGAAGTCGCGATACGGAACGTCGCCGGCCCGCATCGCGTCGCCGTAGTGCTGGTACACGGGCGTATCGACGATCTGGAACTCACCCGACGAGCTGCCCTGGAGAAGCGCCCAGGACACGAGCCAGAGTGCCGCCGCGACGACCGCCACCGCGGCGACCGCCGCCCGACGGCTCCTCACTCGACGTCGAACTCCTCGGAGACGACGGGCTCGCCGCCGATCAGGTCGATGACGGAGGCGAGGTCCGGTGGCTCCTCCGCGAAGCTGATGAGGCCGAACCGGTCCGAGACGTCGTTGGAGATCCAGACGTCGCCGTCCTCAAGCAGCGGCAGCTTCTCACGCAGCTCGTCGAGTGTGGTCTTCGAGTCGGCGAGGGTCCAGATCAGGATTCGCGCGATCACCTCTTGCCGTTCTCGCGGTGCTCGAGTCGGTCGAGGAACGCGCGCCGCAAGAGCTCGCCGGTCGCGAGGACGTCTGCATCGCGTGGTCGCCGCGGCGGCAGCTTCACGACGGCGACCTCCGTGCGCGCGCCGCCGTAGGTTCGCTCGTACGCCTCGGCCTCGCCTAGCTCGGGCAGTCGGGTCTTTCGCCTCCAGAACGCCATCGTCACGCCTTACATCCGGAAGATGCCGAAGGTCGTCTCGGGGATCGGGGCATTCTGCGCGGCGGCGAGACCCAACGCCAGCACGCGGCGGGTGTCGAGTGGGTCGATGATCCCGTCGTCCCACAGACGAGCCGTCGAGTAGTACGGGCTGCCCTCGAGCTCGTACTTCGCCCGGATCTCGTCGGGATCGGCGTCGCCGACCATCGTCAGGACGGTTGCGGCCTGCTCGCCGCCCATCACCGAGATGCGCGCGTTCGGCCACATCCAGAGCTGCAGTGGTGCGTAGGCGCGACCGCACATCGCATAGTTGCCCGCGCCGAACGAGCCGCCGATCACGACGGTGAACTTCGGCACGTCCGCGCACGCGACCGCCATCACGAGCTTGGCGCCGTCGCGCGCGATCCCGCCGGCCTCGTACTCGGCGCCGACCATGAAGCCGGTGATGTTCTGCAGGAAGACGAGCGGCACGCCGCGCTTGCACGCGAGCTCGATGAAGTGCGCGCCCTTCTGGGACGACTCGGCAAAGAGCACGCCGTTCGAGGCGAGGATCCCGACCTCGTGGCCGTCGATGCGCGCCCAGCCGCAGACGAGCGTCTCGCCGTAGAGCGTCTTGAACTCGTCGAAGCGGCTCGCGTCGACGATCCGGGCGATCACCGGCCGCGGGTCGAACGCCTGGCGGTAGTCCTCGGGGATCAAGCCGTAGAGCTCGCTCGGGTCGGCCACCGGCGGCTCGGCGCTCCGAGCCTCCGCACGCGCGGAAACGGGGACGTTCGCCACGATCCGCCGCACGATTGCGAGCGCATGCTCGTCCGAGGCCGCGTAGTGGTCGGCGACGCCGGAGCGGCGGGTGTGCACGTCTGCGCCGCCGAGCTCTTCCGCGGTTACGTCTTGTCCAGTCGCTGCCTTCACGAGTGGCGGACCGCCGATGAAGATCGTTCCGGTTCCGCGAACGATCACCGTCTCGTCGCTCATCGCCGGCACGTACGCACCGCCGGCAGTGCACGAACCCATCACGGCCGCGATCTGCGAGATGCCCGCCGCCGACATCCGCGCCTGGTTGAAGAAGATCCGCCCGAAGTGCTCGCGATCCGGGAACACCTCGGCCTGCAACGGCAAGAAGGCACCGCCTGAATCGACGAGGTAGATGCAGGGGAGGTTGTTCTGCGCGGCGACCTCTTGCGCGCGAAGGTGCTTCTTCACCGTGAGCGGGAAGTACGAGCCGCCCTTCACCGTCGCGTCGTTCGCGACGACCACGCACTCGCGGCCTTCGATCGTTCCGATCCCCGTGACGATCCCCGCGGCGGGCGCCTGCCCGTTGTACATATCCCACGCGGCGAGCGCGTTCAGCTCCAAGAACGCCGTGTCGGGATCGAGGAGCCGATCGACCCGCTCGCGTGCAGGCAGCTTCCCGCGCTCGCGGTGGCGCCGCATCGCGTCGTCGCCGCCGCCGCGCGCAATGAGCGCCGTGCGTTCGCGAAGCTCCGCGACGAGGCCGGCCATTCGGTCGTGACGGCGCTGGAAATCGTCGGAGTTGCGGTCGACCTCAGGCGTCAGGACCGCCATCAGGGCAGCCTATCGCTGCGTGTGCATCGAACCGGTTCCTCCGGCTCATGTCTTCGGTCGCGCCGTATCGCTCGACGGGCTTGCGAGCCGCCGCGGCTCGTACGCTGGAATCGTGATCGTCGCGCATCTCGATCTCGACGCGTTCTACGCCGCCGTGGAGGAGCTCGAGGACCCGTCGCTGAGCGCGCAGCCCCTCGTCGTGGGCGGCGACCCGCGCGGGCGTGGCGTCGTCGCGACCGCGAACTACGTCGCCCGCACGTTCGGGATTCATTCGGCGATGAGCTGTGCCGAAGCGCTCCGGCGGTGCCCCCATGCTGTCTTCGTCCGGCCGCGACATGCGCTCTACCGCGACTATTCGCGGTCGGTCTGGTCGGTCGTCCGCGAGGTCGTGCCGACGGTGGAGCGGACGGGGCTCGACGAGGGCTACCTCGACGTCGGCGAAGTGGCGCGCGACTTCCTCGAGGCGCGCGTCGTCGCCGAAGCGGTTCAGACGGCCGTGCGCGCTGGAACGAGCCTCATGTGCTCGCTCGGCGTCGCATCGTGCAAGGTCGTCGCAAAGGTCGCGAGCGACCATCGCAAGCCGGGCGGCATCGTCGTCGTCCCCGAAGGAGCGGAGGCCCGCTTCCTCGCTCCGTTTGCGGTGCGGCGGTTACCCGGGGTCGGTCCGAAGGCCGAGGCGCGGCTCGGCGCGGCTGGAATCGAGACGATCGGCGCCCTCGCAGCGCTCGACGACGCGCAGTTGAAGCAGCTCCTGCCCGGCAGCGTGGGGCGCATGTTGCGCGACCGCGCGCGCGGGATCGATGTCCGCGAGCTCGAGCTCGCCGCCGAGCGGATCTCGATCAGCGTTGAGAACACCTTCGAGCGGGACCTCGAAGATCGCGAGCGCCTGCACGACGAGCTGAGGTCGATGGCCGCGGACGTTGCGTCGAAGCTGCAAGCCGGCGGCCAGACGGCGAGAACGGTGACGACGAAGCTCCGGTACGCCGACTTCTCGATCCGAAGCCGCTCGACGTCGCTTCCGGTCGGGATCGACGACGGCGACCAGATTGCCGAGCTCGCGTGCGCCCTCCTCGACCGCGGCCTGCGAGACCGGCCGGGGGCGCTCCGGCTCGTCGGCGTGGGAGTCTCGGGTCTTGCCGAATACCGTCAGCTGACACTGACCTAACCCAGACGGGGGATTAAGCGGAGGCACCCCTCCGCTTACGCTATTCTTAAGCGGAGTGGCCACTCCAGTTACAGAGCGTCCGCTGCGCCGAGATGCCGAGCGCAACCTCGAGCGCGTCCTCGTCGCAGCCCGTGAGGTGTTTGCCGAGCACGGCATGGAGGCTTCGATGGAGGAAGTCGCACGCCGCGCAGGAGTCGGCATCGGGACGGTGTACCGGCGGTTCCCGACGAAAGCCGACCTTGTCGACGCGGTGTTCGAGGCGTCGCTCGCCGAGCTCGTCGCAATCGGCCGGAAGGCGCTCGAGCTGCCGGACGCGTGGGAGGGGTTCCGCACGTACCTGGAGCAGATCCTCGAGCTGAATGCGAAGAACCGCGGCCTCCATGCGGTCCTCGGCACGAACGAGCACGGCCGCGAACGCATTGCGGCCGCCCGTCGCAAGATGCGACCGATCACGTCGCGCTTGATCGCGCACGCGCAAGAGCAAGGAGCACTCCGGCCGGATCTACGACCGAGCGACATGGCGTTGATCGTCCAATCGGCCGGCCGCGTGATGGAGACGTCGTCCGAGGTTGCGCCCGATTTGTGGCGGCGGTTGCTCGGGATCCTCCTCGACGGCCTGCGCAGTGAAGCGGCGACGCCGCTTGCGCATCCACCGCTGACCTTCGCGCAGGTCGAACGATTGAAGCGGACGCGATGAGCACGAACGGCAACGGAACCGGAACGCTCTTGGAAGGCCGCGCGCTGAAGATGGTCTTCGCGGCGCTGATGCTCGGCATGTTCCTCGCCGCGCTCGACCAGACGATCGTCTCGACCGCGCTGCCGACGATCGTCGGCGACCTCGGCGGCCTGAACCATCTCTCGTGGGTCGTCACGTCGTACTTGCTTGCGTCCACGATCGCGACGCCGCTCTACGGAAAGCTCGGCGACATGCTCGGCCGCAAGCCGGTCTTCATGGCGGCGATCCTGATCTTCCTCGCCGGCTCGATGCTCGCCGGGCTGAGCCAGTCGATGGTGGAGCTGATCGGCTTCCGCGCTTTGCAGGGCATCGGCGCCGGCGGCTTGATGGTCGGTGCGCAGGCGATCATCGCCGACATCGTCTCGCCTCGCGAGCGCGGCCGTTACATGGGTCTGATCGGCGGCGTGTTCGCGATTGCGTCCGTTGCGGGGCCGCTCCTCGGTGGCTTCTTCGTCGACAACCTCTCCTGGCGCTGGGTCTTCTACGTGAACATGCCCGTCGGCGCGGTCGCGGTCGCGATCGTCGCGTTCGGTCTGCATCTGCCGCGCCGGCGACGCGAGCACTCGATCGATTACCTCGGAGCTGCGCTCCTGAGCGGAAGCGTCGCGTGTCTCATCCTCGTTGCGACCTGGGGCGGAAACGAGTACGCGTGGGGCTCGAAGCCGATCGTCGCGACGGCCGTCGGAGGGTTCGTCCTGCTCGTGCTCTTCCTCTTGCAGGAACGTCGCGCGCCGGAGCCGATCCTTCCGCTCAGCCTCTTCCGATCGCGGGTCTTCGCCGTCGCGAGCTCGATGGGCTTTCTCGTCGGCTTCACGCTTTTCGGCGCGATCGTGTTCGTGCCGCTGTTCCTGCAGATCGTGTACGGCGCGACTCCGACGAGCTCGGGTCTGCGCATGCTGCCGCTGATGGCCGGGCTCCTGATCGCCGCGATTCTGTCGGGACGGGTGATCTCGCGCATCGGACGCTACAAGGCGTTTCCGATCGCCGGCACCGCGATTCTCGTCGTCGGCATGTACTTGCTGTTCCGCCTTGGTGCGACGACGCCGTCATGGCGCACGTCCATCGACATCTTCGTCGTTGGCGTCGGGATCGGGCTCGTGATGCAGGTGCTGGTGCTCGTGGTGCAGAACGACGCGAGTCCGCGCGATATCGGTGTTGCGACGTCGACCGCAACGTTCTTCCGATCTGTCGGCGGCTCCTTCGGGGTGGCGGTCTTCGGCTCGATCTTCGCCTCGCGGCTCGCGGGTCAGATCGCAGACATGCCGCGCGCCGCGATCGCGCGGATCGGCGTCGGCGCACACATCGATCCGGCTGCGGCACGGCAGCTGCCGCCCGCGATTCGGTCGCAGTTCATGGACGCATTCGCGGGCTCGCTGCACGGCGTCTTCCTCTGCGGGATGCTCGTCGCGATCGTTCCGTTCGTGCTCTCCTGGTTCCTGCGCGAGGTGCCGCTGCGCGACACTGTGCATCCGCTCGAGGTCACGAGCGAAGATGTCTCGGGTCTGACCGCCGAGCGCGAGGCCGAGCCGCAGCGCGCCGCCGCCGGTTGACGCGTCTCGTCGCAGTCGCCGATCTGCACGGTCACCTGCCCGAGATCGAG